>JAEZBZ010000360.1 GCA_023412745.1 Pseudomonadota bacterium | reverse complement strand
GCCCTGCGTGCACGGCGCGTGCGCCGGTTGGATGCCATCGTGCTGTCGAGCGAACCGCGGCCGGTTCCTCCCGACAGCGGCGAGGCTCTGGCGCAGGGCATCGCAAGCCTCGGCGTCGACCGCCTGCCGTGGAGCAAGGGCCAGCTTCAACTGCGAGACCGCGTGGCGTTTATGCGCGCCGTCGATCCGGACACCTGGCCGGACCTTTCGGACGCCGCGTTGGCAAAATCCGTGACGGACTGGCTGGCTCCGTTCCTGAACGAAAAATCGCGACTATCCGATATCGGCGCCGATGACCTTGGCGCCGCTCTCGATGTGCTTTTGCCGTGGGCGACGCGGCAGCGCCTCGATGCCGACGCGCCGTCACACTTCACCGCGCCGACCGGGCACAGCCATCCGATCCACTACGATGGCCCGGATGCGCCGGCTCTTCACATTCGCGTGCAGGAACTGTTTGGCCTCGACCGCCATCCCGCAATCGCGGGCGGCCGTCTCCCACTCACCCTGCATCTGCTGTCGCCCGCGCAGCGTCCGATCCAGATAACGCGCGATTTACCAGGCTTCTGGCGCGGTTCCTGGGCAGGCGTGAAGGCAGAGATGAAAGGGCGATACCCAAAACATCCGTGGCCAGATGAGCCGGCCAGCGCGACGCCAACGACACGGGCCAAGCCGCGCGTTTAAGACAGTCCACCAACCAAACCGTCATCAACCTGTAATACGCCAACGCTACCTCGCGCCTCGGTTTTGTCCGTCGTAGACCGGAGAGGGGTATTTTCATGCGACGTTCGTTTCGAGGATTTGCTGGCGCCGCGCTTGCGCTAGCCGCCGTCACGCTCGCCGTACCGGCAATTGCACTCGATTCCCGTTTCAAGGATGCTAACGGCGACATGGTCGCTGACGCTCCGACCGATCCGAAGGACTGGATCGATCCGGCAACGCTGGTTTTCGCTTATACGCCGGTCGAAGATCCCTCCGTTTATGCCAAGGTGTGGGACGGCTTTCTGAAGCACATGGAGAAGGTGACCGGTAAGAAGGTCCAGTTCTTCCCCGTGCAATCCAACGCCGCCCAGCTTGAAGCCATGCGCGCAGGCCGCTTGCACGTCGCCGGTTTCAACACGGGTTCAAACCCGCTGGCCGTCAACTGCACCGGCTTCGTGCCGTTTGCGATGATGGCGTCCGCGGAGGGCGAATACGGCTACGAAATGGAATTCATTACGTATCCGGGCTCGGGCGTCGAGAAAATCGAAGACCTGAAGGGCAAGAAGCTCGCCTTCACCTCGCAGACCTCAAACTCCGGCTTCAAGGCCCCTTCGGCCCTGCTGAAGGAGAAGTTCAAGATGGAAGCCGGCAGGGATTACGAGCCGATCTTCTCGGGCAAGCACGACAATTCGATCCTCGGCGTCGCCAACAAGGATTACCCCGCAGCTTCGATCGCGAACTCAGTCAAGGTGCGCATGCTGGCACGCAATGTCGTGAAGCCGGAGCAGCTCAAGGTCATCTATAAGTCTGAGACCTTCCCGACCACCGGTTACGGCTATGTCTACAATCTGAAGCCGGAACTAGCCGCGAAAGTGAAGGAGGCCTTCTTCTCCTTCGACTGGACCGGTTCCGATCTGCTCAAGGAGTTCCAGAGCTCTGAGCCAGCGCAGGAAAAGTTCATGCCGATCACCTTCAAGCAGCATTGGCAGGTCGTGCGCGAGATCGACCAGGCCATGGGCGTGAAGTACGACTGCAAGTAAGTTTGTTGAAAGCGCGCCGGATCTCAGGTCCCGCGCGCTTTATCTATGACGGAATTGCAACACACGACAGAAGTTCTTCCACTGAACGTCATCAGACTGTTAGGCTGTCACATAAGCCGCAGCCAACAAGAAGCGGTGGCCTACAGTGGAGGAAAATTGAAATGCAGCGTTCTATCGCCCGCAATCTGATGACGTTTGCCTTGGGACTGGGTTTGGCGCTTGCCGCCACATCGGCTCCTGTCTCCGCCCTGGATTCTCGCTACAAAGACGCAGACGGCGACCTCGTTGCCGACACGCTCAGCGATCCAAAAGATCAGATCGATCCGCCGACCCTGGTGTTTGCCTATACGCCCGTCGAAGACCCCGCGGTTTATGCCAAGGTCTGGGATGGCTTCATCAAGCACATGGAAAAGGTAACCGGAAAGCGCGTGCAGTTTTTCCCGGTACAATCCAACGCTGCCCAGCTTGAGGCGATGCGCGCAGGACGCCTGCACGTCGCAGGCTTCAATACGGGTTCCAATCCGCTGGCCGTGGCCTGCGCCGGATTTCGCCCATTCGCCATGATGGCGAGCGAGGACAATTCCTTCGGATACGAAATGGAAATCATCACGTATCCCGGTTCCGGCATCGAAAAAATTGACGATATCAAGGGCAAGAAGCTGGCGTTCACGGCGGAAACGTCGAACTCCGGTTTCAAAGCGCCGTCAGCATTGCTGAAGAGCGAATTCAACATGGAAGCCGGGAAAGACTACGAAGCGGCTTTCTCCGGCAAGCACGACAATTCGATCCTCGGCGTCGCCAACAAGGACTATCCGGCCGCCGCGATTGCCAATTCGGTTCTGCGCCGCATGTACGATCGCAAGGTCGTCACGCCGGACCAGATCAAGAGCGTCTACAAATCCCAGACTTTCCCGACCACGGGCTACGGCGTCGTCTACAATTTGAAGCCCGCACTTCAGGAAAAGATCAAGGAAGCGTTTTTCAGTTTCCCGTGGGAAGGTTCCGAACTGAAGGCTGAATTCTCGAAATCCGGCGAAGCGAAGTTCGTGGAGATCACCCACAAGAAGGACTGGGACATCGTTCGCAAGATCGATGCCGCCATGGGCGTCAAATACACGTGCAAGTGACCTGACGGAGGGAAGCGATCGATGCTGCAAATCGAGCAGCTTACGAAACGCTACAGGACTGGCGACGCTGCCCTTGGCGGCGTCGACCTGACCGTTGGCGGCGGCGAAGTGATTGGCCTGATCGGGCCATCGGGTGCGGGCAAGTCCACGCTGATCCGCTGCGTCAACCGTCTGGTCGAGCCGACATCCGGCCGCATCCTGCTCAACGGCACGGATCTCGTCCGCCTCTCCCGCGGAGAACTGCGCAAGGCGCGCCGGCGTATAGGCATGATCTTCCAGGAATACGCCCTGGTCGAGCGGCTGACTGTGATGGAAAACGTGCTGTCGGGCCGGCTCGGCTATGTCGGGTTCTGGTCGAGCTACCGGCGCAAATTCCCCGCAGCCGACATCGAGCGCGCATTCGGCCTGCTCGACCGCGTCGGCATGCTGGATCACGTCGACAAACGCGCCGACCAGCTTTCGGGCGGCCAGCGGCAGCGTGTCGGCATTGCGCGCGCGCTGGTGCAGGAGCCGGATCTGCTGCTGATCGACGAACCGACGGCCAGCCTCGATCCGAAGACCTCGCGGCAGGTCATGCGCCTGCTGACCGAACTGTGCGAGGAGCGCCAGCTTGCGGCCATCGTCAATATCCACGACGTTGGCCTGGCGCAGCTCTTTCTCAAGCGCATCGTCGGACTACGCGCCGGCAAGGTGGTCTACGATGGAACGTCCGAGGGGCTCAACTCCGATGTGCTGACCCGCATCTACGGCGAGGAGGACTGGAACGCGAGCGTCAAGGCGAAAGCCGATGACGAGGACGGCGAGCATGACGAAGTCGCCCGCCATCAGGCCGACCGCAAACTGGAAGCGAGCGTGCAGTAGCCCATGGATTCGCTCACCGCCGGCCGTTCCTACCCGACAAAGTGGTCGCCACCGCCCTTGATCAGCAGCACGGCCCTGCGCTGGAGCATTATGATCGGTACCTTGGTTTATCTCCTGCTCGCGTTCGCCTCGATCGAGGTGAACTGGTCGCGCGTGTCCGAAGGCATGCAGCGCTCCGTGCGCTTCCTTGCTGGCTTTTTTCAGCCCGACTTCACCTCGCGCTGGTCGGACATCCAGCAGGGCATGATCGAGAGCCTGACGATGACCGTCACCTCGACGGTGGCCGGCATCGCGCTGTCCGTTCCCGTGGCACTCGGCGCGGCCCGCAATCTCGCGCCGTGGTGGCTATATGGCATCTGCCGCGCCATCATCGCGTTTGCCCGCGTATTCCAGGAAATCATCATCGCGATCTTCTTCGTCGCGATGTTCGGTTTCGGGCCGCTCGCGGGCTTCCTGACGCTATCGCTGTCGACCATCGGTTTTCTGGCGAAACTGCTGGCCGATGATATCGAGGAAGCCGATCCCGCACAGATCGAGGCCATCCGCGCTACCGGCGCGAGCTGGTGGCAGCTTGTCGACTACGCCGTCGCCAGTCAGGTCATGCCGCGCCTGATCGGGCTGTCGATGTACCGCTTCGACATCAACTTCCGCGAAAGCGCCGTGGTCGGCATCGTCGGCGCGGGCGGCATCGGCGCGACGCTCAATACTGCGCTCGACCGTTACGAATTCGACAGCGCCGGCGCCATCCTGATCATCATCATCGCCATCGTCATGCTGTGCGA
This sequence comes from Pseudomonadota bacterium, assembly GCA_023412745.1. Taxonomy (GTDB): domain Bacteria; phylum Pseudomonadota; class Alphaproteobacteria; order Rhizobiales; family Hyphomicrobiaceae; genus ZC4RG25. The sequence continues at coordinate 8,667 of JAEZBZ010000360.1, read as the reverse complement.
ATACGTCTCCAGCATCATCCGGCAGAGGATCCAGTGACATGCCGGTACTGACGCTACCCCACGACAAGAAGAGCTGGCGGCTGCTGACCACCGAAGGCGCGATACTGCGCTGGTTCGGCTGGCTCATCCTCGTCGCGCTCACCGTGTTCTGCTGGCGCGTGATGAATGCGGGTACGATCTGGGCGTTCGCCTGGGATGCCCCGACCCAGGCCGCCGACATCTTCGGCCGCATGGTGCCGCCGCGCTGGGAATACGCCAACCAGTTGTGGCAGCCGCTGTGGGATACCATCAACATCGCCACCATCGGCACGCTGCTGGCCATCGTATTGGGCACGCCGCTGGCTTTCCTGGCAGCCCGCAATACGACGCCCAGCACGATTGTCGTCCGCCCCATCGCACTGCTGATCATCGTGTCGTCGCGTTCAATCAACGCGCTGATCTGGGGCCTGCTGCTGGTCGCGATCCTCGGCCCCGGCGTGCTGGCCGGCATCATCGCCATCGCGCTGCGCTCGGTCGGCTTCATCGGCAAGCTGCTGTACGAGGCGATCGAGGAAATCGACGAGAGCCAGGTCGAGGCCATCCGGGCCACTGGCGCCAGCTCAGCGCAGATCATGGCCTATGGCATGGTGCCGCAGCTTCTGCCTGCCTTCGCAACCATTTGCCTGTTCCGCTGGGACATCAACATCCGCGAGTCCACGGTTCTGGGACTGGTCGGCGCGGGCGGTCTGGGCCTGGCGCTGGAAGCCTCGCTGAACGTTCTGGCCTGGCCACAGGTCAGCGTCATTCTGCTGATGATCCTGGTTACCGTGCTGCTGAGCGAGTGGGTGACCGCCAGGGTGCGTACGGCAATCATCTAAGCGCGTTTACCGTCCTTCCCCGTCATTGCAGCGGGGTACCGGGAGACCACCTGCCCGCCGGCGCGGGCAGCGCGGCACCGCGAAAACGACGGGGCCGCACGGACCCAAGGCGACCGAAAGGGGTAATAAGGCGATCGCGCCTCCAGCGCCCCTTTTGCGGCGGGAAGGCCGGTGCTATCTAGCGCCCATGACCGACACATCCCTGATCCGCAATTTCTCGATTATCGCTCACATCGACCATGGCAAGTCGACGCTGTCCGACCGGCTGATCCAGCTGTGCGGCAACGTCTCGAACCGCGAGATGAAGGAGCAGATCCTCGATTCTATGGAAATCGAGCGCGAGCGCGGCATCACCATCAAGGCGCAGACGGTGCGCCTCGACTACCGCTACAAGGACGGAAAAGTCTATCAACTCAACCTGATGGACACGCCCGGCCACGTTGATTTCGCCTACGAGGTGTCGCGGTCGCTGGCAGCCTGCGAGGGCGCCATTCTGGTTGTCGATGCCTCGCAAGGCGTCGAGGCGCAGACGCTCGCCAACGTCTATCAGGCGCTCGACAACAACCTGGAAATCCTGCCGGTTCTCAACAAGGTCGACCTGCCCTCGGCGGACGAAGCCCGCGTCAAGGAACAGATCGAGGACGTGATCGGCATCGACGCCTCGGAGGCGGTCGGCGTGTCGGCCAAGACCGGCCTCAACGTCGAGGCCGTGCTTGAGGCTATCGTCGAGCGCCTGCCCGCGCCCAAGGGCGACCGCAACAAGCCGCTCAAGGCCATGCTGATCGACAGCTTCTACGACGCCTACCTGGGCGTCATCGTGCTGGTGCGGGTGATCGACGGCGTCCTCAAGAAGGGCCAGAAGGTCAAGCTGATGGCGTCCGACGCCAACTATCAGATCGACCGCGTCGGCGTGTTCCGGCCCAAGCAGGAAATGCTGTCCGAACTCGGCCCCGGAGAGGTCGGCTTCTTCACCGCCGCGATCAAGCAGGTGGCCGATACGCGTGTTGGCGACACCATCATCGATGAAAAGAACACAACGGCCGAACCGCTGCCGGGCTTCAAGCCAGTGCAGCCCGTCGTGTTCTGCGGCCTATTCCCGATCGACGCCGCCGATTTCGAAGACCTGCGCGAAGCGATGGGCAAGCTGCGCCTGAACGACGCCAGCTTCTCCTACGAGATGGAAACCTCAGCCGCGCTTGGTTTCGGCTTCCGCTGCGGATTCCTCGGCCTGCTGCACCTCGAGATCATCACCGAGCGTCTCGAGCGCGAATTCAACATGGACCTGATCACGACCGCGCCGAGCGTGATCTATCACATCCACATGAATGACGGCTCGGGCATCGAGTTGCACAACCCGGCCGATATGCCCGATCCGGTGCGCATCGCGCATATCGAGGAGCCGTGGATCCAGGCCACGATCCTGGTACCGGACGAATACCTCGGTGCCGTGCTCAAGCTGTGCCAGGACCGCCGCGGCCGCCAGAAGAACCTGACCTACGCCGGCACCCGCGCCATGCTGGTTTATGAATTGCCGCTCAACGAAGTGGTGTTCGACTTCTACGACCGCCTGAAATCGATCAGCCGCGGCTACGCCTCGTTCGACTATCAGATGATCGGCTACGAGGAGAACGACCTCGTGAAGATGTCGATCCTGGTCAACGCCGAGCCGGTCGACGCGCTGTCGATCATCGTGCATCGCAGCCGCGCCGAACAGCGCGGGCGTGTAATGTGCGAAAAGCTGAAGGACCTGATCCCACCGCACCTGTTCCAGATCCCGATCCAGGCCGCGATCGGCGGGCGCATCATCGCGCGCGAAACCATCCGTGCACTGCGCAAGGACGTCATCGCCAAGTGCTACGGCGGCGACATCACGCGTAAACGCAAGCTGCTCGAAAAGCAGAAGGCGGGCAAAAAGAAGATGCGCGAGTTCGGCAAGGTCGAGATCCCGCAGGAAGCCTTCATCGCTGCGCTCAAGATGGACGAGAATTAGTTCGGCGGTTAACTTCTCCATGCCATCCGCTCAAGAACGGACTCGCACTATTTGACCATGCCAACGACAACCCCGTGAGTGGGCGTGCCATAGTGCGCAAAGAGACGGACAAACCCAATAATATACTGAACGCTATTGTGTACGTGCTCGCGGGTTATAATAGAGTGATGAAATTGCTCCCCGCCAAAAGGCGGATACTCGTCCTCAATGTCATATCCAAATAGATATCGCCCAACGGCATCCGGCTCTATTCCTCGAATAAAATTGTCGACCAACGGGTGAAAGTGAGCCACACCGTATTTCAAAATGGCTGCCCCCAACGCAATCTTGGCGATCATGCGTTGATAGGCGTAGTCGTCTATTTCGATTTTCATCCCAACTTCAGGTGCCTCGAAGGCAGATGGCATTTTAGGCTCAAAAATGACTTTGTGAACATAGCTTCTTATAGGCGGTTGGATTGTATCATTGGGCAGCCACAAGCCCGGATCCTTGCGGAGCATAGGCATAATCAGCGAGGCGGGAAAGTCGTCTGGATGACCGTAAACTTCCTTGATTGAACCATCTGCAAACTTCAGAAGACCACCGACCGTGTCCGGAATATCGCGTTGTTTCATCCCCAGCCGAGTGCGGAGATGTCCAAACATTTGCTGTTGGCATATGGTCTCGAACTCGTGGGTAATCTTGCGGCATCTCTCGCAACTCGCCTTACCAAGAACGGCGGCCGTGTGAGCACCAACAGGCACAGATTTGCCGCCCAGTCCGCGAGGAATCACATGCTCTCGCGAGAGCGGCTCCCGCGTGCCACGACAATATATGCAGAATCCAATCTTTAAATAGGCTCTTGTTTTTAAGTCGGATGGGATGTTCATCATGACAAGAAAGCCCCCGCAGCCATTTCCCGCTCCGACTGCCTATCGATTTCCAGATGAAACAGCCATTTGACCGAGCTTGAACGCGTACCAAATTAACAGTCTACACCATATATCGATACGTCAGATTTCAAATGACGCCAAATCTGTTGAAATCTCCACCACAGACGCGACGTGCTGTTGGCCCGGAGGCGTGACTCAGAAATGCTTCGCGCGCGCGAATTGCTGCGTGATCGGAGCTGTCATGAGCCTTCTCTATCGCATCATCTACGCTGCCCACGCCAACGGCACGCATCACAAGTTGGCGCTGGATGCCCTGCAGAAGTTGCAGCATCCTGACGCCGAGGGCTGGCGCAAGGTCATGCTCAAGCATGTCGGGCTGTATCTCGAAGGCTCGAAAGACCCGGATAACAAGTTCAAGGACTTCAAGAACCACGTGCTGCACGTGCGCGACAACTACTGGGGCGGCGCGCCGGCCAAGGCCGAGAACTGGTACGGCCATCTCGTCACTGCACTGATGGAAAGCAATTGGAGCGAGGCCGCCTACGCCGCCGGCGTGCTGTCGCATTACTACACTGACCCGATCCACCCGTTTCATACCGGTCAGACGGAGGCGGAAAACAGCGCCCATCGCGCCGTCGAGTGGAGCATCAATCGCGCCTACGACAGCCTGAAATCCGAGGCCGACCGCAACTTCCCCAGCCTTTCCGTATCCGTGCCAGAAGGACCGGCGTGGCTGAAGGAAATGACCTGCGCTGGCGCGGAATTCTCCAACCGCTACTACGAGAAGCTGATCGCGCATTACAACATCCACGCTGGCGTCTCCGATCCGCCGTCCGGCCTGGATCCCATCTCGCGCCGTTTCGTGGGTGAACTGATCACCTATGCCGCGACCGGGTTCGCACGCATTCTCGACCGCGCCTTCACCGACTCCGGACAGCGGCCGCCTAAAGTGAGCCTGGCGCTCGATACGCTCATCGCGACACTGCAGATCCCGTCCAAGATGCTGCAGAAGCGGCTCTCGAACGCGGAAGACCGCGCCATCGTCCAGCAGATGTATGACGAGCTGAAAGCGACCGGCACGGTCTCCAAGACGCTGCCTGAGGACGACCGCAAGGTGCGCGATCTATTTGCCAAGGAAGTGCTGGGGCCGCGCGAGGCTGCCGCGGCCGAAGCACGGGCGAAACTTCTGAAGCCATCGCCCCCGGACAAGCGCCGTCCGCGCCCGGCGATCGCGACACAACCGGCAGCGCAGAGTACGGCTTCAGAAGTGCAGCCGGCGCCAGGCGCCTCGCAGACCGTGGACTCCGAACCGACGCTTGCCGTCATGCAGCGGCTGGAAAAGGCGGCGGCACCACTGCTGCAACCGCGCCTCTATCTCGCTGAGTCCGACAATCTGGACGCTGCACCGTCGATCGGCCCCAAGACCGCGCGCCGATTTGCACAAATCGGCGTGTTTACGGTAGCGGATTTCCTCGCCCGCGATCCTGTCGAACTGGCCGAACGGCTGCGCATGCGCTGGATGCCTGCGCAGGTCCTCAGCGACTGGCAGGCGCAAGCCCAGCTCGTCATGTCGGTACCGAGCCTCAGAGGCACGCACGCCCAGCTTCTCGTCGGCGCGGGATATCGCGATGCCGCCTCCATCATTGCGGCGGACGCCGACAAGCTGTGTGCGGATATCCTGGCTTTTGCCACGACAGAGGAAGGACGCCGCGTGCTGCGAGAAGGCGGCGCGCCGGATATCGAGAAAATCCGCGCCTGGATTTCCAATGCGACGGCCTTTGCCCAGGCAGCATAGTTCCGCAGCGCGCCAGCTTAGGCGCGCTGCCTGAACAGGCCGACCGGAGGTCAGTTGAATTTGTAGGTCAGGCCGAGCGTCGCGCCGTAGTACAGCGCATCGGAGTCCGCATCGATATGGCGCGCCGTATTCGCGGCTGCACCGGAATACTGGCCGCCCGCTTCCGCGATGCCGTTGACGTACACCATCATCGCGCTGGCGGTGAATTCCATATTCGGCGAGATCTCGTACGAAACGCGGCCGCTCAACTCGACGAACTGCGCGAACTCGACCGAGTCATAGGACTTCGCCAGCGTATTCGCCGCGTTGTTGTCTGAGGAAAACCGCGTTTCGGCATCGACGAAGTTGGCCAGCAGGCCACCCTTCACAAAGCCGCCGAGCTTGAAGCCGGGCGCAACGTAGGTATAGCCCTCGACGCCGATCTGAAGGCCCGTGGCCCAGTTGCTGACGTCTACCTTCACCCGATCGATCTGGTTATTGACGCCGACCGGATCCTGGAATGCGGACGTCTTCAGCCGTTCATCGATCACGATCGAACGGCTGCCCGCGATGAAATTGAACCCGGGACGATCCGGTGCGCCGCCGAACCAATAGGCAGCGCTGTCAGTGGAAAACAGATAGCTCTGATGCTTCCCCTGCAGCGTATCGAACCCCGTAGAGTTCGCAACATCCGCACTTGCCCCCGCGGCGTAGCTCGCATCGGTGCCCAGGCCGCTGCGCAGCGCGCTGCCCTCAAATCCCCACGCACCAAGAACGTTGTAGACGGTCCGCTGGCCGAACAGCCAGCCGTCCAGCTTCAGGCGCAGACCGCCAGCGGTTTCAGCATCCAAATCATGATAGCGGACCGGGGCTGCACCGGTCGTGAGCGGCGTTCTGCCAAGTTCACCGCGATGCAGGATAACGCCCTCCAGGGCAACACCCGCCAACCCGAACTGCGGGTTTGACTGAGCAAACGCGGAACTGGCTGGCGCCATGAGCGCAACAGCACTCACGCATGCAACGAATGGCACGACACGCATAGCGATCTCGGGTCCTCGGAACGCCCCACTTGATGCTAGACGTCACCACGCTTGGCGCCACGACACAAGGAACGTGAACCGCTTATCCGCAATTCATCGCAACGGTCGTTGCCGTTGCATCACAGTTTGGCGGGACCGATCATCGCAGCGCGCAATGAAGGCTGTCGTCGTCAGGGGGCGCGGCGGCGCGGCAGATCAAGCGGCAGGAACTCCACCCCGGACTGCTGTACCGGCTGGGGATAGAGCTTCATCAGCTCCATAACCTCATTCGGCATCGCGACCTTGACCGGCAGGCCCAGGTTCGCGGCTTCCTCCGCAGTCAGCGCGTAGTCGTGTGTCCAGTGACCGCCGGCGAGCTTCGCGGCCAGAATCTCGGCCGAAGCCTGATCCATCCTCGGGGTCAGCAATTCGACCGCGCCGCGCTTGACCTGCGCCAGCGCCTTTTCGCTGACGTCGGCCAGCACCAGGGTCAGATCGAACACTTCCGTCACCGGCTTGGAATCGCGCGCCTTGACGATGCTCGCGGCCGGAAAACCGGCAATCTGTGGGTCGATAGGACCAAGCACGGAGAATTCGCCGAGGACAATCTCATCGGCAGCAAGCGCGATCAGCGTGCCGCCCGACATGGCGTAGACGGGAACATAGACCGTCACCTTGGCCGGATGTGCCTCGACGGCGCGCGCAATCTGCATCGCTGCCAGCACCAATCCTCCCGGCGTATGCAGAATGAGATCGATCGGCATATCGTGCGGTGTTTCCTTGATCGCCGCGATGATCGTCTGGGCGTCTTCCAGGTCGATATGTCTGGACACCGACATGCCGAACAGGCTGCGCTTCTCCTGCCGGTGGATCATGGTGATGACCCGCGTACCGTGCAGCTTCTCGACGTTGCGGATCGCCTGCGCCCGGCGGACGGAATACCAGCGTCCCATTAACAGCGGCTGCAGCATCACGACGATGAAGAGCATCCAGAGCAGGGAAGAGAAGTCGAAAGACATGCGCAGGTCCCCCGTTCGCCGAGGCTAGGCCAGATCGTGCAAACCACGCACGGTGGCAGCCCTCAGCCCCGCACTTTATTGGACGGTGCGATATTCGAGAAGCCACTGTGTCGAATGCCGGCGCACGCGAAAGTGCGTCGCGGACGACGTTCCTCGTCCGCGACGCTATCACCTCGGACCATGCGTCAGCTTTCAGCGCGACCCGCTGATGGGACCCGCCGAGTCGGCAGCCATCTCGTCACGCGGAGCTTCCGCACCGGCTTCACCGAAACTTCCCGCGGCCATATCCGTCGGCGCATGCATGGGTGGCGCTTCGCCCATGGGCGCGGCTTCCATCGGCGCAGATGGTTGTCCCGCCGGCGGAGCTTCACCCATCATCCGGCGTTCCGGGTCACGCTTTTGAGACGTTGCAGCACCGCCCTTTCGGCCAAGCTCCCGGTATCCTTCCGATCCAAGCTTGCCCCGGCGGGCTTCGCCGCCCTTGCGACCAATCTCTTTATAGAATTCCCGACCTCTGGCCTGAGCGGTAGCAGCGCCACCCCTCCTGCCAGCTTCTTCAACCGTCATACCGCCTTGACCTGAACGGCTTTTAGCCATGACACACCACGCTTTTTTGGAACAATACTGAGAACAAATTCCCCCTGGCGAAACGAAGGGCGCCTACGTAATCGCCGTAGACATGCGGGTTTTCATCCAGCAGCTCCTACGATTGTTGGTGACAGTGGCGAGGATCAGCGATCCCGGGTTCGATGCTCCGCGCGCACCTCACCGCCCTTGCGGCCGATCTGGCTCATATGTGCGCGGTCGCGGCTGACGGACTCGCCACCCTTCTTGCCGATCTGGGCATAGAAGTCGGAACCATGCTTGACGCTGGTTGCCTCTCCGCCCTTGCGGCCAAGCGCAGAATATCCTTCCCGGCCGAGCTGACCTCGACGGACTTCGCCACCTTTGTGGCCGATCTGCTCGTAAAACCCACGACCGTGGAGGCTGGATGTGGCCTCGCCGCCCTTACGGCCGGCTTCCTCGACCGTCATTTTACCTGCCTTGCGTGCAGCCATGACAATTCCCCAATGACGCGATTCGCAACTCCAACTCGCGTCACAGACGAAGGTTCCGAGCAGGCAAAGGGTCTCAGC
>JAEZBZ010000357.1 GCA_023412745.1 Pseudomonadota bacterium | reverse complement strand
ACGTTGAAAACCCTCGCGCGTTCAAGCGACTGAGTACGATCGGGAAGGCTGGCGGAATGCTCGCTGACAAAGACCGCATCTTCACGAACATCTACGGCTTCCACGACTGGAAGCTGGCCGGTGCGCGCTCGCGCGGCACCTGGGACAACACCAAGGCCCTGATCGACATGGGCCATGACGCCATCATCGACGAGGTCAAGAAGTCCGGCTTGCGTGGACGTGGCGGCGCCGGCTTCCCGACCGGCCTGAAGTGGTCGTTCATGCCGAAGAACGATCCGCGGCCCAGCTATCTCGTCGTCAACGCCGACGAATCCGAGCCCGGCTCGTGCAAGGACCGCGAGATCATGCGGCATGAGCCGCACATCCTGATCGAAGGTTGTCTGATCGCCAGCTTCGCAATGCGCGCGCACACCTGCTACATCTACGTGCGCGGCGAGTTCATTCGCGAGCGCGAGCGGCTGCAGGCGGCGATCGACGAAGCCTATGCCGCCAAGCTGATTGGCAAGGATAACATCCACGGCTGGGATTTCGACTGCTACGTCCATCACGGCGCCGGCGCCTACATCTGCGGCGAGGAAACAGCCCTGCTGGAAAGCCTCGAAGGCAAGAAGGGTCAGCCGCGCCTGAAGCCGCCGTTCCCGGCCAACGTCGGTCTCTACGGCGCGCCGACGACGGTCAACAACGTTGAATCCATCGCCGTGACCCCGACCATCCTGCGCCGTGGCGCGACGTGGTTCGCCGGCCTTGGTAAGCCGAACAACACCGGCACCAAGCTGTTCCAGATCTCCGGCCACGTCGAACGCCCGTGCGTCGTCGAGGAAGAGATGGGCGTGCCGCTGCGCGAGCTGATCGAGACGCATGCCGGCGGCGTCCGCGGGGGCTGGGACAACCTGCTGGCGGTCATTCCGGGCGGTTCGTCGATGCCGCTGCTGCCGGCCACCATGTGCGATGACCTGACCATGGACTTCGATAGCCTGGTCAAGCTGAAGTCGGCGATGGGTACGGCAGCCATCATCGTGATGGACAAGTCGACCGACATCGTGAAAGCGATTGCGCGTATCGCCTACTTCTACAAACACGAGAGCTGCGGCCAGTGCACGCCGTGCCGCGAAGGTACCGGCTGGATGTGGCGCGTGCTGGAACGCATGTCCAAGGGCGAGGCGGAAAAGCGCGAGATCGACCTGCTGTTCGACGTGTCGAAGCAGATCGAGGGGCACACCATCTGCGCGCTGGGCGACGCGGCCGCGTGGCCGGTTCAAGGCCTGCTGCGTCACTTCCGTGGTGAGATCGAAGCGCGCATCGACCGCTATCAGGCGGCGCATCAGCGTGAGGCGGCGGAGTAAGGGCGATGCCGAAACAACTCATCATTGATGGCCAGCTCATCGAGGTCGAAGACGGCCTGACGCTGATCCAGGCTTGCGAGCAGGCGGGCGTCGATATTCCGCGCTTCTGCTATCACGAGCGCCTGTCGATCGCCGGCAACTGCCGCATGTGCCTGATCGAAGTCGTCGGCATGCCGAAGCCGGTCGCCTCGTGCGCCATGGGCGTCAACGACCTGCCGCCGAACAAGGACGGCAGTCCGAAGGTCATCAATACCCGCACGCCGATGGTGAAGAAGGCGCGTGAAGGCGTGATGGAATTCCTGCTCATCAACCATCCGCTCGATTGCCCGATCTGCGACCAGGGCGGCGAGTGCGACCTGCAGGACCAGGCGATGGCGTTCGGCCTCGGCGGCTCGCGCTACACCGAGAACAAGCGCGCGGTCGAGGACAAGCACCTCGGGCCGCTAATTCGCACGTTCATGACCCGCTGCATCCATTGCACGCGCTGCGTCCGTTTCATGACCGAAGTCGCGGGCGTGCCGGAACTCGGCGCGATCGGCCGCGGCGAGGACATGGAAATCACCACGTACCTCGAAAAGGGCATGATGTCGGAGCTGTCGGCTAATATTGCCGACCTGTGCCCGGTGGGCGCGCTGACGCATCGGCCGTGGTCGAATCAGGCGCGTCCGTGGGAAATGCGCAAAACCGAGTCGATCGACGTCATGGACGCGATGGGCGCTGCGATCCGCGTCGATACGCGTGGCCGCGAAGTGATGCGCATCCTGCCGCGCAACAACGACCACGTGAACGAGGAGTGGATCTCGGATAAGACGCGCCACGTCGCCGATGGACTGCGCACACAGCGTCTTGATCAGTGCTGCGCCAAGAAGGACGGCAAGCTTGAGCCGGTGAGCTGGGACGAGGCACTGCAGATCGCAGCCGACAAGCTGAAGGCGGCCAATCCGGCCTGCGTCGGTGCGATTGCGGGCGATCTGGCGGCGGCCGAAGAGATGTTCGCGCTGCAGGATCTGATGGGCCGGCTGGGCGTCACCAGCATCGATTGCCGCCAGGCCGGCGAGCAGCTCGATCCGAAGCTCGGGCGCTCGAGCTACCTGTTCAACGCCACCATCGACGGCATAGAAGACGCTGATGCCATCCTGATCGTCGGCGCCAATCCGCGTCTGGAAGCAGCCGTTCTCAATGCGCGCATCCTGAAGCGCTGGCGGCGCGGCGGCATGACGATCGGCCTGATCGGCGATCGCGTCGATCTTACCTATCCCTACGAACACCTGGGTGCTGGTCCGCAGACGCTGGCCGAACTGGCCGCGGGGCGGCATGCCTTCGCCGACGTGTTGAAGAACGCCAAGCGGCCGCTGGTGATTGTCGGCACGGGCGCGATGGCGCGCAGCGACGGTGCCGCGATACTGGCGCAGGCGGCCGGCATCGCGCAGGCCGTCACGGACGGCAAGGACGCCGACTGGAACGGCTTCTGCGTCCTGCATTCGGCTGCCGCACGGGTCGCCGGCCTGGATCTCGGCTTCGTGCCGGGCAATGGCGGCCGTGACGTCTCGGGCATGCTCGGCGGTGACATGGAAGTCATCTATCTGCTCGGCGCCGACGAGATCGACATGACCCGTCTCGGCAATGCTTTCGTAATATACCAGGGTAGCCATGGTGACGCGGCAGCCCATCGCGCGGATCTCGTCCTGCCGGGTGCGGCTTACACCGAGAAGAGCGGCACCTACGTCAATCTGGAAGGCCGCGCGCAGGTGACTGAGCAGGCGGTCTTCGCGCCGGGCGACGCCAAGGAAGATTGGAAAATCCTGCGCGCGCTGTCGCCGCTGGTCGGCCACGTGCTGCCGTACGACAACCTCGCGCAGCTTCGCAAGGCGATGTACGCGAAGGCACCGCAACTGGCGCGCATCGGCAGCGTCGAGGCGGCTGGGCGCGACGGTGTGGCGGCGCTGCACAAGCGTGGCGGTTCGGCCGGCAACGCGCCGTTCAAGCAGACGATTACGGATTTCTATCTGACCAACCCCATCGCGCGGGCATCCAGCGTGATGGCGGAGCTGAGCCGGCTCAAGGCGATCGCCGCGAGCGAGCGTGCAGTCGAGGCGGCGGAATAGGGCGATTGCGGCGATGACGGCGACTGAACTTTGGTGGGACTACGGCTGGCCGCTGGCGATCATGATTGCCCAGTCGCTGGCGCTGACCGTCTGCTTGCTGCTGGTGGTGGCCTATCTGCTGCTGCTGGATCGCAAGGTCTGGGCTGCGGTTCAGATGCGGCGCGGTCCCAACGTGGTCGGACCATTCGGCTTGCTACAGTCGTTCGCCGACTTGCTGAAGTTCGTGCTCAAGGAGCCCGTCATCCCTGCCGGTTCGGATCGCGCGCTGTTCCTGATGGCGCCGCTGGTTACGGCATGGCTGGCGCTGGCAGTATGGGCGGTGATCCCGGTCGACGAGAACAGCCTCGGCCGCTGGGTGATCTCGGATCTCAACGTCGGCATTCTCTACATCCTGGCGATTTCCTCGCTCGGCGTTTACGGCGTGGTGATCGGCGGCTGGGCATCGAATTCCAAGTATGCCTTCATGGGCTCGCTGCGGTCCGCCGCACAGATGATCTCCTACGAAGTCTCGATCGGCTTCGTGATCATCACGGTGCTGCTGCTGGTCGGCTCGCTAAACATGACCGACATCGTCAATTCACAGCGCACCGGCATCGGCACCGCGGTTGGCATGCCGGGCTCGATCCTCGACTGGAACTGGCTGGTGCTGTTCCCGATGTTCGTGGTGTTCTTCATCTCTGCGCTGGCCGAAACCAACCGCCCGCCGTTTGACCTGCCGGAAGCTGAGTCGGAACTGGTCGCGGGCTTCATGGTCGAATACAGCTCGACCCCCTACCTGCTGTTCATGCTCGGTGAGTACGTGGCCATCGTGACCATGTGCGCGCTGACGACGATCCTGTTCCTGGGCGGCTGGCTGCCGCCGCTGAACATCGCACCATTCACGTGGGTGCCGGGCCTAGTCTGGTTCCTGCTCAAGCTCTGTTTCGTGTTTTTCATGTTCGCCATGGTGAAGGCCATGGTCCCACGCTATCGCTATGACCAGTTGATGCGGCTGGGCTGGAAAGTGTTCCTGCCGCTGTCCCTGGCCTCGGTAATCGTGGTGGCCGGTGTTCTCCACTATGGTGGCATCGCCCCATAGGGCGGAGGCATAAGATGGCTGCAATCGGACAAGCAATCAGAGCAAGCTTTCTGGCGGAATTCGTGGGCGCGTTCTTCCTGACGATGCGCTACTTCTTCGCGCCGAAAGCGACGCTGAACTATCCTTACGAGAAGGGCCCGCAGAGCCCGCGCTTCCGGGGTGAGCACGCGCTGCGCCGCTATCCCAATGGCGAGGAGCGCTGCATTGCCTGCAAGCTGTGCGAGGCGATTTGCCCGGCGCAAGCGATCACCATCGAAGCCGGCCCGCGCCGCAACGACGGCACGCGTCGCACCACGCGCTACGACATCGACATGGTCAAATGCATCTACTGCGGCCTGTGCCAGGAGGCCTGCCCGGTGGACGCTATCGTCGAGGGACCGAACTTCGAGTTCGCTACCGAGACGCGCGAGGAACTCTACTACAACAAGGAGCGCCTGCTCGCGAACGGCGACCGCTGGGAGCGGGCGCTGGCGCGCAACATCGCGCTCGACGCCAGGTATCGCTGATGGCTGGGGTCGGTTCGTTTCGGTTGAGCACGGGCGTTTGCGGCTTGGTTTATCAGGCTGCCTGGGCTAATGGGCCTCGGCGGTGCTGCGGTGGTGCAGCGCGCGCCGGCCAGCAGAATGCGCGGAATTCCGGACCGGGAAGCGGTCGGCTCGAAGGGGGATCGGACGGCAAACGATGGGCCTGACGGCGTTCTTTTTCTATCTCTTCGCGGTCCTGAGCGTCTTGGCGGGCACCATGGTGGTCGTCGCCAAGAACCCTGTGCATGCCGTGCTGTTCCTGATCCTGGCGTTCTTCAACGCGGCGGGTCTGTTCGTGCTGCTGGGCGCGGAATTCCTGGCGATGATCCTGGTGGTCGTCTACGTCGGCGCGGTGGCGGTGCTGTTCCTGTTCGTCGTCATGATGCTGGACGTGGACTTCGCCGAGCTGCGCGCGGGCTTCATCAAGCACGCCCCGCTCGGCGCGCTGGTGGGGCTCATCCTGCTGGCCGAGCTGGTGCTCGTGGTCGGCTTCTACTTCATCCAGCCGGGTGCGCTTGCCGCGCCCTCGACGCCCATTCCGTCTCCGGGCTCCGGCATCTCCAATACGGAAGCGCTGGGGCGCGTGCTCTACACCAAGTACGTCTACTACTTCCAGGGTGCGGGACTGATCCTGCTGGTCGCCATGATCGGCGCCATCGTGCTGACCCTGCGCCATAAGGCGGGCGTCAAGCGCCAGTCGATCTCGGCCCAGGTGGCGCGCGGTCCGGCGACGGCGATGGAGGTGGTGAAGGTGCCGC
>JAEZBZ010000351.1 GCA_023412745.1 Pseudomonadota bacterium | reverse complement strand
CAGAGGTTCAAATCCTCTCGGGTGCGCCAAAATTGTAGTGCACATTCCAAATCCGAAACTTGGGGGCGTGACGTCATCCGCAACTGTCCCAAGGGCGTCGACCGAAAGAGGTCGAGAGTTCAGCGTTGGAAGCAGGTAAAATTACGGATGGAGGGTGTTCAACTACTTCTCCGGATGCTGCCGTCCAACTCGGTCGCGTCGGCAACGGTGTTCGAGACGGTTCCATACTTTCGGACATTGGTATGAAGCAGCGCCAGGCGCTGGTCACTTTCGTCGGTATCGACGATGAGTTCATAGCGGACCGACACGATCTTTGGCGGAGAGTCCTGGCGGACCGCATGGAGCCGCACCTCGACTCCGCGAAGGTTGAAATGGAGCATCGGGGTTACGCGCTCGATACCCTTGATCATACAAGCTGATATCGCCGCGAGGAAAAGCTCGGCGGGATTGAACGCGTCACGTCTCCCGGCGGTATCTGTATCGAGGACAATCTCTGCGTCCTTTGTTCTGGCTAGACTCCCGTGGGCGTCAATCCGGTGGGCGGTGACGCTGTATTCCATCACAGGAGCCTCTCGATTTCCTGCGGCGTCAGAACCTTGGCCGAGGACACGAGCTTCTCGTCGATCACGAGCCCGGGCGTGGACATCACGCCATAACCGGCGATCTGTGCAAAATCCGTCACCTTGACAATCTCAGCTTCTTTTCCGGCTGCCTTGGCTGCGGCCATGGCGTTCTCGCCCAACGCGACGCATTTCTTGCAGCCAGAGCCTAATATCTTGATGATCATCGTCCTTGCTCCCTCTCAAAGGAATAGATGGGTGATGCTGTTGAAAAGGTATCCGATAATCAGGATGCCTGCAGCAACGATCCCCAGAAACAGGATCAGAAGCGGCATCTTGATTACGCGTTTGAGCATGATGATCGAAGGCAGCGACAGCGCCGTAACAGCCATCATGAAGGCCAATACCGTCCCCAGCCCGACACCCTTGCCCACCAGAGCCTCGGCAATGGGCAAAGTCCCGAAGATGTCGGCATACATCGGGAGGCCCACGACGGTCGCCACCAGAACGGACCACCACTTGTCCTGCCCCAGAAGAGCGGTAATCGTAGCCTCGGGAATCCAGTTATGGATCAGAGCGCCAACGCCCACCCCGATAAGGATATAGGGCCAAACACGATGGATGATCTCCGTCACCTGATCCCAAGCGTAGCGGAACCGTTCCGCCCGAGACATGGTTGCTTCGCCGTCATGGACCGGCACGGTGTACACGAAGCTCTCGACCTGTTTTTCCATTCTGGCCTTGCCGATGAGGGTGCCTCCTGCCACCGCGAGCACCAACCCTACGCCGATATAGGTCAAAGCGATCGGCCAACTGAATATTGAGGCGATAAGAATCATAGAGGCAAGATCGACCAGGGGTGACGAGATCAGGAATGAAAACGTCACCCCGAGCGGCAGCCCAGCCGCCGTGAAACCTATAAAGAGCGGAATGGACGAACACGAACAGAACGGCGTGATCGTTCCCAGAAGCGCTCCAATGACGTTTGCACCGATGCCGGAATATCCGCCAAGGATGCGGCGCGTTCGTTCCGGCGGGAAGTAGCTCTGCACCCAGGAGATCGCGAAAATGAGCACCGACAGCAGGATGAATATCTTGATGACGTCGTAGATGAAGAAATGAAGGCTGGCGCCGACGGGTGTGGCGACATCGAGTCCAGTGGCTGCCAGAAGGTACGCCACCAGGTCCGACAGCCATTCCATTCGCAACAATTGGTCATTCAGCCAGCCAAAGAATCCGCTCATAAGGCTTCCTAATTTTAAGCCGCGAAAAACGAAATTCTGCGCGCCACCCTCGGGCAGGGGTGAAACCGTGAACAGTATAGTCCACTGCTCACTTCAGAAGCGAGGGTGATAAAGGTGGTGCTAAAGTGGCTCGACCAAGGGGAATCTCGCTAGAAAAAGCGAGCCAAGACGCTTGGAGATTTTAGAAAATTTCATTGACAACAATCACATAGCGGTTCCCAGTTTCATCCTGTCCGGCGCGCCATTCTCCACCTTTCCGGAATAAAGCTGGCCACCGGGTGCGCTATTGGCCCTTTGGGGTCGGGGAGGGACTACGACCGGCATCATCGCGCCATGAGCGCGAACACGCCCCAGCCCAGGTATTCGCGTGTGTACGCGGCGTAGCGCTTGGGTTCCGAGGTCAGTTTGGCTCGAACATCATCTGCAAAATCGTCCTCGGGATTCATTTCGAGCCATCGGCGCATGGTGAGCCACTTGGCCGCCTCGTACCGGTCCCAGCCGTCCTGGTTTGCCAGTACCATTTCCACCACGTCGTAGTTCCGGTCGCCAAACGACGCGATAAGGTCGGGAAGCATCAGAAAGTCGGAAATCGAACTGGCATTACAGCCTTTGGCAACCTCTTCTGTCGGCGGCAACCGCAGCCAGTACGGCTCCCCAATCAGGATGATCCCTCCGTTGCGAAGGCTTCTCGCTAGAAGCTCAATGGTACCTGCGACACCCCCACCGATCCAGGTGGCACCTACACACGCTGCCACGCCGACCTTTTCGTCAGCCACATAACCGGTCGCATCGCCGTGGATGAACTCGACTTGATCAGCCACCCCGAGTGCTTTAGCGCGCAGCTTCGCTTGTTCGCTGAACAACTGACTCTTGTCGATACCAGTGCCACCAATCCCGTGGTCGCGAGCCCAGGTGCACAGCATCTCGCCAGAACCGCTGCCGAGGTCCAGCACACGGATCTCAGGCTCCAGGCGCAACGCCTTGCCGAGAGTGGCGAACTTCTCGGATGTGAACGGGTTATGGATGCGGTGGGCACTCTCGGTGATGTTGAATATCCGGGGGATGTCCACTGCCGAGGTCCTTCATGTGCAAATGGATTGGGTGAGTGACCAATGATGGTGGAAACTTGATGGCCGAAGTCAATGCTGCGGTTCCAGCTATTGGTTCGCTTCCGCCGCATCCGATTCAAACTCGTAGCCCCTGTCGGCGTTGAACGATCCTCCCGTGCGGCCTTCAGATTCAAATCATTCAGTTCCTACAATTACATGTCGGTGCCCAATTTCCTCCTCTCCGGCACGCCATCGTTTCAGCATTCCAGGATAGAGCTGGGCCCCGACAAGGGGCCATGGACTGTAAATGTCGGAACCCTTGCCAAGCGGGCTCTATTGGTGCGGCACACCTCTGGCTGTCGCACGACCAGGACGCTGGCCCGCCTCCCGGCGGCACTGCTGCACTGATTGTGGTCGGCTCAACCGGGCGTGCGGTGTGGCGCTTTGCGAGGCTATGCAAAGGGCCGACGGCGCTACGTCAATTCAGGCGAAAACAGGCGGCCCGGCGCATTGAAAAATGAACGCCGTCCGCGTTTCAGGCCAAGCAGAGGCCGCGCGATCTCGGCAACCGCTTCGGCTCCAGTGGCGCAGGGCACGACGATGAGATCCGCTGGCGCACCGACGCCGACGCCGTAGGACCTGAGTTTCATCAGCTTCGCCGCCGACCCCGTGATCATATCGAGACAGTGCTGCAAATCGCCCGGACGGCCGAGCTGGGCGATGTTCGCGTAGAGATTGGCCATGCGGATCAGCGCCGCATCACCGAACGGCGTGAACGGATTGAGCACATTGTTGGTCGCAAGCGAACAGGTGACGCCGTGTTCCAGAAAGCGATCGGCCCGCGTCACACCGCGCGGCGTATTGAAGGCGACGTCGCGGCCCATCAAGAACAAATCGGTCGACGGAAGAACCGTAATTGCGACGCCGGCATCGCGCAGGCGCTGCGCAATTTCGATCTGCGCCGCAGGTGAGATCGCCGACAGCTTGGTCACGTGGCCGGCAGCAACGCGTCCGCCATAACGATGCGCCATCGTTTGCCGGATGACCTCATCGAGATGCATCCATGATGCATTGAGATCGAAATCGAGATGGAAATCGACATCGAGATCGAAATTGCGGGCGATCGCGAAAATGCGGGCGACGTGCGTCGCCGGATCGGTGTCGGTATAGGGGCAGCCGCCGATCAGATCAGCACCCCGCTCACACGCGGAAATGAGCAGCTCTTCCGTGCCGGGATCGTTGGTGAGCCCTTCCTGCGGAAACACGCAGATCTGCAAATCGATGGCCCAGGCATACTCGCGCTTCAGGCGGCGCAGAACCTCGAAACTCTTCAACCCGATGCGCGGATCGACTTCCGTATGCGCGCGCATGAACTGCGTGCCGGCGAGAATGGCTTTCTCCAGCGTACGTCGCGCACGCACCTCGATATCGTCGAGGGTGAACGCAGCCTTGGCGCGCGTCGTCTCGGAAATCGCCTCCTTCAACGTGCCCTCGGCAATATGACACCGGTTGATGATGCAGGATTTATCGAGATGAATATGGGTCTCGACCAATCCGGGCAGCACCGCGTTCCCCGCGATGTCTACCTCCTCGGCGCCGGCATTGGGCAACGTCGGCGCGATCGCAGCGATGCGGCCATTGAGGATACCGATATCGAGCAACGTGCCGGGATGGCTATCGACACGCGCACGCCGGAGCACGAGATCGAACGACATAGTTGCAGGTCTCCTAGTACCCTGTCTTCAGGCCACCGAGATAGGCGGCTTCCAAGGCGGGATCTTCGCGCAGAGCGGCCGCGGTGTCAGCGTGGACGACGCGGCCGGATTCCAGCACATAGCCGCGATCGGCGGCAGCCAATGCTTGTGTCGCCATCTGATCGACCAGCAGGATCGTCACGCCGCGGTTGCGCAGCTCGACGATGACATTGAACAATTCGTCGATGATAGCAGGCGCAAGGCCGAGCGAAGGTTCATCCAGCAGCAGGATGCGCGGTCGCGCCATCAATCCGCGCGCAATCGCCAGCATCTGTTGCTCGCCGCCCGACAACAAACCTGCGCGCGCATGCTCGCGTTCGCGCAAACGCGGAAACCGCGTCAGCATGGTTTCGATGTCGGCGTTCATTTCATCGGTGGTGCGCGTGTACGCACCAAGCTCGAGGTTTTCGCGAACGCTGAGTTCCGGGAACACCTGTCGCCCTTCAGGCACCAGCGCCAGGCCGGAGGCGGCGATGCGATGTGCCTCAAGTTTTTCGATCCGCTCGTTGCCGAGACGAATGGCGCCAGAGACGGGACGCAGCAGGCCGCTCATCGCGCGCATCACTGTGGATTTGCCTGCACCATTAGCGCCGAGCAAAGCCACCAGCTCGCCCTCCCGCACCTCCAGCGACACGTCCTTCAGTACGGGCACGGCGCCGTAGCCAGCCGACAGCTCAACACTGTCGAGCTGCAGTGGCCGCGTCCCGCTCAGCGGCTCGGCGCGCGGACGCACGTTCATCTCGCCGCTGCCGAGATACGCTTCCTTGACCTTGGCGTTCGTGCCGACCGCGATGGGCGCGCCCGACGCGATCGGCTTGCCTGCATCCAGGACCACCACGTGATCCGACGTGCCCATCACCAGCGCCATGTCATGTTCGACGAGCATCACCGCGATGCCAGCGTCGGCCATCTTGCGCAGCACGGCGCTGAGCGCGGTCTTGTCCGCGCGCATCAGGCCGGCGGCGGGTTCGTCCAGGAGCACGACCTTCGGGCGCGTCGCCAGGGCGCGGGCAATTTCGACGAGGCGGCGATCGACGTGCGGCAGATCCTGGGCCAGCGTTTCGCGTGCGCCATGATAGCCGACGAAATGCAGCAGGCCGCCTGCGATGGCCTGAGCTTCCGCTGACGGTGATCCCGCCAGTGGATGGCCGGGATTGCCACCGCGCAAGCCCGCCAACACGTTGTCCAGAACGCTCAACGTGCCGAAAAGCTGCGTCGTCTGATAGGTGCGCGCGATGCCGGACCGCGCAACTTTCCACGCTGGCGCGCCTGCCAACTCACTTGCACCCAAGGTAATGCTGCCCGCGTCGGGCCGATAAAAGCCACCGATCATGTTGAGCACGGTGGTTTTGCCGGCACCGTTCGGACCTATCAACGCGGTCACCCGCCCAGGCTCGGCGAGGAGCGCGACATCGGTGGCCGCCTTCACCCCGCCGAAAGCAATAGTGAGACCACGCACGACCAGCGGTGATGGCTCAGTCGAACCGAGGAACGCGGCGAGGTCGAAGGTGTCGTTGCGTGCTTCCGTACGCGCTGTCTTGGGCAGATAGCGTGCGATGGTGCCGAGAATGCCCTCGGGCGCGAGCCACAGCACAACCAGCAGTAACGCTCCGAAAATCAACAGCCGATACTCCGCGAGCGACGAGATCATCTCGGGCATCAGCACAATAACGCCGGCGCCGATCAACGGCCCGAGCGTGAAGCCCGCGCCGCCGACGATGACCGCCAGCAGGAACAGGATCGATTGCGAGAACGGGAACGAGCTCGGCGCCAGGAAAGTCATCAGAGACGCAAAGATGCCTCCCGCCGCGCCGGTGATCGCCGCCGAAAGCGCGAACGCGGCGGTCTTGATCAGGATCGGATTGGTGCCGATGGCCTGGGCGGCGGTTTCGCTGTCGCGCACAGCGACCATGGCTTTGCCGAGGGGCGCGGCTGCCAGGCGGTAGAAGAACAGCAGCGAAGCGCCAGCCAGCAGCACCGCGAGAACGGCCAGCCCCCGCTCGCCCTCGAAACCGAATCCATACGCAGGCTGGGGAATGTCCATCAGGCCGTTCTGGCCGCCCGTCACCGAATGCCACTCGATGATGACGTGTTCGACGATGAACGAGAATGCTATCGTCATCATCGCAAGATACGGCCCGGAAACACGCATCGCCGGGATCGCGAGCAGCCCACCGATAACGCCGGCGAGCACGGTGGCCGCGATCATCGCCAGCTCGAACGGGACCCCTTTGGTAGTCAGGATGCCGACCGTGTACGCGCCGATGGCGTAGAAGCCGACGTGGCCGATGGAGATCTGCCCGGTCAGCCCGACCAGGATGTTCAGGCCCGAGCCGACCACCGTAGCGAGCGCGACCATCGCCATCAGAAAGGGCGTGTAGCCCTCGCCGGTGATGGCAAATACCAGCCCCGCCGCCGTCAACAGCAGGATTACGCCGGGCATCGCCAAGGGGTGTGCAGTCGCGTTCTGCATCGCCTCACACCTTCTTGATTGCGGCGCGGCCGAGCAGGCCTTGCGGCATCAGAGCCAGCGCGCCGATCACCGACGTAAACATGACGATATGCGTGTAGCTCGAGCCCAGCAGCGCGGTGATAAGCGCCTCGCTGACCCCATAAAGCAGGCCTGCGAGCAGAACGCCCGGCGCGGAGCCGATGCCGCCGAGAATGGCCACCGCAAATGCTTTCAGCCCGAACAGCGTGCCCATGTCCGAGTGCACGCTGAACAGCGGTGCGATCAGAAGACCGGCTAAACCGGCCAACGCCGTCGAAACTGCGAACGACGCCGCGATGGCCGCCTTCACATCGATGCCCATCAGGCGGGCGGCATCCGGATTCTGCACGACTGCCAGCAGCGACTTTCCGCGCCGCGTATGTCGGAGAAACAGCGCCAGCGCCACCGCCACGCCGAGCCCCACGACAGGAATGACGAGCTGCAGCGGATAGACACCGGCGCCGAAAACCTGCACCGGAGACGTCGAGAGCATGGCCGGGAAGCTGCGCGGTTCCTTGCCGAAGGTGAACATCACCGCGTTGTCGAGAACGATGCCACCGGCTACCGTCGCCATCAGCCAGGCGTTGGAGCCACGCGAGGCAAACGGACGGACCAGTGCGCGCTCGACCAGCAATCCATACGCGGCGCAACACAGCAGCGCGGCAACGAACGCGAGCGGCAGAGGAAACCCGAGACGGACGGCGAAGGTATAGCCGAGCACCGCACCCAGCATTACGGCGCTGCCCTGGGCGAAATTCACGGTATTGGAGACGACATAAGTGACGTGAAAACCGAGCGCGATCAGCCCGTACATGCTGCCCAGGCACAGCCCCGATATCAGCGCTGACGTGATCAGCATGCCCCACGTCCCTCCCTTGGCATCGGGTCGTATCGGCGCGAGGCTCGCCTCGCGCCGAGGTCTCGATCGGATAGCATCACTTCGCGAGCGGCAGGATTTCGCCATTCACGAAGTGTGTGAAGATGTAGTCGGATGCACCGATCGCGTCATGATTGGTCGGCGTGAAGGGCTTGTTGTAGGTCTTAATCAGACCTTCGTAGCCATCGAGTTCATAGAACGCCTGCCGGATCTTCGGACCTTCCGTCGAACCCGCCTTGGCAATGGCAAGAGCCGTCAGGTGCAGCGCGTCGTAGGCGTTGGCGATGCCAACAGCCGGCGTTACATCGGCGAGCGATTTGATCGCCGGATATTTCTTCTTCAGCGCATCGAGAACAGCCGCGCCCTTCGGCGACAGCTCGCCAGCGAACGTATAGGTCTGGATGAAGTGCACCTTCGCGCCGCTCGGGCCCGCGAGCTCGGTGAAGCGGCCGCCGGCCGGACCCCAATGCGAAGCGATCGGCACATCCCAGCCCATACGATCAAGAGACTTCACGACCTGCGACGAGGGCGCCACGTTGGCGACCAGAAAAAGTGCATCCGCGCCGGCTTCCTTCAGCCGGGTCAACTGAGGCACGACGTCCAGATCGTTGGTCTCGAATTTCTCGATGCCAGCGTATGGCATTTTCCGCGCTTCGAGCGCCTTTTTTAACCCCTGCTCGTTCGATTCGCCCCAAGGATTATTGATCAGGATCATGCCGGGCTTCTTGGAGCCGTACTTGGACACGGCATATTCGACCAGCGCCTCATCGACGATTTCGTCGACCGCGGAAACACGAAACACATAGTTCTCCGCCGCGCCGTTGCGCGTGATCGGCGTGCCGGCCGCCCAGACGCCCATGAACGGCACCTTGCTGCTGTTGGCGAACGGCACGATGGCTAACGAAACCGGCGTATCGAGACCACCGAACAAAGCAGCCACTTTCTCGCGCTGCACCAATTCGCGCGCTGCTATCGCGCCTTTCGACGGATTGCTTTCGTCGTCACGCACAACGATCTCGATCTTCTTTCCGAGAATGCCGCCTTTGGCGTTGATCTCATCGGCGGCGATGGTCAAGCCACGCACGATGGCCTCGCCCGACTTCGCAGATTGACCTGACATCGCGGCGACAAGGCCCAGCTTGATGGTATCCTGCGCGGCGGCGGACAGCGGCAGTAGGCCGGCAGCAATCGCCGCTCCAGCGATCAGTAAGCGGCGGGATAGAGAACCTGCTTGAAGGTGCGAGGACATGGAGATCACCTTTCTCTGCGTCAAAAGCATGAGAACGTACGCAAGAGCTATGCCAAATCGCATACACTTAGTAATCGTCATTTTACCGTCAATGTCACCTTATTTTACGCCGAATTTTTAGGCAACTGCAGCCTGCATAGGCATACACATTTCCAGAACATTGGATACGATTTGTGCTACACGATGCATGCTAATCGCATCCGGATCGGGCCGCACGCGGCTCGTATCATGAACATGGGTGAGGTCATGACCGATACTCAAAACCTGCAAGATTCCGCCGAGGAAACCACTCGTGCCGCCGAAATCGTAGAGAGATTTCTCGTTGCTTCGATGGTGCCGGATCCGGAAACGGCGGCGAAATACATCAGTCCGGAATTGAGGATAACATTCACCGGCGGACGCGCATTCACGCACCCGAGTCAGACCGCGGCGTTCAATGCCGGCCGCTATAAATGGGTGAAGAAGAACATGCAGCGGACCGATGTAGTCCCCGGACGCGGCGAGACAATCGTATACAATCTCGGTACGCTATATGGCGAGTGGCCAGACGGCACGCTTTTTGAGGGCAACCGTTATGTGGATCGCTTTGTCGTGCGCGGCGGAAAGATCGTGCAAATGGATGTGTGGAACGACAGCGCGGAACGCTTGCTGACGCGCAACGGCATTGTTGCCTGACAAATCAACGCTTCCGCTGACCGTTGATCGAGCGCTTGCCGGACAACGCAGGCGGAACGTAAGCTTCCAGAACATCGCGAAGATCGCGGCGTTTTTGAACGGTCGTCTGGATCAACGCCCGGTCAGCGACCGCCTCCAGATGCCGATCCATGATGGCGACCGCAGCGTCCGCGTCACGCTGCATCAAGGCCTTGATGACGGCGCGGTGCTCGCTGACGGCGCATTCAGACGAATGCGGACGACCGTAGATCGCAAGGATCAAGCCCCAGCGGGACGTGACCTCGTTGACATAACGCGTCAGCAGTTCACTGCCGGTCATCTCGGCCAGCACAATATGGAATTCGCCCGCCAGCCGGATCGACAGGGGCTTGTTATTGCCGTGCGCAGCCTCCTCACTATCGACATGCTGATTGAGCCGGGCAATCTGTTCGCGCGTGAGCTGACCGACGAGGCGCATGACGACCATGCGCTCCAAGCCTCGCCTGACATTGAGCAGATCGCGGGCTTCGTCCCAGCTTGGCTTGGCTACCGACGCACCGCGATTGCGCCGCATCTCCACTAATCCTTCGGCAGCCAACTGCCCAAGCGCATAGCGGACGAGCGTGCGACTGACACCGAACCGTTCGCCGATCGCATCCTCCGGCAGCTTCTCACCGGGCTCCAGAGCTTGTTCGATGATGGCGTGACGGAGCGCGCGATAGACAGCGGCGGCGCGCGCACTGCCGATCTTGGACGGTTCTTTGGACATGCCAGGCTCATCGAGGTTGCGTATTTTGTATATCCGCATCGACCGCGATTTCGAAGTGCCTGCTCCTGCAAGCGTCAATTTTCCGCCACCGCCTCCTGAACGACGGCCTGCCGGTAGACCTTGGACGTCCTCGGGAAAAGTCTGCTCCGTCACGCGAACCGTTTTGCTCTGGCCACGCACAGTACAACGACGCCAGTTGCGACGATCATCGCCAACGTAACCGGCTCGTGAAGGAGAGCACCGGCCAGCACAAAACCGAAGAATGGCTGCAACAATTGCAATTGTCCGACGCCCGCAATGCCACCCAGGGCAAGCCCGCGATACCAGAATACGAAACCAATCAACATGCTGAAGATCGAGACATATGCCAGTCCGATCCATGAACTTATGCCGATAGCGGCCCAGGACGCGGGCAGCGTGAAAATCACCACGGCCACCATCATCGGCAAGGACAGAAGAAGCGCCCAGGAAATCACCTGCCACCCGCCCAGCCGGCGCGACAGCACGGCCCCCTCCGCATACCCGAGCCCGCAGACCAAAACCGCCGCAATCATCAACAGGTCGCCGACCAACTGGCCTTCATTGCCGTTGAACAGCGCAAAGCTGACGACCGTCGCGCTGCCGAATATTGAGAATAGCCAGAACGCCGCCTTGGGCCTTTCACCACCACGCAACACGCCAAACAACGCGGTCGCCACCGGAAGCAGGCCGATGAAAAGGATCGAACGCGCCGCCGTGATGTATTGAAGCGCGATGGCCGTCAGCAGCGGGAAACCGATGACGACGCCAACCGCGACCAGGATCAGCGCGCCGATATCACGCCGTGCCGGCCTTTCTTGCCGCAGCAGGAGCAGGAAGGCGGCAGCCAAAATAGCTGCGATCAGTGCGCGGGCCGAGGTCAGGAACATCGGCGAATCCCGGACGGCAACGCGCGTCGCCGGCAGCGAGCCGCTGAATATGATAACGCCGATGAGGCCGCTGCCCCAACCTTCTGCAGTTCTGTCCATCGATCGCTCTCGCCTTTCCAGCGTGCGACCTTAGAAATTTCAAGCTGACGGACGTAGAGACAGTACAGTACAATTTGACACAACTGTACTGATACATATGCCAATACGGTTTGAGCAGAGATGGACGATCGAGAGCTTGCGCGCACCAGCAAGGTCATTGCGGCGATCCGTACGAAGGTCGCAAGTCGCGCCCTCGCACCCGGTGACAAACTGCCGTCCATTCGCAGCTTTGCGCAAACGATGGGCGTATCGCCATCCACCGTGGTCGAAGCCTATGACCGGCTTGCTGCCGAGGGCCTGATACGCGCCCGGCGCGGGTCCGGCTTTTATGTCACCACCGCCGGTCTGCCTCCTGTCGCCTTGGCAAATACATGGCCGCGGAGAGACCAGGCGGTCGATCCGTTTTGGGTTTCGCGGCAGTCACTAGATGCCGATTCCGCGACCCTGAAACCGGGATGCGGCTGGTTACCGGCCAACTGGATGCCACAGGCCGCGCTCCGGCGCTCTTTCCGCTCAATCGCGCGCGCTGACGATACAATTCTCTCCGACTATGGCAGCACGCGTGGCTCGCTGGCCCTGCGACGGTTGCTTCTCGGGCGCTTTGCCGAAGAGGGCCTTGAGGCGTCGCCCGACCAGCTCATGCTGACGGCGTCGGGCACGCACGCGATCGACCTGATCTGCCGCTTCTTGCTCAGACCGGGCGAAACGGTGCTAGTGGACGACCCCTGCTATTTCAATTTCCAGGCCCTGCTCCGAGCTCACGACGTAAAGATTGTCGGCGTCCCGTATACGCCGTCCGGGCCTGATATTGCTGCATTCGAAATAGCCCTGGCGGCAGAGCGCCCGCGCCTGTACATCACCAACTCCGCGCTTCACAATCCGACCGGGGCAACGCTGTCGGCGCAATCGGCTTATCGACTGCTGACTACAGCCGCGGCCCATGACCTGACAATCGTCGAGGACGACATCTTCGCCGATTTCGAGCCTGAGTCGTCCCCCCGGCTCGCCGTACTGGACGGCCTCAATCGCGTCATTCGGATCGGCAGCTTTTCCAAAACGCTCTCGGCGTCCGTTCGCTGCGGATATATCGCCGCCCGCGCGGACTGGATCGAGGGCCTCACCGATATGCAAGTCGCAACCAGCTTTGCAGGCGCCAGCCCTGTGGCCACCGAGGTGATCGCAAACATTCTTGCTGGCGGCGGCTACCGGAAGCACATCAGCGAATTGCGCAGCCGCCTTGCGCGGGCCAGGCGGGAGACAGCCGCGCGATTGGAACCACTCGACATAACGCCCTGGCTCATGCCTCGCGGCGGTTTCTACCTGTGGTGCCGCCTGCCAGATGGGCAGGATTCCACCGCGATCGCCCGCACCGCGCTCGAGCACAACGTCGTCTTGGCACCCGGCAACGTGTTCAGCGTATCGCAGTCGGCGTCTGCATTCTTGAGATTCAACGTCGCGCAGTCGAAAGATGCCCGCGTTCTGAAAGTCCTGCGAACGGCGATGGGCTACGCGTAGGTATCGCGGGCAGCTATCAGACGACAAACGCCTGCTGCGCGCCGTTGCGAATGACCTCGACAGTGGTGCCGCAAAGGTCGTTGAGGTTGTGCTCCGTCAGCACATCGCGCTCGGCCGATCGAAACGCTCCCTGGCAATTGGTTTAGGCCGTACGGGCGTCCGCAGAGAGAACGTGCCGCGCACCTTGCCATCGGAGCGCGGGCTTTGCAGAACCACATCACGGCGCGAACTGGATGCGGAGAACCTCGCGCTAAAGGAAAAGCTGCGGCGGCAGCAGGAACAGCTTCGCGATGGGTTGATCTCGCGCGATGCCGAGATGCGCGATCTCATTGCGCTTCTAGCCCGTAGAATTGCGGAAAACGATGACGCCGGCGAAACCGATGAAACAAGCGCTGAACAAGCTGGGCACGGATCTCGAGCGGCGGCGGCTGGCCGGTGAGGCGCGGCGGCATGGACGCATCGTGGCCGATATGCGGCCCGCAAGGCGTCGCAGGGCGTGACAGGCATTTCCTCGAACTCGTCATATGGCTCCAGCCGTGTTGCAGTCGAGTTCTCGACCTCGACCGATCTGCAGACTGCGGCGATGGACGTGCGCGATGCGGTTGCGGGCGTTATCAATCAGCTTCCCCGCGACATGGACACCGAGCCGCGCGTGGTCAAGGCCGATGCCGATGCGTCGCCGATCATCCGCATGGCCGTCGCCTCAGACAAGCTGTCGGAAAGCGAGCTGACCGATCTCGTTTCCAATGTGATCGAGGATCGCCTTGCCGCCGTTGAAGGTGTCGAGCAGGCGAATTCCTATGATTTGCTCGCCAAAACCATCGAGGTGCGGGTTTCGCAGGTGGCGCTGGCAGCGCGCGGATTGGCGTTGAGCGATCTCATCGCGGCCATCGGGCTGGCTTCGGTCAATACGCCATGCGGCGCGCTCGAAAACGCCAGCCAGCAATTGATCGTGAGAGCCGAAGCTCCGATCGCGGCACCGGAAGATGTCGCGGCGCTGGAGATCAAGGCACAGAGCAAGGTCGGCGATGTCGCTTTTGTTCGCTGGGCTTTCCACGACGCGACGGCCTACACGCGCCTCGACGGCAAGACCGCGATCGGTGTCGAGATCATCCATCGGGCCAAGGCCAATACCATTGCAATCTCGGAAGGTGTGAAAGCGGCAATCGCTGAACTGAGTCAGACATTGCCGCCCGATGTAACCATCGCCGTGACGTCGGACGACGCCATTTTCATCAGCGAGTCGATCCGCGAAGTCGTAATCACGCTGTTGCTGGCGACCATCATCGTGATCGGTATCATCTATGCGTTTCTCGGCTCCGCGCGCGAGACCATCGCACCAGCATTCGCCATACCGGTCTCGCTGATCGGCACGCTGGCGGACGGTCTGGTTCGCAGGTTTCTCGATCAACATCATGACCCTGCTGGCGCTGGTGATCGCGACGGGTCTCGTCGTTGACGACGCGATCATCGTCATCGAGAACATCGCGCGCTTTCGCGCCATGGGCGTGGGGCCGCGAGCCGCTGCCGTGATCGGCACGCGCCAGATCGTCTTCGCGGTGCTGTCGACGACCGTCACGCTCATTGCGGTCTTCGTGCCGATTTCATTCATGCCGGTCGTGGTCGGCAATCTGTTCTCGGTCGCCAATGTTCCCGGCCTGTCGGCGACGCTGCGGCCGGCGAACAGCCTCGATGTGCGCGGTGGCGGCCAGGGCCTGCGATTTGCCGTTGCCGGTCCCAACTATGCTCGGCTGGCCGAAGTCGCGCAGATGCTGGTCAGCCGGCTGTCGGAAACTCAAGGCTTCAGGGGCGCCCGCGCCGACTACGACACCACGCAACCGCAGCTCGCCGTCCGCATCAACCGCAAGGCGGCGACCAAGCTCGGTGTTCCCATCAGCACCATCACCAGCCTGATCAACACGATCATCGACTATCAGAAGGCCGAGGATCTGTTCATCTAGGACGAGATTGTCGAGGTGCAGGTGAAGGCGGGCGGCCGTCCCCCTCGGAAATCTGTTCGTAAAGGCCGGCGATGGCCGCTTCGTCTTCCTGTCGTCGCTGGTCTCGATGCAGGAAGTGGCGATCGCGCCGAGCCTCGGCCGCGAGGATCGCCAAACGCAAGCCGACAGCATCCTCAGACAAAACCTTAGCGGACAATCAAGGAATAGTTACCCTTCCCTGCGAGGGATCCGCAGTCCTCGCTTTTTTGCACTTGCGCTTAATCTGCCTCGGCGTTCGCGCAAGGACATCAGCAATTGCCGCTGCCGTAATGTCCACGTTCGCCTTCCTCCTCAGCCTGCGACTTGCTTGATCCGACCACGGCTCACATGCACGGTCGGATCTATCGTTGGCGATGCCTTCTAAAGTCATCTTTGCTCAAGTTTCTGCCCCGTGTTTTGCGACCTGCGTGCAATTCACTCTATCGGCCGGCACCGTGCGCTAGCTGATCGCTCCCCTTCAAGATTGGCTTTGATCGTTGTTAGATGCTTGTCGGCTCAACGACCGGTTGCTGGAGAGAGCCGCGGTTCGCTATTGCACATTGTTTATGCATTATTTACCAACCCGCCCCAGACTGATCGAGCAGTCGAGGGGAGAACATATGCGCACGTTAATTGGATTAACTGCTATCGCTTGTTTCACTCTGTCGCCTGTTGCTGCACAGGCGGCCACGGCGACCGCAAATTTCACCGCACAGATCACGATCGACGGCGAATGCCTCGTGACTACGACCAACGCGCTGGACTTTGGCAATGCCGGCGTCCTCGTCGACAACATCGATGAGACGACGACGTTTCAGGTACAATGCACGAATACAGTTCCGTACGCGGTCGGTCTGAGCGCGGGCAACGGATCAGGGGCGACGACGACAATCCGCAAGATGACCGCGGGCGGTTCGACGATCGACTATCGCATGTTCAGCGACCCAGCGAGAACCGTCAATTGGGGCGATAGTTTCGGGGCTGATACGATCAATGGCATTGGTAACGGCGCGCCTCAAACAGTGACGATATATGGCCGGATCGTACCCCAGACGACGCCAGTCGCCGCCACATACACAGACGTCGTCCAGATAACGATCGACTACTAAGAGCCTCTTCATGCGTTGATCGGGTGGCTGCGTTGCCGTCAGCACGTAGCTCGGTCTCGGACATAAGCTGCACGCAAGCTCCAAAGTAAACACTGTTCAGCAAAGGACAGCGTTAAGTCACGAGAAGGGAGCGTGATGCAGCGGAACAGCGTGCACGCACTAATACTAGTTTTATTGGCGATCTTTCTCGCATCACCGAGCCAAGCCTCGACGCTGCGTGTCTCTCCCGTTCTTGTTGATATGCCTGTTCGGGCCGCTACCAGCGCGTTGCGATTGCAAAATGGGGGATCCACCGCTGTAACAGTGCAAGTTCGCGTTATGCAGTGGGCCCAGGAAAACGGCAAAGAGCGCCTGTTTCCGACCAAAGCCGTCGCTATTAGCCCCCCAATGGCACTGATCAAGCCCGGCGCGACGCAGCTCGTTCGCGTTGTGCGGGTAGCGAACACCACGCGAACGCGTGAAGAAAGTTTCAGGGTCATTGTCGACGAAATTCCAGATGCTAGGCGCGGTAGCAGCAGTGGCGTGCAATTGGCGGTGCGTCACTCACTTCCGGTTTTCTTCGCCGGAGAGAAGAATGCGCCACCTGAGCTGTCTTGGACAATAGAGAAAGTGAATGGAGGCTGGCATTGCGTCGTGCGCAACGCAGGGGATCGCCGCGCCCGCATTGCCGGACTTAAAGTGGCGAGTGCGCAGGGTCACTCCATTTCCTTTGGAGAGGGGTTGATTGGTTATGTACTTGGCGCATCCACCATGAGCTGGCCGCTACCGCCATCGTTTTCCGCGTTGCGCGCAGAGAAGCATTTCTCAATATCGGCCCACACTGAAAGCGGACGGATCAATGCAATTGCGAAGGTGTCATCGGGGCGCTGACGTCCCGAATTGGACCTTGATCTATGTGGCGCTGATGATCCCCATTGCAGGGCTTGGCCGAAGTGCTAGTGCAGGTCTGGAAACGCCACTCCATTTAGAAGTCTTCATCAATGACCATCCAACCAACTTAGTCGCGACATTTAGCAGCTCAGCTACGTCCAAACTGAGCGCCACTGCTGCAGAGCTCAGAGAACTGGGACTGAAGGTCCCACCGGCCGCAGCGCCGTCCGACGTATTCTTTCTCGATCAAATGCCTGGCGTGACTCACCGATATGTCGCGGAGGAGCAGGTGCTCCATTTGACTGTGGAGGTCGCCGCGCTCGCAACCAACCGTTATGATGGCTCTCCGCCGCCGGATCACATTTGGGCGGCGGAGGTAAGCCCCGGGTTATTACTCAACTACGGCCTATTTGGCAGCCTATCCAGCGACCTAGATGAAACAGTTCTTTCCTTCAATGGCGGATCGGCATTGCTGGACGCCCGGGTATTCGGCGAATACGGCACCTTTTCTGCCAGCGGCGTAGCGCGGGCGTTCGGGACTTATGACAGCAATTTTCTCCGGCTAGAGACGACATGGACCTATTCCGATCAGGCGCGTCTTCTAACTTATCGCATTGGCGACACGACTTCGGGTGGGTTGGCGTGGACCCGCCCCATCCGGCTCGCGGGAGTGCAAATGCAGCGGGACTTCAGTTTGCGGCCAGATCTGATCACGATGCCGTTGCCTTCGATGTCGGGCACATCGGTAGTTCCGTCGACTGTCGATGTGTTCATCAATAGCGCCAAAGTGTTCAGCCAGGAGGTACCGGCGGGACCGTTTGAAATAGCCAATATTCCGGTGATTACCGGAGCAGGAATTGCGGACGTCGTTGTGCGCGATGCAGCTGGACGCGAGACTAGGACAAGCACTCCCATTTTCGCGTCGTCGAAATTGTTGCGTCCGGGAATATACGAGTTCTCCAGCGAGGCAGGCTTCGCCCGACATGAGTACGGCTTGTCGTCGAACACCTATTTCGACTCCCTGCTTTTCTCGGCAAGTGGCCGGTATGGCGTTTATGACTGGCTGACCGTAGAAGGGCACGGGGAGCTGGCGCCTGATCTATTAAACTTCGGTTTTGGATATTCTATGCCCATGAGCACGTGGGCTCTTGCTTCCGCTGCCGCTAGCGTGAGCGCACATCAAGGTGAATTCGGCGGCCAAGCGTACCTTGCCATGGAGTTTCAGTTTGGGAAATTGAATGGTCGGCTTAGTACTCAACGTACTTCCGGCCCCTACTCAGATCTCGGAACGGCAACTGCCGAAGCTGAGTTTTCCGATCATGTCTGGCCCTTGACTCGCAGCTGGGCTCGGCCACCCCAAGCAATTGATCAGCTGTCGCTCAACGTGCCGTTGTTTTTCGACGATACGCGCCTTGGCCTCAATCTCACGCATCTAAAGCGGCACGGAGACGAGAGCAATTTCATCTTGTCCGGAGTATACGCGCGCCAACTCTTTGAGGGCGTCTCGATGCTTTCGACAGGTTTCATAGACTTAAGTGGTCACGGATCAGCCGGACTTTACTTGGGGCTGTCGATGCCGCTTGGACGTGGCACCGCGACCGCCACAGTCAGTCATGACCGCGGCGGCGTGGGCTATGGAATCGAGCATATAAAAACGCGGGGGTCCGCTGAGGGTGATGTTGGCTGGCAGCTACGAGCCTTGGAAGGCAAATCGCCGCAATTGATGGCAGCACTGAACTACCGTGCCGCACATGCTGATCTTCATGGTCGTGTGCTGAGCCTGGATCGGAGTGTCTCCGCCACGGCTGAGTTACAGGGATCGATAGTCTCTCTCGGGGGCAGCGTATTTTTTGCGCCGCCTATAAGCGACGCATTCGCCGTCGTGGATGCCAAGGCGCCTGATGTGGACGTATTCTATCAGAACCGCCATGTCACCACCACCAATCGCGAGGGGCGTGCGCTGGTGACCGGCCTCAATGCGTACCAGCCTGCGAATATCAAGATTGACCCGCTCAAATTGCCGATTGACGCTGAATTGGGCGACACGGAACGGACCATTGTGCCAGCTGATCGCAGCGGTGTTATGATCAAGTTCGACGTGCGAGAAACATCGAGCTCGGCCCTTATCGTCTTCCGCCTTTGGGATCGGTCATTCGTGCCCGTCGGCGTCCGCGGCCGTGTCGATGGTCAAGCGGACGATTTCGTCGTCGGTTACGACGGCCAAGCGTTCCTCACCACGTTGTCAGCGACCAATCTCGTCACTCTCCACTTAGAGAGCGGCCCTTGCCATGCGCTGTTCGATTTTTCGCCGATCGCAGGTCAGCTCATGACGATCGACCCGGTGATCTGCCAATGACTAAAACACGTGCTCTAATAATTGCCTTGGCGGCCCTGATATCGGGGGCGAATTCAAAAATGGCCGCGGCACAATCCTGCACACCGCATATTACGAATATTGACTTCGGAGAAATCGACGTAACGGCAAACGTGCCGTTCTCCACCACCGGTCAGTACACGATCTCCTGCAGCAGCTTCATCGGCGTGTCAGCTATTCGAACTTGCCCCAATATCGGTATGGGCGCCGGAGGAGGATTGTCATCTGGGCAACGCTACCTGGTTAGTGGCGCGAATACATTGAATTTCAACCTGTTTGGCGACCCTGGACACGCGACAATATGGGGATCGCGATATTGGACAGGGGTAGTGCCCACTGTCGACATACCCTTGCATGTTACGGCTTTGGGCCTCATCCAGATAGGCACGAACAGCGCGTCTCGCCCAATTCATGCACTTATTCCGGCGGGCCAGCAAACGTTGCCGCCCGGCACTTACGTCTCTTCGTTTTTTAACGATCATACTGCCGTAAATCATGGCGGCTACCTGCTTGACTTACCTCTGCTGGCCCCAAGCTGCGCAAGCTTGAGTTCGCCAAATCTGAGGGCACCATTCACGGTATCGGCGACTGTTGTGCCGAAGTGCACGGTGGCCGCGAGCAACCTGGACTTCGGTTCGGTCGGAGTTTTGATGGTCCCATTGAATTCGTCCAACAATCTCACTGTGACTTGCACAGCAACGACGCCGTACAATATCTCCCTCAGCGTTGGCGCCGGAAGTGACCCCAGTCAACGGGCAATGACCAGGGGCGGCGAACACGTGGTCTACGGTCTTTATCGCGATCCAGCCCGCACCCAGCAATGGGGCGAGGTAATCGGAGTCAACACGCTAGCTGATGCAGGGACCGGCATGCCGCAAGTCCACACCGTTTACGGACGGGTGCCAGCACAAACGACGCCTAGCCCTGGCACTTACATCGATACCGTTATAGCAACGGTCGTTTATTGAAACCCGAGCGCGAGGCGAGCGGCTACACTGCACGACCGTGGCGCAATAGAGATTAGTGAGTAGGATGCTCGCTCTATCGGAGCGTTAGAACCAGATCTGCTTTCCGCGCAAATGCAGACCTAGCGTCAGATTTCTATCTCCACAAACCTCAGGATCTATTGACGACCGCTTTTTCGGCACAGCCGCCATCAGTCGGGATGATTTTGGCAGCGTATCTCCAAGACTATGGCGCGGCTCCCAGCCCAAGGGCTGCCGCCCCCGCGAGATGTCTATCTCGTAATGATCGTCGGAGTTCTCGATCATCCACGCCTTGATGTCGGTCTCCTGATCCAGAACTTTTTCCTGCATGATCGCGCCGTGTTTCGTGACGCACTTGGAAAGGACAAACGTCTGCCACTCCTCGCCATGAATGAGATGACCGATGCGCTTCTGCATCTGTCCGAGCGGTTCATCTGTGTGTCGACATGCAACGGATGTTCGACGCCGGAAGCCCATGGAAAACCGACTGGCTGCGGAAAGCCCTGCCACAGGTCGTTCGTCTGTGCGAGGCGCGCCCAGAGCGCACAATCTTCAGCAAATTCATGCCGGCAGTTGAGAGCACGACAGCTCGAGGGGCATGTCAGCGCTACTACCAACGATGGGATCACATGACGCTAACCAAGGTGGATCGCTCCCTTCTCGAGCTCGCACTTGAACTCCAGATCTTCGTACCGCCAGCCACCACTGTCGAAAAGAATGTGTACTCGCCTTGGGCTGGAACCGATTTGCTGTCGACGCTGGGTTTCGAGACATCGTTGCCACCGATGCGCTGTGCAGTTCGGTCGACAACACGTACGATGCCATCATCGATTTCTTCCATGAGCGTCTCAAGGAACAAATTGAGGCAGCGGAGGTCGCTGAGATTGTCGAGAGCTGGGCCTCAGAGTGAGCCTCCGCGCCGGCGCGTGGGTGCTAACACCGACCTCGGTAGCCATACCGGCGGCGCGACAAATCCCGAGCCAACGAACCAAGGCGGCGCACTCGTCAGCTGCAAGATTGAGTCACGACAGTCGATAGCACCCAGTGCTTTAGCGCGACTTCTTATAAAGCTTCGCAGCGATCTCGAACATTTCCTCCGGTGCGTAATCTGGCGTGAAAGCAGATGGCGTACCAGTTAAATCATGAATCTTGCCACCGTCGGGCAGACCTTCGACAATCTCCAGCTCGCCCGGCGGATCCTCGGGCAAGGCTTTTTCCCCACCGCCCCAAATGCCTGCCATTTCTTTGTAGTCGGTAGGACTGAACGTGTAGAGGCGCCGGTGCGCACCTTCATCGAGATATTTCTGGCATTCCGGAATTTCATCGAGCGGAATGTTCGGTGTCGGTAAAAATTTCTCCAGTTCGACGCCGGTGATCTTTTTGAGCGCCAACGCATACGCGTGGGCATGCACAGAGCCGCGAACGAGAAGATAGCCGCAGACTTCGCGGCCCGTCGGATCTGTAAGGCTCTCATAAACACGCAGCTTGTG
>JAEZBZ010000344.1 GCA_023412745.1 Pseudomonadota bacterium | reverse complement strand
ATTGGAGATGACCTCGTTGGCATTCATGTTGGACTGGGTGCCGGAGCCCGTCTGCCAGACGACCAGCGGGAAATGATCGTCGAGCTTACCCTCGATGACCTCCTGGGCGGCCGCGATGACGGCCTTGGCAACGGCGGGATCCAGGCGGCCGAGCGCCAGATTGGTCTCGGCTGCGGCCCGCTTGACGATGCCGAGCGCGCGAACGATCGGTTTCGGCTGCTTTTCCCAGCCGATTTTGAAGTTACCGATGCTGCGTTGGGTCTGTGCGCCCCAGTACTTGTCGCCAGGAACTTCGATGGGGCCGAAGGTGTCGGTTTCGGTGCGAACCGGATGTGTCATGGCGTGCACGGGCTCTTCTATTTGGCAAAAATCCACAGATGACGGTGACCTAGCACAGCCAGTCGCCAGGCTCCAGAGGACGCGCGGCCGTCCACGTCGGCAGCCTTAAACCTGCCGGCGTTGCAAAGGCTTTGTGCGCGAAACGAGCAGTTTGTCGATGCGGCGCCCGTCGAGATCGACCACCTCGAAGCGCCAACCGTTGGCATCGACGGCTTCGCCGGTCTTTGGCAGATGCTGAAACTGCGACAACACGAAACCGGCAGCGGTTTCGAAATGACGTTTTTCCGGCAGGGCGATGCCGAGCTTATCGGCCATCTCGTCCGCGGGCATGGCGCCCGAGAGCAGCCAGGAGCCGTCGTCGCGTTCTACAGCATAGGGATCTGTGCCCGCGTCGGATCTAAACACACCGGCAATGGCTTCCAATATGTCAGCCGGCGTTACCAAGCCTTCAAAATTGCCATACTCGTCATGAATGAGCGCCATTGGGACATCGGCGTCGCGCAGGATCGCCAGCACGTCGAGGGCGTCCGTGGTTTCCGGTATGATCGGCGCCTTGCGCACTAGCGAGCGGACGTCGAACTGCTTGCCCGACAGGATCGTGGCAAGGAGTTCGCGAGTCTGGACCACGCCGATCATTTTGTCGGCGGTGCCGTCGCCGACCGGCAACCGCGAATGCGGGGTCGTAATCAGGCGGTCTTTGATCTCTGTCTCGGTCGCTGTGATGTTGATCCAGTCAACGTCCGTGCGCGGCGTCATCAGTCCGACGACGGCACGATCGGCAAGCCGCATGACGCCGGCGATCATCTCACGTTCGCCGCTTTCCAGCACGCCAGCGGACTCAGCGTCCGCGATCAGCGCCTTGATCTCCTCGTCGCTGACGCGGCTTTCACTTTCCGTCGTTTGACCGAAAATGCGGAACACAAGCCGTGTCGACACATCGAGCAGCCAAACCGCGGGGGCGGCGATGCGCGAAAACGCTGTCATGATCGGCGCGACAATGCACGCAACGGCTTCTGAGTTGCGCAGTGCGAGGTTCTTCGGCACCAACTCGCCAATCACGATCGACAGGTAAGTAATGACGACGATGACCGCGCCGTAGCCAAGCGGTCCGGCGACCGCAGGCGGAACACCGGCGTCGCGCAAATGCCCGACGGCAAGCTGGCCGAAGGTCTCGCCCGAATACACGCCGTTGATGATGCCGACGAGCGTGATGCCGATCTGGACGGCCGAGAGAAAGCGGCCGGGATTGTCGGCCAGCGCCAGGGCGCTGACAGCGCCCTTGCTGCCTGAAGCCGCCATAGCTTTTAATCGGGGGTGTCGAGCAGAGACAACGGCAAGTTCTGAAAGCGCAAATAGGCCGTTGATAAGAATGAGCGCCAGGACGATGGTAAGTTCGGTCACCTGTGTTGCGGCCGACGTGTTCGCGTCCAAGCCACTCCGTGGTGCTATAAGCGGGGCGGATACTAGGGCCAGCGCCAGTGGGGGTCAACAATCCTGGCTACCGTCTTTTGGAGCTTAGGTTCAGGGCGTCAAAGTGCGGGCGACGCGAAAGCCGCCGTTGGTATTGCGGATAAACGGCTCATAGCGTCCGCGGTTGGCTGAGCGCAATACATGCGGGCCGTCGCCCCATGAGCCGCCGCGAAAGACGTAGTGCTCGCACTTCGGGCTTCGCCAAGGCCTCTCGGATTCCCGTATCTCGGCCGGCAGTGCGCTGTAGCGGCGCACATAGCAATCCTCTACCCATTCCCAGACATTGCCCTGCATGTCGTGTAAACCGAATGGGTTTGGGCCGAAACTGGCGACGGGAAGCGTCTGCTGTCTGAATTCTCCGGAGGGGCTGTCGGGAAAAGGCAAGGTGGCGTCGTAATTGGCGTGTTTTGTGGAGATCGTATTGCCCCACGGGAAGACCGTCTTCGTTCCGGCGCGCGCCGCATACTCCCATTCGGCCTCCGAAAGCAGGCGATACGGGCGCCCGGTCCTGGTCGAGATCCAGCCGACGTAGGCTTGCGCGTCTTCCCAGGACACGATCACCACCGGCCGGTTGCCGCGTCCCCAGCTTACGTCCGAAGGCCGATGGCCGCCGCAGCCGCCGGCCGCGACGCAGGCGTCCCATTGCGCGAACGTGACTTCGAACTTCCCGGCAGCAAATGGCTTGCTGATTTTGACGC
Source organism: Pseudomonadota bacterium (assembly GCA_023412745.1). Classification (GTDB taxonomy): domain Bacteria; phylum Pseudomonadota; class Alphaproteobacteria; order Rhizobiales; family Hyphomicrobiaceae; genus ZC4RG25. The sequence continues at coordinate 3,169 of JAEZBZ010000344.1, read as the reverse complement.
GAAGTTGCGGGCCTTCGTCGCTGTCCCGGCGTGGCTCATCGTCCGGCGATCCCATGAGAAATTCGCCCGCGGGGATGACAACCAACTGCGGGCATTCAGCGCATTCACGGAAGACATCGCCGGACTTGAGGTGCTTCTCCTCGTGCTCCGTGAGCGGCTTATCCCTAAACCCCGCTCCGGATGCATGGCCGGGCAGTGTCATAGCCATCCAGCCCATGGCTGCGACGATGGCGATGCGAAATGCCGAGAGCATCAAATCCCTTCCGACGACAGACGAAGCCTGCGAGCACGTATCTCGCCCAAGGTATCGTCAGTTATCGAACGGAGGCGAGCCCCTATCGCAATGAATAATGCGGATTATGGCTAATCGTCTCACGGTCTTGCCACTTTTGCGGGGTGTGGTCTTCGGGCCGACGCCAGTCGAGTCGCGGCGCGGAAGGTGCGGGGGCACCTTTGCATCGCAGGTCGGTGAGCCGGATCGCATCACACTCTCATGGGCGATCGTGTTGCGGCTCCGCGGGGCAATCCTTTCGTGCGTGCGTGAACCTGGTCAGCCGACGCTGGCCTTGTCGAAATTCCACGGTCGAGGACACGCCTTGGAGCCCTCAATCATCGTCATGATTATCATGCTTTCCATGCCGAACGGAGACAGCGGCGTGCATGTGAAGCCGTTTGCAACGGTCGAGACCTGCATCGAAGCGGCCAATGTCGAGGCAAGCGATCCATTCGTGCGCAATGTTGAATGCGCGAAACTGGACGATGGCCTGCTGACGCTGCGATTTGATCGCGAGAAAGCCCGGCAGGGACAGGATATCCCGCCTGAAGTTGCCGCGCGCGGGGCAAGCTGAGGATTTGCCGGCGGCGTGCGGTCATGCCCGGCCTGCCGACGCGACGGTGCTCGCATCGTGCGACAGGACAGATGGGAAGTGGCGAGGGCCATATGGCGCCTCGCGCAAATGATGGATGGCGAGGGTGCGGCTGACGCTTCTCCCTCTACCAAAAGCTCACTTCACGGAAGAAAAGCTGGTTGGCACCCAGAACTGGTTGCTGAGCGAGGCGACGATCGGCCCGTCCTTTTCGCTCTCGGCGCGCGCGGCCTGCCATTCCTTGTCCGCGAAGAACGCCGCCCACTTCTGTTCGCGTTCAGCCAGCGACTCCCATTGCAGAAGGTAGTTGAGCTGATTGTTGGATTCGCCGACCATCGTCGTCCAGAACCCCGCCTGCCGGATGCCGTATTTTTCCCAGATCCGCAATGTCGTGTTCTCGAAGCGATTGAGCAGGGCCGGAAGGCGGCCTGGGCAGCAGTTGTAAACGCGAAGCTCGTAGATCATGGCGTCTTCTTTCCGATTCGATTTTGAGTTGGAAACTGGTCGTTGGGTGCAGGCATGGCAGCGGTGCAGTCGGCTGACTGAGTTTGCCGCATTGTGCATCCAGAATACGACGTCTCTCGCGCCGCTGGCGACGGTATAATCTCTCATCGCAAGCGAGAGCGGTCGATCGGTGCCGGATCAGGCTTGGTCTGGCGCGGGAATCCAGTTGAACAACGCCAAGCCGCCATCCACCGGTACGGTGACGCCGGTGACATAGCCGGAGAAGCGATTACTCAGTAGCGCCAACGCCATGCCGGCCATGTCGTCTGGTGTGCCGAACCGCTGGAGCGCGATCTTTTGCTTCGGCTTGAAGCTGTCATCCATGTTGGCCGCGCCGCCGCCGGGCACGGCCCCTGGCGCCAATGCGTTAACGCGAATGCCGGCCGGTCCCAAAGCGCGTGCCAGTTCCTTCATGGCCATGGTGGTGCCGGCCTTGGCGGCGGAGTAGTGGGCAAGGTTGCGCGGCGTTTCCGCGTGCAGCGACGTCACATACAACATGCGCCCCTTGATGCCGGCCTCGCGCATGCGCGCGCCGATGTCGCGGCCGAGGAAGAAGCCTGCGCGCAGGTTGGTCGTCAGCATGGCATCCCAAGTGGCCTCGGAGACCGTCAGCGGCGTATCGCTGTCCACCCGCGGCGGCGACGCTGCATGCACCATCATATGCGGGACCTCGCCCTCGATGGCGTTGATCACTTCTTTCCAGCCGTCCGGTTGCGACAGGTCAACCGTGATGGTTTCCGGCGTGGTGCCAAGGTTGCTGATCTCGCGCGCCACCGCGGCGTTGCGCTCCATATCCACGTCGGCGAGGATGACGTTGGCGCCTTCCCGCGCCAAGGCGATCGCGATGCCGCGCCCGATGCTCGATGCCGAGCCGGTGACGAGTGCGCGCTCGCCGGTGAACAGGCCTTTTGCAGTCATGCGCCGCGCTCCTTGGTTTGACGAACCACCGTTGGCTCTATGCGAACACAGAATGTCGCGATTTCAAAGCCGGATGATGGTCGTGCAGATGCCCTGACGCGCGTATGAACCGCGCGCCCGACTAGGGACAGGAGGCGTGCGGTATGGTTACTTTTTCCTGAACGCGTCGAGGCTGACGATTTCAGCGCTTGCGGGGGCGGGCGGATTGAGCACGACGGGATCGGTCTCGTCTGCCTTGGCTGCAGGCTTGACCTCATCCGTCCGCGGTTTCGTGGACGGCACTGCGGTCTGCACATCGCCGGCCTCTAGCGAGGTCAGGCTTGGTTCGGTGACCTTCTCGGTGCGTGGCTTTCGCGCCGCCCGCGGCTTGCGTTCCGCCGGAGCACGGCCTGTGCTGCGGAATGCGGTGGTGCCTTGCACTGTTGCAGGTGAAGCGGAATCGCCGCGCCCGGTTTGCGGGTGGGCGATAGCGTCGGGTCCAAAATCCGGGGCCTCGAACTGCAGCCCATAGCGCACGCTCGGGTCGAAGAACACTTTTAGCGCCGCGAACCGAACGACCAGGCGTTCCGGAATGCCGTCGAAGGTCAGCTTCACTTCAAAGCGTTCGTCGGTGACCGCCAGATCCCAGAAGCGATGCTGGAGAACAATGGTCATCTCCTCGGGATACTTTTCCTTCAGGCGCTTGGACAGGATGACGCCCGGCACCTGGGTATCGAACGAGATATAGAAATGGTGATCGCCCGGTAGCCCGCTCTTGGTGACGCGGGTCAGTACCGTACGGATAACGCCGCGCATCGCGTCTTGCGCCAGTGCTTCGTAGTCGATCATGCGCTCGCTGCTCATGAGGGATGAGGCAGTTCCTTGACGCCGCCCGCGAAGAC
>JAEZBZ010000294.1 GCA_023412745.1 Pseudomonadota bacterium | reverse complement strand
AATCCGACATCGGAGCTGCCCACATGTCGAAGCCGCTGAGAGCTGTTGAGACTCAGAAGAAGAAAGCCCGCCGCGCCATTCCCCGCGCCAAGGTGACCCGCATCCAGGGCAATACGCCTGCCGTGCGCAAGCGCCTGAAGAAGCAGGCCGGTGTCGCACGCAACGCCGCCGCGAAGGCCGAGTAACAGGGCTGCAGCCCACGTCATCCCGGCGGATCGCGGCTGCTGCAACTTTCCTGATTGATCGTGCATGCGTCAGCCCTGCCGGGTTGGCGCACGATTTTGTGTGCCTGAATGACGAGCCGGTTTGATCGCGAGATTCTGCCGCTCAGCCCCGGAACATCGACTTGGCCACGAACCAGACGTTGGCGGGTCGCTCGGCCAGACGGCGCATGTACCAGGGGAACCAGTGCTCGCCATAGCTGACGAGCACGCGGATCTTGTAGCGCTCCTCGGCCAGCCTGCGCTCCTCGGAGCGCTGAATGCCGTACATCATGTTGAAATCGAAGCCGTCTTTCGCGATGCCCTGGGCTGCGGCGTAGTCCTTGATGGTGCGGATGATGGCTGGATCATGCGTACCGAACGCGGCGCGGAACCCTGACGACTTCGCCTCCGACCCGAGCATCTGCCTGGCGAGGCTGACGTAGCGCGCATCCACATCGCTTTTGACGGGCAGGGCGTTCTCGGGCGGCTCGCGATACGCGCCCTTCACCAGCCGCACGCCGCCGCCGAGCGGGATGACAGTGGCCAGATCCTGCGGCGTCCGGTGGAGGTAAGCCTGAAGGCAGATGCCGACGTTGGAAAAGTCCTTGAGCGTGTCGGTGTAGAGCTGCAGCGTGTCGTCGACGTAGCGGTACTGCTCCATGTCGATCCAGACGAAGTTGCCGAGCGATTGCGCGCTGGCCGCCAATGTCCGGATATTTTCCGCGCATCGCGCCTTATCGAAATCAATGCCGAGCTGTGTCGGTTTGATCGAGATCTGGCAATCGAGTCCGGCCTGCGAGACGCGCGTCATGGCATCGACATAGTGGGCCGTCACCGCCTCGGCCTCGGCCAGTTCGGCTATGTTCTCGCCGAGCAGCGTCAGCATGGTCGCGATGCCGTTCTGCTGCATGGCGGTGGCGGCGTTGAGGGCGTCTTCCAGCCGCTCGCCGGGCATGAAACGCTTGGTCGCCCGCTTGATGAAGCCGATCCGCGGCGCTTTCTCCCGCAGCCAGCGGTTCTCCGACCCGGCAATCAACACGCTCCGCATCACGCTCATTATCGATCCCCTTTGACCATTGTCGTTTATGGCAATTTGGTAACATGCTGCCATCGCCGTCGTCATCTGCTGCAATGCAGCATTTGCGTGACCGGCAGCGCTGCAAAATTGCGTCCGCCTACGTTGGATGCGGCAACCGGGGACTAGGAAAATGAGCCGGTTCGGCTTAGGCATGCACGGTGCGGGGCCGCACCCCGCCCCGCGGACCGTTTTCCTGACAGGACTTTAGCTTCATGGGCTTCAAATGCGGTATCGTGGGCTTGCCGAACGTTGGCAAATCCACTCTCTTCAATGCGCTCACGCAGACCGCTGCGGCTGAGGCGGCCAACTACCCATTTTGCACCATCGAGCCGAACGTCGGCGAAGTGGGCGTGCCTGACCCGCGCCTCGACAAGCTGGCCGAAATCGGCAAAAGCGCAAAGACCATTCCGACCCGCCTGACCTTCGTCGACATCGCCGGCCTGGTGCGCGGCGCCTCCAAAGGCGAGGGCCTCGGCAACCAGTTCCTGGCGCACATCCGCGAAGTCGACGCAGTAGCCTACGTGCTGCGCTGCTTCGAGGACGACGACATCACCCACGTGGAGGGCCGCATTGATCCGCTGGCCGACGCGGAGGTGGTTGAGACGGAACTCATGCTGGCCGACCTGGAAAGCCTGGAGCGCAGGCGCACGGCGACCGAGAAGAAAGCCAAGGGCGGCGACAAGGACTCCAAGGCCCAGATCGTCGTCATGGACAAGGTGCTGGAGCTGCTGCGCGACGGCAAGCCGGCCCGTTTCACTAAGCTGACCGCCGAAGAAGAGCCGATCTACCGCCAGCTTCAACTGCTAACCGGCAAGCCCGTGCTTTACGTGTGCAATGTCGAGGAGACGTCGGCGCCGACCGGAAACAGCTATTCGGCGAAGGTGGCGGAAGCCGCTGCTGCCGAGGGCGCGGGCTGCGTGGTCATTTCAGCGAAGATCGAATCCGAGGTGGCTGGGCTGCCTGACGCGGACAGGGCTGCATATCTTGCTGAACTCGGCCTGGAAGAGCCGGGTCTCAACAAACTGATCAGCGAGGGCTATCGGCTTCTCGGCCTCATCACCTATTTCACGGTCGGCCCGAAAGAAGCGCGGGCCTGGACCATTCCGGTTAATACCAAGGCACCGCGTGCGGCCGCCGCTATTCATACTGACTTCGAAAAGGGTTTCATACGCGCTGAAACCATCGCCTACGACGATTACATAAGTCTCGGCGGTGAAGCGGGCGCCCGCGAAGCAGGCAAGATGCGGCTGGAAGGCAAGGAATACGTAGTCAAGGACGGCGACGTGCTGCACTTCCGGTTCGCGACGTAACGGCGCGCTGTTGCTCCGGATTTGGCGAGCAAGGGCACCTTCACCTGATCGGGTGAAGGCGCCCTTTTTGGTTTGCGTTGCTGGAGCGCTTACAGAGCCCGCTTGCCGCGCGTTGCGCCGGCTTCGCGTCGCTTGGTGGAGCGCTTGGTCTGGGTCGTCGTGACCTTGCTGGCGCGCGATTTTGTGGTGGTGCGCGCGGAGCGGCGCTTGCTCGACGTCCGGCGGGGTTCGATTTTGGTCGAAACCTTCTGGACCTTGGCTGCGGGCGTGTCGTTTGCCGTGGCGTTGCTGGCCGATTTGTCCTCGGCCTTTTTCGACGGCTTGCTCTCCGGGGCGGTCTCAGCAGGCTTGGATGCCGTCACGAGCTTTGTCTCGCCAGCCGTGTCGTCCATGGCCTCCTGGACTTCCTCCTTGAACTCGAACTTCTTCAGGTCGTCGTCGGACTGCGGCACCGTTATGCGCCAGATGCCAGGCCCAACTTCGCGCTCGGCGCGCTGCACCAGTCCGGCAACGGTCAAACGTCGCATGAACGGGTTGGCGCGGATGACGGCCGACGAGAACACCTTGGTCAGGTGGGTGTCGGGATGCCGGCGCAGCGCCTGTGCCGCGCCCGGTGCGCCGAGCAAGTGGCTGAGGCGCATGTGAGCGAATGTCGGACGGATGCCGCGCGCTTCGAGGAAAGCAGCGTTGTCGTTGTTGAACGCGATCGCGGCCCGGCGGGAGAAATCGGCATCTGTGCGCAGCGCCAGGATCTGGCCGCGGCTCAGTCCCTCGACTTCGTCGGAAAAGTGCTTGTCGACAACTTCCAGGAAGGTCGAATTGATGAACTGGAAATGTCCGAGAGCGGACGAGAGCGGGTTCTTCGCAGTGGTCTTGCCGCCCGACTCAGCCATCATCAGTTTACGGAGGTAGCCGTCCATCGCCTCATCGACTGTGATCGCGTCCGAGTCCAGGTCCAGTTCGGCCGGCGCCGATTTCGTTGGAGGACTGAGCAGTGGCAATGCATTCGTCGACTGAGCAAATGTCAAATACAAGAATACGGTCGATATTGCGCCAAACATTCCCGCGAGGGCGTTGGATGACGACTGACAGATCCAAGGTTTAAGCTTGAACATGTAGAGCCCCTTTTCTTTCATTCTTCGTCACGGGGCGCAACGAACACTTGAGATTGGCGAGTTTATGGCGCGAATATGGTTCGGGTGCGGTGCATCGCCGCTGATGTGCAACCTTTCGGTGCGCTGATGTGGCTTTGGATGCGGAAGGCGAGCCAGAACGCCGCACCGGCCTGCAAAAGCACTATAGTGCCGCTGCACGAAATGTGAGGTCCGACAAAAGTGCGATGCCGATGCCCGCGGGATCAGAGCTCCTGCACTGGGAGGACATACCCATCGACACGCCGGTCACGTTCGGCCGGCATGTCGTCAGCAGCGAAGAGGTGATCGGCTTCGCCCGCGCCTTCGATCCCCAGCCCTTCCATACCGACGAAGTCGCCGCGGCGCAGTCGCCGCATGGCCGGCTCTATGCGTCGGGCTGGCATTCCTGTGCGATGATGATGCGGTTGCTGGCCGAGAACGTGCTGAACCAGGCGGCTGCGCTCGGCTCTCCCGGCCTCGAGGACTGCACCTGGATCAAGCCGGCATTTCCCGGCGATGTGCTGTCTGGTCGATACACCTGCACGTCAAAGCGCACGATGCGGTCGCGACCGGGTGTCGGCGTCTGCCAGTTTGCGTTCGAGACGCTCAACCAGGACGGCGACGTCATCATGACCTGGAAGGCCGCGCTGTTCTTCAAGGTGCGCGCGCCGGGAGCAGCGTCATGAGCAATTACTTCGAGGATCTGGAGATCGGCGCCGTTGCCTCGCTCGGTTCGCACCTGTTCCGGCGCGAGGAAATCATGTCGTTTGCGCGCCGCTACGACCCGCAGCAGTTTCATCTCGATAAGGACGCCGCCAAGGGTGGATTGTTCGGTGGGCTTTCGGCGAGCGGATGGCATACCGGCTCGATCTGGCTCAGGCTCATGCTTGATCATCGCAAGCGCGAGGCCGACCTGATCGCTTTTCGCGGAGAGCGGCCTGCGCGATACGGGCCGTCGCCGGGGTTCGAGAAGCTGAGTTGGCTGAAGCCTGTCTTGGTCGATGACACGATAACCTTCACCACGCGCGTCATCGAGAAGCTGGATGCCGGGACGCGGCCGGAATTCGGGCTCGTCCATTGGTACAACGAAGGCTGCAACCAGCGCGGCGAGGTTGCCTTCAGCGTGGTCAGCAAGGTTTTTGTCGAACGCCGCTACCCTCTTACGCGTTGATCCGGCAGCATGAGCGTCATTTCGGGCGCTGCATCTTGCTTCGGGTCGGGAGGTGTCGACATGCGCCGCATTCTCGTCGCGTTCACGTCAGCCGACAGGCAGACCGGAAAGGTGGCGCACCACATTGCGCGCGAACTGGAGGACGCAGGGCTGCTCGTGCGGCTGGTCGACATCCGTTCAGGTGAAACGGAGGCCGGTTCGGACGATTGCGACGGGGTTATCGTGGCCGGATCACTGCGAGAGGGACGCTTCGATCCCGAACTCTATGCTTTCGTACAGCGCCATGGCGATACGCTGCGCCGTTGCTCCACCTCGGCATTCGTGCCTGTGAGCATGGGCGCAGCCTCGCCGATAGAAGGCGAGCGTTCTGCGGCTGATGAGTGCGTGCGCAACTTTACGGCTGACGTCGGCTGGGCACCGGATGACATCTGCCCGACGGGCGGCGCGCTGTACGAACGGGATTTGAGCCCTCTGGAGCGCGCGTCCCTGCATTCCTTGCTGGACCGGCGTGATGTCTCGCTCAACGCGCCAGCGGATGCCGAGTGTACAGATTGGGTCGCTTTGGATCGATTTATTCATGCATTTGCGGCGCGGGTTTTGCCCTGATGACGTCCGACTTGTCTGCAATGGTGATCCGTGCGAGCGGAAACACTCGCCGACAGTGTCCGATCATCAATCGCGGAAGTGAAACGTGAAGCTGCCCATTCCATTGACGGTACTCACCGGCTACCTGGGGTCCGGCAAGACCACGCTGCTCAAGGCGATGTTGAAGCTACCCGAGATGGCTGGCACCGCCGTTATCGTCAACGAATTCGGCGAGATCGGTCTCGACGACGCGCTGATCGAGACGGTGAAGGAGGATACCGTTCTGCTGCCGTCGGGCTGCGTGTGCTGTGCCGTGCGCGGCGATCTGGTGGCGGCGCTGCTGAAACTGCATGAGAACATGATGCAGGGGACCATTGGTCCGCTGAACCGCGTGGTGCTGGAAACCACCGGGCTCGCCGATCCGGCGCCGATTGCCCAGACGCTCGTGACCGACCGCGACCTGTTCCGCATCTATCGCCTGGACGGCATCGTGACCACGGTGGACGCCCAGCACGGGCTGGATCAGATTGAAGGCGCTTATGAACCCGCGCGCCAGATTGCGATGGCCGATCGCATCGTACTGACCAAGAGCGATCTGGTGGATCCGGCCGAGAGCGAGAAAACGCTGGCGCGCGTGCGCACACTCAATCCCTCCGCTCAGATCGAGAAAGCGATCAAGGGCGCGATCTCGCCGGCCGTGCTCTTCGACATCAACGCTTACGAGATGCGCGATGAAGGCAGGGTCGAGCACTGGCTGGCCGCCGACACGTACCGGCATGCGCATCACGATCATGCTCACGGCCATGACCATGACCACGCCTGCTCAGTCGAGCATTGCGATCATCCCGGACATCGCCACCACACGCATCTGCACGGCATCCGCTCGTTCTGCCTGACCTTCGACAAGCCGCTGGATGCTGGGCAACTCGAACTCGCCATCGAGTTCCTGCGCACCACCCAGGGCGACAAGCTCCTGCGCGTGAAAGGCATCCTGAATGTCATCGACATGGATAAGCCGTTCGTGATCCAGGGCGTGCAGCAGGTGTTCTATCCGGTCGAGATGCTGGAGCGCTGGCCGTCGGAGGATCACCGCTCGCGGATCGTGTTCATCACCAAGGATCTCGACGAGGCCAAGGTGAGGACGACGTTCGCGCCGTTGCTGGCTCAGGAGACGACAGCGCAAAGCGAGCCACATCCGGTAAATCAGGATTGATTCACAAATAGGCGATGAACCGACCGACGCCTGCCACGCTGAACCAAGTGGCCAGTGATAGGAGGGCGGCAACGCGGAACCGTGTAGGGAGCGTGGTCATAGCCGGGGTCTTGGTCAGCATCTCGCCAAGCGACCTTTGCACAACGAGTGCGTTCACGATGCCGAATGCGATGAGCGCCAGTTTGATCTGAAATACCGTATTCATTGCCACATGGCTGGCCTCGGCGGTGAAAAGCACTAAACCGCTTGCTGTCAGGATTGCGAGAGCAATCATGGCCGCGCGTCGAGCGGGCGTTATCACCGATGATGGCAGTGTCTCACGAAATGCGCCCAGCATGCGCAGATCCATCACCACGACCGATCCTGCGAAAACGGTGAGGGCCAAGATGTGCGTGACGTTTGCGGCCGGGTAGGCCCAGACGGATTGCCGGATCGCAAGGCCGAGGCCGGATTGTTCGAGCGCGATCAGGAGTGCTGGAGCTGGATGCTCGGCCATCTAGCGCATCTCGACGGTCTTTCCGTCTACCGTAATGCGTTCGGCGCGCATCTCGTTGGTATCGCGTGTCGAGGGATAGCCGTACGCGACAATGACTTTCCCAGGGGAAACCATCTCTTTCAGAGCGCCGCGGCTGATCATGCGCGAGGTCGGCGCCAGCGTGACAGTCCAGACGTTGTCCTTGCCCTGAACGGTGATTGCGACGTGCGGATTTTCGAATTGCGAGGTGAGAATGCTGCCTTCCACCGAGATCGGGTTCTTCGCATCGTAGCTACCCCACCCATGATGAGCTGCGGCTGGCACGAGCGTTATGGCGGCGAGGGCTATAGCAAGTCCGAAGCGCTTCAACATGGAAAGTCTCCCGAGACTGCGGCTCTGCTCAAAGGTGACTGTCGCAACGCCGGAATTCAAGCCCGCTTAGCTGTCTCAGCTTGTCCGGCGCTCCGGGTACAATGACAGCAGTCCATCTCGCGAAGCATCGCAAACACCGCGCTCGGTGATGAAGCCGGTGACCAGGCGGGCAGGCGTGACATCGAACGCCGGATTGGCCGCCGGCGAGCCGGGTGCTGCGATATCGACCGTCACCACGCTGCCGTCGCCCAGTCGGCCGGCCATCTTCAGCACTTCGTCGGCTGACCGCTCCTCGATCTGGATGGCCAAGCCGTTGTCGAGTGTCCAGTCGATCGTCGAATGCGGTAGCGCGACATAGAACGGGATATCGTTGTCCCGGGCCGCCAGCGCCTTGAGATAGGTGCCGATCTTGTTGGCCACATCGCCTGACGCGGTGACGCGATCGGTGCCGACGATGCACAGATCGACTTGGCCGCGCTGCATCAGATGACCGCCAGCGTTATCGACGACGATAGTGTGCGGCACGCCATGGCTGCCGAGTTCGTAAGCGGTGAGCGCCGCGCCTTGATTGCGTGGCCGCGTCTCGTCTACCCAGACATGAACCGGAATGCCCGCATCATGAGCCTGATAGATTGGCGACGTCGCGGTGCCCCAGTCGACGCATGCGAGCCAGCCGGCATTGCAATGCGTGAGGATATTGACCGGTTCGCCGGCCGGCTTGTTTGCGAGGGTCTTCCGGATCAGATCAAGGCCATGCACACCGATCATCCGGCAGGTTTCGACGTCCGCGTCGCAAATCTCGCCCGCACGGCGATAGGCGACATCGACCCGTTTGTCTGGCGGCACTTCGCGAATAGCTCTGTGCATCTCGTTGAGCGCCCAGCAGAGATTGATGGCCGTCGGCCGCTGCCGTGCGAGATAGGCAATCGCCTCCTCCATTGCGGTATCGGAAGCATGCTTGCGCAGCGCCAGGCACAATCCGTAGGCGGCTGTAGCACCGATGAGCGGGGCTCCACGCACTTGCATGGTGTGAATGGCGCGGGCAGCATCCTCGCACGATGCCAGCGTCACAGTTTTTAGCCCATGCGGCAGGTGGGTTTGATCGATGATCTCGACCGACCAGTGGTCGGGGCAAAGCCAGATCGTTCGATAGTAGCGTCCGGCAATTTTCATAGGTTCAGTCGATTTCCTGGCGCGGAGAGCCCATCGGAAGCTGGATGCTCTCTTCCAATCCGCACGCAGAACACGATAGCGTGTACCATTCGGCGTGCGGCCGTGCCGACCGGTCAATTATGCGCAGACCTTCGGCACCGCAAACCGGACATGCTATCGGCTTTTCCGGATGCCGACGCCATGCTGCTATGATCTCGAAACCTGCAAGCAAAGTGGTCGGGTCGAGGCGTGGCTTTTCGCTTCCCATTATATTGTACCTCTAGAGGCTGCGGCGCTGTCAAAGTCGACCGCTCCGGTCCTTAGTGGCCTTCGAATGCCACCAATACGTGACAATTCACGTTGTGCGCTTCGAGTTTCTTCAGGCCGCCGAGATCGGGCAGGTCGATAATGAAGCCCGCGCCGACCACAGTGCCTCCAGTGCGGCGCACCAGTTTGATCGCGGCTTCCGCCGTTCCGCCGGTGGCGATCAGATCGTCGATGATCAGGATGCGCTCGCTCTGCGCGATGGCGTCCTCGTGGATCTCGATAGCATCGACGCCGTATTCCAGCGTGTAGTCCTGGCCAATGGTTTTCCAGGGCAGCTTACCCTTCTTGCGGATCGGGATGAAGCCGCAGCCGAGTCGATCCGCGACCGCGCCGCCAAGGATGAAACCGCGCGCTTCGATACCCGCGACCGCGTCTATGGCTTGCTCCTCAAACGGCTTTGCCAATGCCTCGATCGCGTCCTGAAAGCCGGTCGCGTCGCGCAGCAGCGTCGTGACATCGCGGAACATGATGCCCGGTTTCGGATAATCCGGGATGGTGCGGATCAGACGCTTCAAATGCTGCAACCTTACCTCCTCGATGCCAAATTGGCGGCGCAAAGTAACAATATTGGTGGACGGACGGTAGGGAGTTGCGTGTGGGTTGCGGGACGGCGTCGCC
>JAEZBZ010000225.1 GCA_023412745.1 Pseudomonadota bacterium | reverse complement strand
GGCCCGGACCGCCGATATACAGCTCGCCCTTCTCGCCGCGCGGCACCGGACGCAGTTCCGTGTCCAGGATGTAGATGTCATAGCCGCGCAGCGGACGGCCGATGGTGACCGCCTTGCCCTTCTCCAGAACGCAGGCGGTCGTATTCACCGTCGCTTCGGTCGGGCCGTAGACGTTGCGCATGGTCAATCCGGGACGAGCCCAGCGATTGACGAGATCGATATGGCACGCCTCGCCGCTGACGATGAGCTGGCGCAGCGACGGCACATCGCTGGTCAAGGTCGACAACAGCGTCGGCACGGTCGACAGGAACGAGATCCTGCGCTCGTTGAGGAAGGCGGTGAAATCGGCGCCGAACTTCGGCGTTGCCTTGTCGCCGCAAACCAGCGTGGCGCCGTTGGAGAACGCCATCCACATTTCCTCGACGGAGCCGTCGAAGCCGAGCGAGAAACCCTGCAGGATTCGGTCGGCCGCCGTCGTGTTGCACACCTCATTGAACGCGCCGACGAAGTGCACGACGTTGCGATGCTCGGTGACGACGCCCTTGGGCCGCCCCGTGGTGCCGGACGTAAACAGGACATAGCAGACGTCTTCGGGACGCAGCTGTGTCTCCGAACGGGAAAGCCGCGTGTTATCGAACGCACTCGCGATGCCGCGGTACTTCTCGATGATGGCAAGCTTAGCCGTACTGATCTGGGACAGGCGCGCCTCATAAACGGCATCCGTCACGATAACGGACATCTCGGCGGCTTCCGCGATATAGCGCATGCGGTCGTTGGGCAGCGCCGGCTCGATCGGCACGTAGGTGCCGCCGGCCTTGAGCACCGCCAAAATAGCGATGATCGGCCATTCCGACCGGTCGAGCGAGATGCCGACATAGCTGCCGCGAGCAACGCCCAGGCTGCGGAAATAGCGCGCCATGCGGTTGGCTTCGGCGTCGAGCTCGCCATAGCTCAGGCCGCGATCGCCGCATTCCAGAGCCGGTGCGGAAGGCTCGATATCGGCCTGCAGTTCAAAGATCTCGTGCAGGAGCGTCGGGCTGCTCTTGAGCGACCGCAGCCGGTCCATAAGACCGTCTTCGATTGTCGGCCGGCCAAACGGATAGCCTTCACGCGCAGTCGGAACATACGCATGCACGCCGCCCTGGGCGTTCGAAATTGAATTGGTGGCAGGGACCGCCTTGGTATCCAGCAACGTGGATCCGGCGATTTCACCATCTATGATTTGACGCATAACACTCACCTGACTCGACCGCCTGCTCCCAGGCAGACCGCCAAGCGCAAAGTTCGTGCCACGCTTTGCTTGCGCGATTTTTACTCTTTTTTAACCGTGATTTCCCATTCGCCCCCGACCCAATGGAACACGGCCCGCGAATTGCGAGGTAGGGCGCAACTGTTCGTAATTGGTACGGAGTTGCACCAATGTCCTTCGCTGACGTACTTGGCTTCGATAATTCGAGTGGCCTCGATAGTGCAAAGGCGAGATCCGAGTTTCTCGACCACAACTGGCAAGACCGCAATTCGGTGACGCGCATCGAGCAGCTCGAAGCGCTTGTCAGTGGCGTCGCCAATCCGACAGTGGTCAGCGAAATTCGTCAGGGCCTGCAGAAGGTCGGCATGTCGATCCGGCTCAATCCGTACATCCTCGACCTGATCGACTGGAAGAACGCGGATAGGGATCCGATCCGCCGCCAGTTCCTGCCGATGCTGTCGGAACAGGAAGACGATCACCCCTGCATGTCGGTCGACTCGCTGGGCGAGCGCAACACCTCGCCGGCGCCGAACTTGGTGCACCGCTATCCCGATAAGGTGCTCTTCCTGGTCACCTCGGTATGCCCGGTCTACTGCCAGTATTGCACGCGCAGCTATGCGGTCGGCGCCGCCACGCCTTCCCTGCAAAAGGATAACGTCACCAGCGCCAGCGGCTGGGGCGCGGCGCTCGACTACATCCGTGCCAATCCGACGATTGAGGACGTGGTTGTTTCAGGTGGAGACATCGCCCGCCTGAAGGCCCAGAACATCAAGGCCATCGGCAATGCCCTGCTCGATATCGAGCATGTCCGCCGCATCCGCTTCGCGACCAAGTCGGTGTCGGTCCAGCCAATGAAGTTCCTATCCGACGAACCCTGGTTTTCGGCGATTGTCGAAGGGGCACAGCGCGGCCGCTCAATGTTCAAGAGCGTTTTCGTACACACCCACTTCAACCATCCGCGCGAAGTGACGCCGCTGGTCGAAAGCGCTATGCGCCGCCTGTTCGCAGAAGGCATCCACGTGCGCAATCAGGCCGTGCTGCTGCGCGGTGTCAACGACGACGCTAAGACGCTGATCGACCTGACGCGCAAGCTCGGCCGTGTCAACATCCAGCCCTACTACGTCTATTCCTGCGACATGGTGATGGGCACCGAACATTTCCGTGTGCCGGTGCACGAAATGCAGACCCTGGAGCGCGAAGTCCGCGGCGCCACCGCCGGCTTCAACACGCCGCTGTTCATCGTCGACGCGCCAGGCGGCGGCGGTAAGCGCGACGTGCACAGCCATGAGTTCCAGAGTGTGAAGTACGGCATCAGCGGCTATCGTTCGCCTTCCATCGACCCGCACCGGATGTACTTCTATTTCGACCCGCTGCGCACACTTGATGCCGGGGCGCGTGCGGAATGGCGGACGCCCGGTGGCCGCGAGTCGATCCTGGCCCGCCTGCCGTCCCTGCTGCCGATGCGCGAAGCCGCCGAATAATGGTGGACGCGCATCATTTCGGACGCATGCGAGATATGCAAACCAGTCGGGAGAACGTTACGACTGCAGATAAACGACGCGCGATCTGATTGGCCGCGCGTCGACGAGGGAGCGGGCCTTTACCCCGGATACGGCCATGCCGCTGATTGAGGTCTATCTCGCGAACCTGCGCGATCTGGACAATGCGTCCGCGCTGTCCCTGTTGGATGCATCCGAAACCCAGCGCGCCGCCCGCATTTCGCACCTCGGCACGCGCGAGGAGTTCATAAAGTCTCGTGCCCTGCTGCGGACCGTTCTGGGAAAACACACCGGACTGAACGCCCGCTCGCTCCAATTCAAAACTGGTAAATTTGGAAAACCATTCATCGCCGGCCTGGACAGGTTTCATTTCAATCTGTCGCACAGCGGCGGCATGGCGATGATCGCCATATCGCCAGTTTCCCTTGGCGTGGATATCGAGCGCATCGACGCCAAAGTCGATATCGACGACGTCGCCATTTCCGTATTCAGCCAATCGGAACGCCAGTATCTCGATGCCATTCCGCATCCGCAGCGCCGCGATGCGTTTTTCCGGTTATGGACGCGGAAAGAAGCTTATCTCAAGGCGACCGGAAACGGCTTTTCCAGTGCTCTGCCCCTCATTTCGACACTATCGGATACCGTTTTGGATCATACCGACAGCGCACAAAGCCCCCAGCACACGATTTTCGATCTGGCGGCGCCGGAGCAATTCAAAGCCGCAGTGGTGACGACCGCGCCGGACTGCAACATCAGGATGATCGAAATAACCCGATTGTCCCAAATTGCGTAACCGTCGATCTAAAATCCGCTTTTTCGGAAAAACGAAATGATATCCTGGGTCGCCGATTTTTTAAGCCGCGAAGAGCCGCCACAGCACGTCGCGCCATGCGTCATGCAATTCTGCTTCGCCCAATCGCGCCACTCGTCCTCGGGAAGCAATTCGCCGGTTTCGACCGCGAACATCTGCCCATCGTCCTCAACCCAGACGCGGCATTGCGAATAGTTCTCGGCCTGGCTGTCATATTGGGCCTTTGAGCCAAGCTCCTCCCAGGCATGGTGCGCCCCGGAATAGACCTTCGCCTCGATGTTCTGATTGCCCGCCTGTTGCATGCGCTTGACCTGTTCCAGACACGGCGCCGCCGGCGTCTGGTCGTCCAACTCCGCCAGCATGAAAAAGATCGGCGCGCCGGTTGAATTCGCCCGCCGCGTTATCCAGGTGCAATCAGGAGAAATGGCAACGTGCGCCGCAAATGACAGCCCCTTGCCGACACCCATCCATTTGCGCCGGATGGTCAGCGCCGTATCCATAGCGACCGTGCCGCCCTTCGAGACACCCATGATGCCGATACGTTCGGCTTTGAAGCGTTTATCCGCTGCGAGAACCGCCAGCGCAGCGATGGCGTCGTTCTCGATGTCCCAGCCTTCCAGAACGCTCTGATCGTAGACGGAATCCGTCAACCCGCGTGACACAAAGCTGTCCAGGATCAGCGCCGCGATTCCGGAATTCGCCAATTCCCTGGCGTAATAGACTTCGCGCGCCTCTTCGACGCCGCTGCTCGACGGCGCAATCACGACAGCCGGAACGGGAAACACGACGTTCTTGGGTACGAACAGCGTCGCGCTGACATCCACCGGCTCGTCATTGGTGGTGCCAGGAACGACGTTGGTCTTGAAGGTCAGCGCCTCAGTGGTGAAATTATCGGCCGACCAGATCCACCACGCAAAAATCGCCAGCAAAAGCACACCTCCCGCAAGCACAGCCGCCCGCCTTCGCTTTTTCAGCAAAGCCAGGATTGCGGCGACATAGTTTGCGATGATGGACGGCGGGTTCATACAGTCAGCATGTGGTGGGCGAAAAAGAAATCGATGGGATAGTCGATCCAGCCTCTGTTCTGCTCGCGTTTCAGCCAGATCATTGCGACGCGGCGGTCAAGGTCGACAACCGCCCGCGCGATCGTTTTGCGGTTGAGGATGCTGGCGTTTTTTCCGCCGCCCTCATCGCTCATCAGCCGCATCATATCCGTCTCGCTCATATCGCCGCAAACAAGCCGGCAGGCCGCGTCGTAACGGCGGAACGTGCTTTTGCCGTCGTGATCGCCTTCGAATTTGGCAAGCGCCGGATGAACGATGTGATTGGTGTGGACGAAAGGCATCGGCGGCCGCTGCACAGCATGATGCTTCGCGGTACATTCCAGCAGCGTCATAGTCCCGTCGCGATAGATTAGGTTATGCGCAAAACCGGATGATCGCGGGATCGCCAGCAGCTTTGCCAATTCCGAGCCGGCGTCACGCAGCTCAGAAATGCGACGGCCCATGACGATCTTCGGCACGCCTTCCTGCCAATCCGAATGGCTCAGGCTGTTAATCGCCTGCACATAGCCACGCGAGCAGATGCTCAATGCCGTCCCACCAAGCGGGCTGCCATAATAATACAGCTCAAGCGTCGTGACATCGCCGCAGCGTTTTTTCAGAACGCAGATGTCGTCGACTGAATCCGCATCCCAGTCCTCGTTGTGCGCGATCAGGCGTCCACCATTCGCAATGACGGTGGTACACTTTTCGGCATCGTCATCATCGAGTTCGTCCTCGATGCTCATCGTCCACAGATCGAGCAAAGAAACACCTGCGGCGGCCGCGTAGGCTTCCAGTTCCTCGATGTAGTGCGGGAAATAGCGAGCTGTTACCGACAGCAGGTCACCAGCATCGCGCCTGTACTGCGCCCAATCGCAGTTCTCACGCCCGTACGCGATGTAATCGCGCACGATCGGGCCGAACAGACGACCCAGTTGCCGCCCGCATTCGGCCGGACTGTCTCCCTCCACCTCGTGGTAGTTGCGATGACGCATGGGGTTAACGACTCTTTCTAGGCAAACAGGTCCAGCATGGGACGAAATCGTTTTAATCGGGTCACCGACAGATGTGGACGAGATAACAGAGTTTCAATTTCATTATTATTGCCGAGACCATTTTCCGGGATCTGGAAACGCATTTTTACGTTTTGTTAACCCTGGCTCCCAATTCCGATAATGTTCCAAGGAACATGGCCTCGCGTTTGCAGCACCCCGGTCATCGAAGCACTTTTCCGTGTCACTTGCTGCGAGAGGTCACAATGTCTGGATCAGCACACAAGTCGGTTACGGCGGCTCGTCCGCTCCTTCGTTCGTCGTTCTCGAAGTTCGCCATGGCCGGCGTCGCGGCCGCGCTTCTTGCCGCCGCCCCGGCGCAAGCAGATCAAACCGCCCCGGCACTCACGCCGTCCGCGCCTGCCACCTGCGATGGCGTCGGCACCATCTGGTTCAGCGAGTTGCTCTCTCCCGAGACCGACCGCCTGACCGATTTCTACGCCAAGGTCATGGGCTGGACCACGCGCATCGTCGATGCCGAAGATCAGCGCCAGCCGGCCACCACGGCAGAGGACCGCTACACGATCTTCCTCAACGGCGACGAGGACGTGGCCGGCTTAATGAAAGCCAATCACCCGGTCGCCATCCATTCCGGAACGGGCTGGTTCACGTACATGCAGGTTGCCGACGTGCACGCCACAGCGGCCATGGCTCAGGCCCACGGCGGTACCATCCTCCGCGCACCGCTGGAGACCCCCGAGGGTCACTGGATTGCACTGATCAGCGATCCGATGGGCAACAAGTTCGGCCTGGTTACGCCCAACAAGAAGGATTGCTGAGCCGTCGCCCGAAAGCGATGGCCACTGGGAGGCAGCAATGAAAGCTTACGTCACGCGCGATAACACCGGCGCGGTCAAGGAAGGCTGGCTGCTGCGCAACGGAACGCCGGTGACGGCGATCATGTGCCGTTCGCAGCGCACCCCGATTGGGCAACCGGTTGAGGAGGTCGATACGGAGGAAGTTCTGCACGGCGCAGCGCTTTGTCGGCACCCGGATTGCGAGATCTGCGGCGCGATCCAGGAGGACTCTCCGCCGCGGATCAAGCACGCTGGCTAAGTGTTCCAAACGTCCCAAAACGACAAAGCCGCGACCGTAAGGCCGCGGCTTTGTTATTCTGTCTTATGTAGAGCAGATTATTTCATCGGCGCCGCGCCACGGCTCTCACCAAAGGCCATGCGGAACTGCAGCGTGGCGTAAGCGCCATCCTGGTACTGAGCCCAGCGATTGTCTTCACCGAACTGGTAGCCAGCCGACACACTCAGCACGCTCGCCGTCGTGCCCATTTCGCGATCGAACTTCAAGAAGGCGCCAACACGCTGCGCGTCGCCAGCCTCGTCACCGAGTGCCCAAACTTCCGGACCGAACGTGAACGGTCCGAAGTCATAACCGATACGGCCGAGGGCGTGATACGTGTCGAACGCCGTCGAGTAGCTGCCCATCAGGGCAGTGTAGATCGGCGACTGGTTGCGCCAGTTGCTCTCGAGATCAGCGGCGATCTTGAAGCCGAATTCATCGTTCGAGCCTTTAAATACGGTCCCTGGACCAGGAAGAATGACCAGCCCCGGGTCAATGATCGTGCCCCTGTGCTTCTGATACTCAGCGCCAACCATCACCGAGAAATCAAAGCCACCACGCACCCACTGGTAGCCGAGCATAACATCGCCCTGCCAGTAATCACTGTCGACGCTTGCGCCAAGTGCACTGTGGTCATAGGCACCAGCAATGCCGATCGCGCGAACAATCACGCCATCGCTGTCGAAATCGCGGTTGAAGGCGTAGTAGGCGCCGGAGTAGCTCTCCCAGCCGCCCTTGGTAACTTCGATACCCGACACGGCTACCAGCGGATAGCGCAGATCGCCGTACTGTGAGTATTCACCGCCAGCGAGAGCCGGGGCGGAAAGGGCACCAGCGAGTGTCATAGCCAGCGCAATCGTCTTCATCTTCGGCATAGCCATGAGGCTCCCCCTATAGCCGGAATCAAATTCCGTATT
>JAEZBZ010000075.1 GCA_023412745.1 Pseudomonadota bacterium | reverse complement strand
CTCCTACATCATCCTCCAGTCGCAGACGTTTATCGCATTGATGTCCGATCCATTCGGGTTTGGATGGAATCTTCTCGGCACGGCGCGCTGGGAGCCCGATCTTGAGACGATCGATGCCCGCGAAATCTGGTATGTCGCGATCGGCGCAATCGTTGTGGGTCACATCATCGCTGTCTATCTCGCTCACGTCGTCGCGTTGAGAACGGCGCCGACGCACAAACTCGCGATCTACAGCCTCATTCCGATGACCATCCTAATGTTGCTCTACACGGGAGCCAGCCTGTCGATCCTGGCTGAGCCGATCGTGCGCTTCAGCATGCCCGATCCCGGGTACTCCTAAGGCGCCGGAGGTCGGAATAACGCCAAATTGCTAGGCTTTGCGCGACTTGTTGATGTCGACGGCAGCCGCCTGGGCCTGGAGCGCGAGCCGCGAAACCGTTAGCACGTGCGCCTGCGTCATCGCGGTTTCGGTGCGATCACGGACATCGTCGAGGAAGCTGCGGAAATAGGTGAGCGGCTCATTGCTGGCATCGATGTGGCTCGTGCCGGTGTGATCCGACAGAAAGACATGGTCGGTGCCAGGCCGTCCGGCGATGTCGATGTATTTTCTGAGTTCGATGAAGCCGGCTGTGCCGAGAATGGTCAGTCGTCCGTCGCCCCACACCGGCAGACCGTCTGGCGTGAACCAGTCGACCCGGATATATCCGGACGCCCCATTGCTGCGGAGCAGGATCTCGCCGAAGTCGTTGAACGCGGGCACATCGGCCAGTGCGTGGTTGGCCACGCTGCTGGCCACGATCTCGGCATGGGCCACGCCGCAGTAGAACAGGAACTGGTCGATCTGGTGCGAGGCGATATCGACCAGGATGCCACCTGAGCGCGTGGGGTCGAAGAACCAGTTCGGCCGGATCGCTCGGTTGAGCCGGTGCGGGCCAAGGCCGACCGTCTGCACCACCTTGCCGATACGACCCTCCTTGATGAGCCGTGTAGCGACACCGGACGCGCGAACGATCAAGCGCTCCGAAAAGCAGATCGAAAAAATGCGCCCGGTTTCGGCAATGCAGGCGGTGACCCGCTCAAGCTGGTCGAACGTCGTGATGCCGGGCTTGTCTACCATGACATCCTTGCCATGGCGCATGGCGGTGATGGCGATGTCGGCGCGGTCCGCGGGGATGGCGGCGCAAACGACAATCGCGATCGACGGATCGTCGAGCAGCTTCTGCCGGTCGACTGCCGGTAGCATCGGGAAACGCTCCCGAAATCCAGCCAGAACCTTGGGATCGGTGGCTTGCGGGCAATAGCCGACGCATTCCGCCCCAGCGGCGATCAATTCACCCACCAGATGATAGATGTGTCGGTGATCGAGGCCGATGGCCGCGAAACGCAGCATGCCCGCCTCGCTCACGACGTTGCGACAGCGACGTGGCCGTTGCTCTTGCCGGCCGCGATCAACGCATCGATGAGGTGATGGACTTTCAACGCCTCCTCGCCGGTGACACGCGGCTCACCGCCCGAACGTACGGCAGCGATGAAGTCGGCCATTACCGCGCGATGGTAGTCGTGCGGGAAGGCCATCGGATCGGCGCCGGTGCCGCCTGGGCTCTGATCTGCCGCCACGCTCTCGCGCCTGCCATCGTGCCAGGCCATGTCGAGTGAGGTGCCGGCCAGGGATGCCGTCGCATCGCGCCCGATCAGTTCGATGCGTTCGGCAAATCCAGGGTAGGCGGCCGTTGTGGCATCGATCGTGCCAAAGGCGCCGTTTGCAAAGCGCACGGCAGCACACACCATGTCCTCGGTTTCCATGCGGTGCACCGGCGTCGTGCCGGCAAAGCCGGCGACCTCGACGATCGGTCCCGCGAGGCTCAGCATCAGGTCGAGCGTATGGATGCCTTGCGAGATCAGCACGCCGCCGCCATCGCGCGCGAAGCTTCCACGGCCGGGCTCGTCATAATAGCTCTGTGGACGCCACAGCCGGATCACAGTCGAGCAGCCCACCAGTGATCCGATCGAGCCGGACTCAATATGCCGCGTCAGTTCCATGCCGGCGGGGCGGAAGCGATGCTGCAGCACGATGCCCAGCGTCACACCGGCAGCCCGGCACACCGCCACGAGTTCTCTCGCGCGCGCTGTCGTGATCTCGATTGGCTTTTCCAGCAGCACGTGTTTGCCGGCCGCAGCGCACTTGCGGGCAATCTCCAGGTGCGTATTGGCGGGGGTCAGCACCAGCACCGCGTCGACCGACCGGTCGTCCAGGATCTGTTCCAGGCTGTCGGCCAGCGGAAACGGAAAGCGCTTGGCGAATTCCGCGCGGCGCTGCTCGCTTGGACTGAAGGCATAGGCGACCTCGACCTCATCGGCCAGATCGATCAAGCCGCGCGCATGCGGGGTGACGGCCATGCCAAGCCCCACGATTGCGATGCGTGTTTTTCTCACGAGTGACATTCCTTATTCGAATCGAGATCTAAGCCGAGATTACGGCGCGAACCATTTCACCGACCAGAGACTTAGTGCGGGCACGAACGAGATAATGAGCAGCACGCCGATCAGCACGAATGTGAACGGCAGCACGGAACTGAACGTCGCTGCCTGATCGGCGCCGCCGACACGCGCGGTGGTGAAAACCAAGGTATAGGCGGCTGAGTTCTACGCCATAACCGCGTGTTCAAGCCACCGCGGACAAGCTCGATTATGTCGTTGACCTCGCGGCGCGCGATGCGGAGCGGCACCAGCTCCATCGTTAGTCTGATCATTCCGGATATTCGCAACGATTTCTATTCTACGGCCTCGAAAGCCATTGCCGATTGCTGTCAGGAACGCGGCCAACTTGTTCTGGCGGTCACCAATGACGATCCGGCGCTTGAGCTGGAGCATCTGCGCAATCTGCGTTCCGCCCGCGCGCTTGGGTTCATTATCATTCCGAGCATCGCGCCCTCACAGGAAATGCTGCGCCTGATGCGCTCGACCCCACACGTCCAGTTTGTGCGCCGGTGCTCGAAAGTCGAATCGGATTGGTTTGGCATCGACGATGCCCTCGCCATGCGTCTGGCGGTGCGTCATCTAGTGGAACTCGGCCACCGCCGCATTGCCTATATCGGGTCAACCACGGCGATCTCGACGGGGCGCGATCGGCTTGACGGATTCTGCCAAGCCTTTCTGGCGGCTGGGCTCACCGTTGAAGAGCAGTTGCTGCATGCCGGCAGTTGCGAGACGGAATTCGGCTTCTCGGCGACGACGCAGCTACTGGACGTCCCGGCGCCGCCGACAGCCATCGTGTCGGCGGGCGCCCGCATCGGCACCGGCGCTTACGATTGCGCCCGGCAGCGGGGCGTGTCGATCCCGGAGCAGTTGTCGTTTGTTGGGTTCAGCGAGTCACTGAACTTGCGTTGGCGTGGGGGCGGCGTGACAACCATTACGCTGCCGATACCTGAGCTGGCCACCGCTTCGACCGACTTTTTGTTCCGCAAAGCCGCGCCGGACTGGCGTGCCGACAGCCCCGCCTGCCATGCGATGCTGCAGCCCAACCTGATGGTCCGCGGCTCAACCGCAATTCCCAACGTTCCAGCCGCACGAGATCCGCTGCCCGCCTGAGATCGGCGCGCGCATAGGGCTGCCAGTTCGTTCGTCCATTATTCGGGCAAGCCGGCGTTACACAGGCCGTCGGCGATGATGGCAAGATCTTCGGAGCGATGGATCGCCAGCCAATCCCGCATGTTTGAGATACGGAGCATCGGGGCTAGATCGCGAATGTGATCCATGGCGCGCTCGGCCTTCACCTGTCACCCGGTCAACGCGCGGCTCGCGGCGACGATGCAAACGACCATCAAAAATATAAGTTCAAAGAAAACATGACGCGGAATGTCAGCGCGGAAAACTTTGCGGACCGTTATTATATCGATCCGCTGGATGGCGCGGCGCTGCCGGCCCCGGTACGTGCCGTCCGCACCGGCTTGACGATGTAGTTCTAGGTTGTGGGCGGGGTGCGTCTTAACCCGGTGCGCCTCAAAATGCGTAGAGCTCGGCCGGATTATCGACCAGAATTCTGCGCATGAGGTTCGGATCATCGGCCCAGTATGCAAGCCGATCGAGGGCCGAGCCATTGTCGATGGAATAGAATGGCTCGACCCCTTGATGGGGTGCCATCGCCGAGCGTCTGGCGCCCGGATGTGGCCAATCGCTACCCCATAGGATCCGCTCGGCGTTGGCAGCGATCAAGGCGCGTGCGATGGGGGCGATGTCTTTCCAGTCCGGTTCGTCCGAAATCCGATAGCCCGCTGACACCTTGACGTATGCTTTGCCGCTCTCGACGAGTGCCAGGAGAGACCGGAAGCCGGGCTGTTCGACGCCCAGTCGCGCGGGCGCGCGCCCGAAGTGATCAATGACAATAGTTGCCGGCTGATCAGTCAGGTGATCGTGCAGGGCGTCGATCATCGCCAGGTCGGTGTGAAGTTGAACATGCCAGCCCAGGGGCGCAACGCGATTCGCAATCTCGTCGATCTGCCGCCAGGCCGCCTTCGGATCGGCGACGCCATGCGTGGACAGGTTTAGCCGGACGCCGCGGACGCCATCTCTATGCATATCCTCAAGGGCCGCATCGCTCGCTGACGGAGCAATGACCGCCACCGCGCGGGCACGCTTGCCCAATCTGCGAACTGCATCAAGCGTGCAGGCGTTGTCAGTTCCATAGGGACTAGGCTGGACGATCACGACGCGGTCGATGCCAAGAGATTGGTGCAGTCTCTCAAGATCGCGAAGGGAGGCATCGCCCGGCGTATAGACGCGATCCGACGCATAAGGAAAGTGCTCCACGGGTCCAAAGACGTGAACGTGACAGTCCGTGGCATTCTTAGGCAATACGAAACTCGGCCGTGATTGCTCCACGCCCAGAATGCGGTTCATTGCCTGTATGGTCATTGGAGTGATTTCTTTCCAATCAGATCGGTCGCCAGCCGCTCGGCTTCGATATTGGTGTGTCGTTATTCCGGCAGGTCGAGGCGTTCGAGCAATTCCAGGAGATCGCGCGCCCATCGCCGCTTGTGGGCGCGATGGATGTCCTGCGCTGTTTGGGGATCGTGGCGCCGGATGGCTTCCACCACGGCGGCGTGGTTGACGTTTGAATAAACGGGGCGCGGGCGCAGTGGCAGGGTCAGGACGCGAAAGCGGTGCGCCTTGTCGAGATAATTCTTTGCCGTGGTGGCTAGATGCTGGTTTCCACACAACTCGATCAGCAGGGAGTGGAACTGGTAGTCGGCGTTTGCCCACTCGTATATGTCCTCGCGCTCCAGAGCGCGATCCATGCCAGCTACCGCATCCTCTAGCATTTTCAGCTCTGCAGGTGAGATCTTGCGCCCGGCCAGCCGTTCAGCGGCTTGGATTTCCAGGCACTCCAGGACCTCATTGATCTCTCGGATGTCTCGTTTCGAAAGCTTGCTGATCGTAAGGCCACGTCGTGGGATGATTTCCAGAAAGCCTTCTTGCTCCAGGCGCACGGCGGCTTCGCGAACCGGCGTGCGGCTCATGCCGAGCATCAGTGCGAGTTCTTCCTCCAGAATCTGAGCCCCAGGCTCCAGTACACCGTTGATGATGCGGTGTTTGAGGTCCTGGTAGGCGTTATCGACAAGCGAGCGGCGTTCTTGGGACAATGACGTATCCATTAAGCTCGATGGACGTGCGTCCAGATGCGGCAATAGCAGCGAAGGTACGCATAGAGCACTTTAGCGCATTCGCCAATAGGTGGCCGGCCATCGGCTCCGATGAGCCATGATGCGGGCCGCGTTCGCGCGAGAATTCCAGCGGAAATTCACGCATTGACATCCAACTGAAAGTTCTTGATGAATGCGCAAATAACAATAACGCATTCATTAATGGAGGAACGCTCATGCGTCTCATTCCCGCGATCGGGGGCTTGATCGCTGCCGTCATCGCAACTTCGGTCTCCGCAGCGGCTGCCGATGTGAAGTTCACCTTTGCGACCACCAATGGCCTGCAGGATCTGAGCACTCGCGCGATGCAGCGCTGGAAGGACGCGCTGGAAAAGCAGTCTGGAGGCAAAATTCAGATGGAGCTGTCGACGGGCGGCGCCCTGGGTGGCGACCAACAATTGCTCCAGCACTCGCCACTAACGAAATTCAGATGAACATTGCCGGCCCGATCATCGTGCATCGGATGCTCAAGGAATATCAGTGCCTTGAGGCTGAGTACGTTTACAAGAATGAAGCGCACGGCTTCAAGGTCTGGACCGGCTCGATCGGCAAGGAAGTCTCCGCCGAGCTCAAGAAGAGGTACGGCATCGAAGTGCTGGGCGTAGCGGCGCGTGGCGCACGTCATGTCACGGCCAACAAGCCGATCCGTGAGCCCGCCGATCTCAAGGGCGTCAAGATCCGCGTCACCAACAAGCTGCGCAGCGATATTTTCTCCGCTTACGGCGCCCTCCCGGGTCCGCTTCCGGTGTCGGAGCTCTACGGAGCGCTGCGCCAGGGCGTTTTCGATGCCCAGGAAAACCCGATACCGACGATCTACGGTGATCGCTTCTACGAAGTCCAAAGTCACGTAAACCTGACCGGACACGTCTGGAGCTATAACGTCATCACCATCAACAGCCAGTTTCTGGCAAGTCTGAAGCCGGACCAGCGCGCCATATTCGACAGCACGTTCAAGGAAGCTATCGACTGGCTCAATGCAGCCGTCAAAAGTGAAACCACTGAACTCGTTGCGAAGATGAAGAAGGAGCGCAACGTCGAGACGGTCGAGGCCAACGTGGCCGCGTTCCAGAAGATTGCTACGCCGATTGTCGAGAAATTCGCGGCTGCCAACTGCAGACCGGGCCTTCTCGATGACATCCGCAAGGCCGGCGAATAGGTACGGCAGCGTCTCAACCCAAGCCAGAGATCACGAGCAGTAAAGATGGACGACCTTCAGTCGGCGCCAGCGCCGAAGCGACGGCTAGCGCCAATCGATTGGCTGGATCGAGCGGCAGAAGCCGTCGGCCTGGTGCTCTTCGTGCTCGTGATGCTGGTGACGCTGCTGCAAATCGGTGCGCGCTACGCCCACGTTGCCATTCCCTGGACGGAGGAAGTAGCGCGCATTCTTTTTCTCGCCGCCATTATGCTCGGCATCGCAGTCGGCGTGCGCCGCCACGAACATATCGTCGTCGATTTCCTGTTCGGCAAATTCACGCCGCGCACCCAGGCGCTGCTGACCGTTGGGTTTAATCTACTCATCCTGCTGCTGCTGGCCATTTGGCTGATGGGCTCGTGGCGTCTGATGAACCTTAATGCATCCGCGAGCTACGTTACCTTGCCGTGGCTTTCGGTATCCTTCGTGTACGCCGTGGAAGCCGCCGCGATCGTTTTGACCGCGATCTTCGTGATCGATGATCTGCTGGCGCGGATTCGCTTTGTCGCCAAAGGCACATCATGATTACCGCTGTCGTTTCCATTGCTCTGATCCTGGCACTCATTTCGCTGGGTATGCCGGTTGGGTTTGCGGCTGGCATCTCAGCTCTTCTCGGCGTAACCGTGCTGTTCGGTGACCTCTTCGATGCGCGCGTCGCATCGCTCGTCGCGCGCACGTCGCTCGATAAGATGGACGACTTCCTGCTACTGGCTATTCCATTCTTTCTGCTTGCTGGCCGTCTGATGAATACCGGAGGTATAACCGACCGGCTGTTCGCTTTCGTTTCCGCTCTGGTGCGCCCGGTGCGTGGAGGGCTGGGGCACGCCAATGTGATGGCCAGCGTCATGTTTGCGGGCATGTCCGGCTCTGCCACAGCTGACGCCGTTGGTCTCGGCCAGATCGAATATCGCGCCATGACGTCGGCAGGATACGATCGTCGTTTCAGCGCTGGCATCACGGCGGCGTCGTCCCTGATCAGCCCTATCCTGCCGCCCAGCATCGTGCTCATCGCCTACGCGGTTCAGGCACAGGTTTCGGTCGGCGCACTGTTCTTCGCGGCGATCGTGCCCGGCTTTCTTATGGCGCTGACTTTCATGGCCTGGACGGCCTATAGCGCGCATCGGTATAACTTTCCGGCCGGCAGTAAAATCTCATTGGGAGAGGTCTGGAGAGCCTTCCGTGGCGCGATCCTAGCCCTTATGGCGCCAGGAATTATCCTCACCGGAATTTATGCTGGCCTGTTTACTCCGACTGAGGC
>JAEZBZ010000359.1 GCA_023412745.1 Pseudomonadota bacterium | reverse complement strand
AGCGTTTTCCTTCATGTGCCGTTCATGTTCGCGACAGGATGTTGGGGCGGCAGAGGGACAGCACTGAGGATCTTCGGAGGTTCGTACAATGTCGTTGCGTTTGGCCGCTGCGTTCGTTGCGCTTGTGCATATGACTGGCATTCCGGCCGCAAATGCCGCGGACGTTTTCCGCCCCTATGAATCGACAGAGGCGCCGGACGATCGCTATCCGCCTTATCAAGGCGGTCGCGCGCACGTCGATAACGGCGACTATGATGACGACGACAATGATGCGCCGCGCTATGCAGAGCGCGACGACTACCAGCCGTATGCGGGTGGCAAGGATTGGGACCGGCGCGGTGAATATCTGCGTCCTATGCCGCCGCCAACCCGTTTTGTCGAGCGCTATGATGCGCCGCGCTACTCGGGCCCGCAATGCGCGCCACGGCATGAAATCCGCCGCGAGTTGATCCGCGATGGCTGGTCCGAATTCGAGGAAGTGGAGCTGCGCGATCGGGTGGCGGTGGTCACCGCCCGCCGTCCCAATGGCGAGGCTTATCGCCTGAAGATCGATCGCTGCTCCGGCCAGATCGTCGCCGCAAAGCCGTTTCGTAGTAACCACGACTCGTACGCCTGGCGTCGCCGTGGCGCATACCCGACGTACTGATCCGGGGCTTTCCGGATGTTCACGCGGGGGCTGATCCTGACATGCGCGGGGCATGTTGAGATCGGTTTCCTGCGTGTGGCTGTCGACGGCGAGGCTGCGCTGCGTTAGATCGGAATGCAGGGCTTGGATTCGCATCTGGCCCGCTTGGCATCAGCGCATCATCAAGAGGCCGTTGGCAGCCACATGGAGCTTTTCACGCTTGCCAGGAATCCGGTGCCCATCGGGGCAAACGTAGGGGCCTTCCAAGGCTATGACGGCGCCGCGATGCGCTATGCCTGCTGGCAACCGACCAGGGGGCCTGAACGTGGCACCGTGTGCGTGTTCACCGGCCGCAGCGAATTCATCGAGAAATACTTCGAGGTGATCGACGACCTGCGCCGCCGCGGTTTCGCGGTGGCGATCATGGATTGGCGCGGGCAGGGTGGCTCGTATCGCGCACTATCCAATCCGCGCAAAGGCTGGGTGCGCGATTTTTCCGAGTACGACAAGGATCTCGCCTGCTTCATGCAGCAGGTCGTGCTGCCCAACCTGCCCACGCCGTACTTCGCGCTGGCGCACTCGATGGGTGGGCACATCATGTTGCGCAACGCGTCGTCGCCAAATTGTTGGTTCGAGCGCATCGTGTTGTCCGCGCCGATGTTGCGCTTCCATGACAGCAAGGTCGGTATTCCCCAGACCTGGGCCAGCGCCTACGCGCGGTTCGGCAGTCTGTGCGGGTTTAGCCGCAGCTACGTGAAGGGTGGCTCCGACGAGGGTGACGAGCCTGTGCACTACGAGGGCAATCACCTCACCACCGACAGGGATCGTTTCCAGCGCAATCGCGCCTTGATCGAGGCCGTGCCGCAACTGCGGCTGGGTTCGGCGACGATTGGCTGGCTCAACGCGGCCTATCGCTCGATGGCGATGCTCAATGAGCCGTTTTATGCGGGCTCGATCACCGTGCCGCTGCTGATTTTCATCGCCGGCAGCGACACGATCGTCGATTCGCGTACGACCGAGACCTTCGCGTCCCGGCTCAAGGTCGGCACTAGCATCATGCTGCCGCTGGCGCGCCACGAGATTTTCCAGGAAGTCGACGAGATCCGCGGCCGCGTCTGGGCAGCGTTCGACGCCTACATGGACATCGCGCCTGTGGCTTAGCGGGCCAAGGCGGAGCCTCGCACCCGCTTACGACAGCAGCGCGATGGCTTCCTTGTGTACGCGTGCATCGCCGGTGGCGACGATGCGCCCGCCGGAAGCCGCCGATCCGCCGTCCCAGGTCGTGATCTGTCCGCCGGCGCGCTCGATGATTGGGATCAGCGCCGTGACGTCGTACGGCTTGAGGCCGCTTTCCACGATGATGTCGATGTGGCCCGCCGCGAGCAGGCAATAGGCATAGCAGTCACCGCCGAACCGCGTGTTGCGGACGCGACCTTTAATGGTGTTGAAGCTGCGCAGATCGCGCGTCGAGGTGAACATCGCCGGATCGGTGCTGGTCAGCATGGCGTCAGCGAGGCCGGCGCAGGCACGGGTGCGCAGCTTTTGCTCGCGTCCGTCGGCGCCCCTGAAATAGGCGGCCTTGTCACCCGACCAGAACCGCTCACGCGTGTAAGGCTGGTCCATCAATCCGAAAACGGGCTGCTCGCCATCCTTCAGGCCAATCAGCGTGCCCCACAACGGCATGCCGAGGATGAACGCACGTGTGCCGTCGATGGGATCCACAACCCACCGCAGCCGGGCATCCGGATTACGCTTGCCGTACTCCTCGCCCTCCAGGCCGTGGTCCGGGAAATGCTCGGCGAGCGCCTTGCTGATCACGCGTTCGGCAGCCTTGTCGGCGGCCGTCACCGGATCGAAACCATTCTCCGCCTTGTTCTGCACGCGCAGGCGGCGGCGGAATTGGGGCAGGATCGCTGCCGCGGACAGGTCGGCGAGCTGGTGGGCGAAGGCCGAGTAGGCCGCGAGTTCGGATTTCTTGATCATATGATGTCGCTATCGGGGCGAGACGCTGGATGCAACCAGAAGCGTCGGGCGACCGGTTGCGCGTTGCGAATTCGGCACACTTTGTGGGATAATGGCAACGAATTCGCCGCGCACTCTTGCGGACGCGAACGAACGCAAGCATACAACCATAGTGATCTACGCGCTGGGCGCGATGATCATAGCCCACCTTGGGCGTTTCCTCCCTAGACTTGGGCCGTTCACCCTGAGCGGCCTTCTTTTTTGGTCTCGCGGCGGCCAGCCGCAGGAGATCTGTCCTAGGGTTCACCCAGATCTGCAAATTATGCAATTGTCTTTTGTGCGGTGCACCTTTAATTATTGCGGTGCGGTAGATGGGCGTCGCGTTCGTCTCCCGCAGCCCTCCTTGGGCGTTTCCTCCCTAGACTTGGGCCGTTCGGTTTCGGACGGCCTCTTTTTTTGTCCCCTCCCTATCCCAATTTTATTGAATACTTTTCAGTGTTCACCGCTTTTTCGTTGCCGGGCAGATCGGCACGCTGCCGGATTTTTGGGCATATCTAAAATTTTAGCACCGCGACAATTCGTTCACTCGTAAGCGCTTGCAGGCTGCTGCGTTGCAGCATATAGTCTTGTCGTGAGCTTG
>JAEZBZ010000345.1 GCA_023412745.1 Pseudomonadota bacterium | reverse complement strand
GGCCGGCGCCGGCCTGGTCTACGATTCCATTCCGGAAAATGAGCAGCAGGAATGCATCAATAAGGCGAAGGCCCTGGTGCGTGCGGCTGAGGAAGCTGTGCGCATCGCCGGCCGCGCGCCACGTTCCGCGCCCGCCGGAAACGGCGGCCAGTTCCGCTAACGCCGGGCGCGCAGCTCCAGACGTCGGATCATGCCGCGCTTCACTCAGCCGCCATCGCGACAGGCGCCGTCCGCCCGTGCCCGATGCGCTGGCGTACCAGATCGATGTGCCCGCGCAGGTCATAGAACTGGTCGGAGTAGGCCAGCGGCACACGGATGCGCTGGACACCGGCATCGATGCGATCGAGCTCCGTCTGCTGGGCCAGAAGGTCCGCTGGCGCGCGATTCTTCGACAGGCGCTTTTCCAGCAGCTTGAGCTGGCCGTACCAATAGAGAAGCCGCCGCCGCACGGTCCAATTGTACAGCCACGGCAGCAGCTTCACGAGCGGGATCAGGATCGTCAGGATCGGGATCAGCAGCAGCGCAGTCTGCACACCATGCGCGTTGGCGTAAGCGGTGATCGAGAACGGAATACCGAGCTTGTGGTTGATCGGCGCCAGCATGCCGAGCAGGAACGGCAAGTCGCCGTTGCGGTAGACGAAGCGCGCATCCTTCGCCAGTTCGAATTCCGGGTCATGCTGGGATGGAAACTCCCCAGCTTTGAAAAAAAGCACCGGATCGCCAAGCTTATCGAAGCCGGAACGCGGGTTCTGCAAGGCGGCGTTGGTGAGTAGGCTGACGAGCGCGGGATGCAGGTCCGACCGCACGATCAAAGCGGCGGATGTGGCCAGCAGCGTTATGTCCGCGGACGGGATGAGCGGATCGAACTCGACGCCGCCGCGCCTTAAGACTACCTTCGTCAGTGCGGGGAAGCGATTGGTGTAGGCTTCGGCCTCCGGCGCGAAGTTCATCAGGCGGATATTGGGTACCCGCAGCAGTTTCTGCACCGTCTCGCTGTCGGCGGGGATCACGAGAATGGCGGCATCCGCATCGCCGGTCACGATTGCCGCGGCATCCGCCGTCAGGTCTTCGGCGACCTGTGTCGAGTTCTCGGGCGTGACCCCGTTGGCTCTCAGCAGCTGCCTGACGACACGTAATGCGCCGCTGCCGCGCTTACCGACAAGGATCTTGCGGCCTTCCAGGTCGCGCAGGCTCTCGATCGGCAATGAGCCACGCGTGAACACCCAGATCGGTTCATGGAACATGCGTCCGATCGAACGCAGCTTGCTCAGCTCCCGGCCATGCCACTCCCGCGCGCGGTCGCTGGCGAGACGGCCTTGCAGGCTTCCCACCAGCCCGCCTTTAACGAAACCGGCATCGAGCCCGGATTTGCCATCGAGCAGCGCGCGCAGCGTGGCAAAGCCTTCAGAGGTCTCCCGGGTTTCCAGTCTGACGCCGTAGCGGACCAGATCGTCAGCGAACGTCTCGGCAAGGTCATGATAGGTGCCGGCTGCCCCACCCGTTGCCATGACGATGCGGCCCTGGGGTTCCGGCCGGGCGAAGTTGAGGACGGTCCATCCCGCTCCGGCCGTAACGGCAAGAACGACCACGATGCTGAAGAGCCACCGCGCAAAGATCGCCATCTCGTCCCCCATTCTGCCATCCAGGGTGTCAGCAGGTCGGTCGGCCTGCGCCTGTCCTGGCGCGGAGACAATAGTGCCGGCCTGTGACAGCCGCTAGCGGGCGTTGTCAGTTCGTCGTGGGCTGCGGATAAACTTGCCACTATGGCGCTTGCGATTAGGGAATGCGGCTTGCACTTTTCCATCCGCGCGCCAAGGTATCAGGTCTCACACGTAACCAAGGTTCGGCTGGAATGGCGCTGCCATGCTGACGCTATCGCTTCTTCGACATGCCAAGTCGTCATGGGACGATCCTTCGCTGGACGATCATGACCGTCCGCTGAACAAGCGCGGCACGCAGGGCGCCGACACGATGGGGGGTTATCTCGCGGAGCGGAAAGACAATCCCGATGTCGTTCTGTGCTCGGATGCGGTGCGCACGCGCCAGACTCTGAAACGGATACAGCCGCATCTGGGCACGCCGCCACCCAAGATTGTCATCGATCCGGAGTTGTATCTGGCGCCCGCTACGTTGATGCTGGCCCAGTTGCGCAAGACCGACGCCGCTTTCAGCCACGTCATGATGATCGGCCACAATCCCGGCATGCAGGCGCTGGCGCTGGATCTCGCCGGTTCGGGATCGAAGCGCGATATCGCCACCATGGCCATCAAGTTTCCAACCTGCGGGCTGGCGGTGCTCACCTTCGAGGTTGAGGCCTGGTCGGAAGTCCGCCCCGCCGGTGGCCGGCTACAGACTTTCGTGACGCCGCGAAGCCTGAGCTGAGCTCGACGCGCACCTGATCCGTGTGTCGGGCGGTTGAGCGGTACAACCCGGCCGTGCTAGTCAGGACAGGGTCTGCTTGTGACCGCATGGGTTGCACGCAACTGGCAAGGGTCGCGCGACATGCTTCTGCTGATCGATAACTACGATAGCTTCACCTACAATCTCGTCCACTTCCTGGGCGAGTTGGGTGCCACCTGCGAGGTCCATCGCAACGACAAGCTGAGCGTGGAGCACGCGCTGAGCCTGAAGCCAACCGCGATCGTGCTGTCGCCCGGCCCCTGCACGCCGAGAGAAGCCGGGATCTGCCTCGATCTGGTTTCTGCCGCTGCCGAAAAGGACATTCCCCTCCTCGGCGTCTGCCTCGGGCATCAGACCATCGGCCAGACGTTCGGCGGCAAGGTGATCCGCGCGCCGCTGCCGATGCACGGCAAGCTTTCCACCATCCGCCACGGCGGCAAGGGGCTTTTCGCGGACCTTCCCGGCCGCTTTGAGGTGACGCGCTATCACTCGCTGATCGTGGAACGCGCCAGCCTACCCGATTGTCTGGAATCGACCGCTGAAAGCTCGGACGGACTGATCATGGGCCTGCAGCACAAGACCAAGCCGATCCATGGGGTTCAGTTCCACCCCGAGAGCATCGCATCGCAGCACGGTCATGATCTGCTCGCCAACTTCCTCGCCCTGGCCGGCATGAGCCCGCGCCGCCGCAATATCCGCGCCGCTCAGGCCGCCTGATCTCAACCTGGAATTCCGATGCCTGCCAACGAATTGAAGAGACTGATCCAGAAGGTGGCGACCGGTGCCACGCTGGAAACAGAAGAAATCAGCACCGCGCTCGAAATCATGATGTCGGGCATCGCGACGCCCGCCCAGCTCGGCGCGTTCCTGATGGCGCTCAGAGTGCGCGGCGAGACGGTTGAGGAAATTACCGGCGCCGCCAAGCTGATGCGCTCCAAGATGATCCCGGTCGAAGCTCCTGCCGGCGCAATCGATATCGTCGGCACGGGCGGCGACGGCCAGGGCACTTACAATGTCTCGACCTGCGCCGCCATGGTGGCAGCCGGCGCGGGCGTTCCGGTCGCAAAGCACGGCAACCGTTCGGTGTCGTCGATTTCCGGCGCCTCCGACGTTCTCGGCGCGCTCGGCGTCAAACTGGATGTCCAACCACCCACGATTACCGATTGCATCGCCAAAGCCGGTGTCGGCTTCATGTGGGCGCCGATGCATCATGCCGCGATGAAGCATTGGGCGCCAGTGCGCGCCGAACTCGGCATCCGCACCATTTTCAACCTGCTCGGGCCGATCTCCAATCCGGCCGGCGTCAAGCGCCAGATCGTCGGCGTGTTCTCATGGCAGTGGGTCGAGCCGATCGCGCACGTGCTGAAAAACCTCGGCGCCGAGCATGTCTGGGTCGTGCACGGTCACGATGGTCTGGATGAACTCACCACCACCGGGTCGACCGACGTCGCCGAACTGAAGGATGGCGTCATCCGGGTGTTCGAGGTGACGCCCGCCGACGTCGGGCTCGCACCGGCCAAGCTGGCGGATCTGAAGGGCGGCGACGCCGCCGTCAATGCCGCCGCGATGCGGGCGGTTCTGGCCGGTGAGCCGGGGCCGTATCGCGATATCGTGCTGCTTAACACGGCGGCCGCGCTGGTTGTCGGCGGCAAGGCGCCAACGCTGCATGATGGCGTGACGCTGGCCGCACAATCGATCGACAGCGGCGCGGCGGCCAAGGCACTCGAACGCCTGGTTGCCGTCAGCAACGGCAAGGCCTGACTCCGCCCTCTGCGTCAGGCGAGCTGGAACAGTTGGATGAGGTTGCCGCAGGTGTCGTCGAGGATGACGGTCACCGGCCCTGGTCCACTGGTTGGCTCTCCTTTGAAGGCGACGCCCAAGCTGGCCATGCGCTGATATTCTGCCTGCACGTCGTCCACAGCGAAGGCCGTCAACGGGATACCCGCATCGTACATCGCCTTCTGGTAGGTCCGCGCGGGTGCAAATCCCATCGGTTCGAGCAGAAGCTGGACGCCGTTCGGATCTGCGGGCGAGACCATGGTCAGCCAGCGCGCGCCGCCCATCGGGATGTCCTGCTTGACGGCAAAGCCCAGCATGTCCCTATAGAAGGCCAGTGCTTTGGCCTGATCATCGACGATCACGCTCGTCAGCTTGATTGCGATCATAACCCTTCGCTCCTGCGGTGATTTGCGGATCGGATCGCCTTTAACCAATTCTATGCGGCGATACTGCGAGCCACCGGCTATGATCCCACACTGTATTTTCGCGCCCCGACCGGTTACTCAGACCCCATGACCGACATCCTTGAACGCATCACGCAGTACAAACTGGAAGAGATCCGCGTCGCCAAGGCCGCGCGTCCGCTCTCTGTTATGGAAGCCGCGGCCCGTCAAGCACCTCCCGTGCGGCCGTTCGCTGACGCCATTGCGGCCCATATGGGGGCCGGCCGACCGGCACTGATCGCCGAGATCAAAAAGGCGAGCCCGTCCAAGGGAGTGATCCGCGCCGATTTCGTGCCTGCCGATCTCGCCCGCGCCTACGAGGCGGGCGGCGCAACCTGCCTGTCCGTACTGACCGACACACCCTCGTTCCAGGGCGCTCCCGCATTCCTGACCGAAGCCCGCGCGGCCACCAGCCTGCCCGCGTTGCGCAAGGACTTCATGCTCGATACCTACCAGGTGGCCGAGGCGCGTGCCTGGGGGGCGGACTGCATCCTCATCATCCTGGCCCAGATCGACGATGTCACCGCCCGCGATCTCGCTGCCGCAGCCAAGGCCTGGGGCATGGACGCCATCGCCGAGGTGCACGACGCCGACGAGATGGAGCGCGCGCTGAAGCTCGATTGCCGCCTCGTCGGCATCAACAATCGCAACCTGAAGACCTTCGAGACCACGCTGGCAACCACCGAGCAGCTTGCGCCGATGGTGCCGTCGGATCGCATCGTGATCGGAGAAAGCGGGATCTTCACGCCCTCCGACATCGCCCGTCTTGCCAAGGTCGGCGTCAACGCCTTCCTGGTCGGCGAAAGCCTGATGCGGCAGGCCGACGTCACCGCCGCGACGCGCACGCTTCTCGGCCTCGACGCGGCCGAAAGGACGGCCAGATGAGCCAGGGCCCGCTCACGCACTTGAACGACAAGGGCGAGGCGCGCATGGTCGACGTCTCTGACAAGGCGACGACGCATCGCACGGCGCGGGCGGAAGGCTTCATTGCGATGCTGCCGGAAACGCTGGCGCTGGTCGAGGCCGGTGACGCCAAGAAGGGCGACGTTCTCGCCACCGCGCGCATTGCGGGCATCATGGCGGCGAAGCGGACGCATGAACTCATTCCCCTTTGCCATCCCCTGATGATTACCAAGGCCACGGTGACGTTCGCGCCGCAAGCCGATCCGGCGGGCATTCACGTGTCGGCGGAGGTGAAGGTTTCCGGCCAGACTGGCGTCGAAATGGAAGCGCTGACGGCGGTCAGTGTCGCCTGCCTTACCATCTACGACATGCTGAAGGCAGCAGATCGCGCGATGACGATAAGCGGTATCCGGCTGGCAGAGAAAACCGGTGGCCGGTCGGGCGCCTATCGCGCCGGAGACAGAGCAGAAGGCTAGGCTAGCATGGCGTTATCGGTTGCTGAGGCGTTGGAACGGGTTTTGACGGATGTCGCCAAGACACCCGCCGAGACCGTACCGATCGCGCAGGCCATGGGCCGCATCCTCGCCGCGCCTGTCGTTGCCCGCCTGACCCAGCCGCCTTTCAACGCCTCTGCCATGGATGGCTATGCGGTGCAATCCGCCGATCTGTCGGTGCTGCCGATGCGGCTCGCCGTGGTCGGTCAGTCGGCAGCCGGGCATCACTTCCCGGGCCGTCTCGAGGCCGGACAGGCGGTGCGGATCTTTACCGGCGCGCCGGTCCCGGAAGGCGCTGACACCGTCGTGATCCAGGAAAACACCGATACGGCGGACGGCGCGGTCATAATACGGGAAGGCAAAACCGATTCGGGCCTCAACATTCGCCCACGTGGCGGCGATTTCAGCGAAGCCGATGAATTGCTCAAGGCAGGCCGCCGTCTCGGCGCACGGGAGCTGACGCTGGCCGCCGCGGGCGGTCATGGGGCACTCAAAGTCCGCCGCCGCCCCGTCGTCGCCATCCTTGCCACCGGCGATGAACTGGTGCCGCCCGGCGACATGCCGGGTAACGGGCAGATCGTCTGCTCGAATCCGCTGGGCGTTGCCGCGCTGGCGGCACAGGTCGGTGCCGAACCGCGCCTCATCGGCATTGCCAAGGACACGCGCGAAAGCCTCGCCGCGCACATCGAAACAGCCCGCGACGCCGATATTCTCATCACCATTGGCGGAGCCTCGGTCGGCGATCACGATCTCGTCGGTCCGGTTTTGGAGCAGCTCGGCATGAGCCTAGCGTTCTGGAAGATCGACATGCGGCCCGGCAAACCGCTTCTGTTTGGCCGTCTCGGCACGCAGCGCGTGATGGGCCTGCCAGGCAATCCGGTCTCGGCGCTGATCTGCGCGCGTGTGTTCCTCGTTCCGCTGATCCGCGAGATGCTGGGGCTTCCGCGAGCTGAGGCTGCCGCCGCCACGGCACGTCTCAGCGAGCCCGTCGAATCCAATGGCCCACGCCAGCACTACATGCGCGCCACGCTCAGTCACGCCGAGGATGGCAGCCACGTCGTGCGGCCCGCGCATTCGCAGGATAGCTCCCTGGTTAGAACGCTGTCAGACGCCAACGCCCTGCTCGTGCGGCCGCCGAATGCGCCCGCC
The DNA here is from genome assembly GCA_023412745.1 of Pseudomonadota bacterium. Lineage (GTDB taxonomy): Bacteria > Pseudomonadota > Alphaproteobacteria > Rhizobiales > Hyphomicrobiaceae > ZC4RG25. The sequence continues at coordinate 335 of JAEZBZ010000345.1, read as the reverse complement.
GTGGAAGCCGGCGCGCAAGTCTCGGTGCTTCTGCTCGACTTCTGATATTCACCCTCCCGATGAGAACGGAACGAACCGCTTGCAGAACAAGTGCGGAACGGCTATCGTCGTTCATGCTTTGTGCGGGATGGATTCTCTTCGGGATGGGGCTTCAGATCTGATGCTGACACAGAAACAGAAAGAGCTGTTGCTGTTCATCCATGAGCGCTTGCAGGACTCCGGCGTGCCGCCGTCCTTCGACGAGATGAAGGACGCGCTCGACCTCAAGTCGAAGTCGGGCATCCACCGGCTGATTACCGCGCTGGAGGAACGCGGTTTCATCCGACGGCTGCCGC
>JAEZBZ010000278.1 GCA_023412745.1 Pseudomonadota bacterium | reverse complement strand
ATCCTGAAGCGCCAGCTCGAACTCTACGATGAGGTTGCGCAGAAGAAGTCCAGCGAAAACCCGCTTTTCAAGGAGATCGTGGAAAGCCAGATCGCGTTCGCCCGTCGCGCCACGCAGTGGGAGCAGGACACGGTCGTCGGCCGTCGTATGGCATACGATCACTATTTCGGACCGAAGGGCGTCGCCAAGAAGGGCTGACGTTGCGTACGCTTAATGCGGGGCATCGGCGCGAATGCCGATGCCCCGTCCATGACTGCCGGCCGTGATCCCGTTGCGACCGGCCCCTCAGCCGGAGAGGGTCTTTTCTGATGACATTGGAAAAGTTTCTTCACACGATCGACGGCATCAGCACGTGGATCGGCAAGGCGGCCGCTTGGCTGATCTTCCTCCTGATGCTGGTTGTCTGTCTCGAAGTGTTCAAGCGTTACGCCTTGAACGCGCCCACAGCCTGGATCTTCGAAGGCAGCAACATGCTGTATGGCACCGCCTTCATGCTGTGCGGCGCCTACACGCTGGCCCAAAACGCACACGTCCGTGGTGACTTTCTCTATAGCTCGATGAAACCACGGATGCAGGCTTTGATCGATCTCGTCCTGTACATCTGCTTTTTCATTCCCGGTATCGCAGCACTGATCTACGCAGGCCTGTCGTTCGCCGAAGATTCCTGGCGGATCAATGAACTGACGACGGTGGGATCCGGCCCGCCAGTCTATCCATTTAAAACCATCATCCCGATTGCCGGCGCGCTGGTCATGCTCCAGGGCATTGCCGAAATCGTGCGCTGCGTGGCCTGCCTCAAGACGGGTTCGTGGCCTAGCCGCCTGCACGATGTCAACGAGATCGACGTCGTCGACCAGCAAATCCAGAACAGCAAGCATATTGACGAGGAAAGCCGTCTCGCCGCCCAGAACGTCAAAAGTGTTGAGGAAGCCGCACGCCAGCGCGGCATGGGGGAAGATAAGCAGCAATGAGCGATCCCGCACTCGGTTTGCTGATGCTGAGCCTGATTGTCGGTGCAATCATGCTCGGCTTCCCCACCGCCTTCACGCTGATGGGCCTCGGCATCATTTTCGGCTTCATCGCCTACTTCAAATCAGGCCAGGCCTTTGCCGACAACCTCGTCTTCGATCTCATGGTGCAGCGTACGTTCGGCACCATGACGAACGACGTGCTGATCTCGATCCCGTTGTTCGTACTAATGGGCTATGTGATGGAACGCGGCGCCTTGGTCGACCGCATGTTCTACTCCATCCAGCTCGCATTCCGGAACATGCCGGCATCGCTGGCAGTAGCAACCCTCATCGTTTGCACATTCTGGGGTATGGCCTCCGGTCTGGTCGGCGCCGTGGTCGTATTGATGGGCGTCATCGCCCTGCATCCGATGCTGCGCGCGGGCTACGACATCAAACTCGCAACCGGCGTGATCGCGGCAGGCGGCACGCTCGGCATTCTTATCCCGCCGTCGGTGATGATCATCGTGTATGCAGCCGTCGCCGGTCAGTCGATCGTCAAGCTGTATGCCGCCGCGATCTTCCCTGGTCTATTCCTGTCCTCTCTCTACCTCATCTACATCGTCGGCTGGGCGAAACTGAACCCACGGATCGCGCCGAAACCACCGCCAGAGATGGTGCACGTGCCCGTTCCTGAGTGGCTCACATCGTTCCGGAATGCGTACCCCGGGATACTGGTCGGCGCGCTGGCACGCGCGATTATTTCGCCTCGCCAAGCAACGCTGATCGACACCGGCGCAGGCCCGCTCACCAGAGGGAAACTTTTCAAAAGCCTCCTCTTCTCTCTGGTGCCGCTGGCTCTGATCACGGGCTTGCTGTCGCTGCTGTGGTGGTACGTGGTCATCCATCAGCAGGTGTCGGCGCCCGAAATCCCGCCCGAGCTTGTACCGCTTGGCGGAACTCCATTACCGGAAGCGCCAACCGACACAGGCCCGTCTACGAACTTCCTGATCGGTTTCTGGGGCACGACTGCAGTCCTGACCATCACCATGCTGCGCTACTACCTGCGAATGGATGGCGCGCGCCTCGAAGTGATCAGATTGCTGACCACGTCGATTCTTCCCCTGGCCATGCTGACCATCACGGTGCTCAGCGTCATCCTGTTCGGCATCACCACGGCAACGGAATCCGCAGCCGTCGGCGCGGCCGGCGCCTTCCTGCTGGCGATCATCGCCGGGACGATGACATGGGAACGCACTAAGGAAGCCGTATTTCTGACGGCAAAAACAACGTCTATGGTCTGCTGGCTGTTCGTCGGATCGGCTCTGTTTTCCGGCGTGTTCGCGATCCTGGGTGGTCAGGCTCTGATCGAAGGCTGGGTGCTGTCACTGAACCTGTCGCCGATCCAGTTCATGATCCTATCCCAAGTCATCATTTTCCTGTTGGGCTGGCCACTGGAATGGACCGAGATCATCGTGATCTTCGTTCCGATCTTCCTGCCTTTGCTTCAACATTTCAGCATCGACCCGATCCTGTGGGGCATATTGGTGTTCGTGAACCTGCAGGCCGCATTCCTGTCACCGCCGGTTGCCATGTCCGCCTTCTACCTGAAGGGCGTGGCTCCGAAACACGTTACACTGAACCAGATCTTCCTGGGCATGATGCCCTATATGCTGATCGTGATCATCTGCATGCTGTTCCTGTATCTCTGGCCGGGATTAGCGCTCTGGTTGCCAAGCGTACTCTACGGGCCGTGACAGCTTAATTTACAGAATACCGACGGGGCGGGAGCCTTGGCCTCCCGCCCCGCGACTGGCGGATATCAGCGCCGGCGCAACATCTGATGAAGCGAACCGATCAGACCGATCCGCGCCTTAATGAGCAATCCGCATTGAAGCGTCGACAAAACACGACTTGCGTTTCCTAGCTGAAAAAATCCGGTAGATCAGCAATGCTGCCGCCAATGCGCAAACGCCCGCAGTCATCAGCAAACTGCCCATGATGCCACCTTGTTATACTGTCGTTTCAGCAAACGCGCGCAACAGCAAAACCGTCAGTGAACGTGACAGCAAAGCGGCGGTTAAGTACAACCCCGGCGCTGCCTTTGACTGGTCGCGCCTCCCAAACAAAGGCCGCAATGCAGTGGCTGGATTTCGCCGAGACCGCGTCTTAGAATCCTGCTGGCGGCGGATCCTGACAGCCATTAGAAACCAATCCGGCGGACCGCGAGCCGCACCGGCAAGGATACAGAGGTGACGACTATGAGCCGCGTATGCGCTGCTGCAATCGCCGGTTTGATGATGATGCTGGCCCCGCAAGGGGTATCGGCACAAGAGCTTCAATGGATCGGTTCAGAATCGGAAGACGGCGCCTCACTCAGCTACGCGGTACCGGAAAGCGATGCCGGATTGATCGATTTCACCTGTGATCGCGGCACCGGCGTCATAGCCGTGACGCTAGAATATGAGCCGACGAATGCCGAGGAAGGTGTCCAAGTGCCGATTACGCTGTCGGCGCTCGGCGGCGATGCCGGGCAGGAAATCGTCATTGCCGGTACAGGGCAGCGCCTGGAGTTGGACGACAAGTTCATTATCCAAGGCACGACAGAGCTGAGCGAAGGGTTGCGCAGTCTCCTGACCGACACCGATACGATGGCTATTACCATCGAAGACGGTTCGGAAGAGATCGCGATGGAAAGTGCGCGCGAACCCGCCCAGAAATTCATCGCCATCTGCGGACGGCCCTAGGCGCTCGAGGACGCTGCATGCCCCGCCTTTCCGTCAGATTGGCATGAGGCATGACATATCAGGCCAAAGATTGAATGGCGCCTACGCCTAGGATTCTTGTGACCCTTCCGGAACCTGCCGCCTGATCGGGCATTGAGCACGCAATAAACGGCGCAGCATCATCATTTGGTGCTGGCCCGTTCCTGCCCGCATGGGCCGGAGTTTTTGCGCGCACAGCTTGCTTGCTCCAGGTCAACCCGGCGGAGACTTTCGGCATGCCCATGGACACAACGCGGATCGGATTTAAGGCCAGTCTCATTTCAGCATTAGCTCTGGGTGCCGTGGTCGGCGCGCCCGTCTTTCCCGCTATCGGACAAACACCAGCGGACACGCAGAAGGGTCGCATCGCTCAACAGCGTGAAGAAGCCACCGGACCAATGCGATGGCCCGGCGCTCCAGGCTACGATCACCCGAACCAGTTCATCACACGATCGCCAACCCAACTCGCGCCGAATATGGAGCCGGTCATCCAGCATCCGATCCAGGATCGAAACGTACGCGACCGCCTCGCTGCCCTGGAGCAGCGCTTCGGCAAGAAGCCGAATATCATGGTCTTCATGATGGATGACGTCGGATGGGCTGACGTCGGCTTCAACGGTGGCGGCGGTGCGGTTGGCAATCCGACGCCTGATATCGACCGCGTTGCCGAAGACAGTCTCATCCTGACCTCGGCCTATTCGCAGCCCACCTGCTCACCGACCCGCGCCACCATTCTTACCGGCCAATTGCCCGTGCATCATGGCATTCTCTCGCCGCCGATGTACGGCCAGCCGGGCGGCCTCGAAGGCGCGGTGGTCCTGCCGCAGCTTCTCTCCGATCTCGGATACACCACGCAAGCGATCGGCAAATGGCATGTCGGTGAAAACGAAGGGTCGCAGCCGCAGAACGTCGGGTTCGACGATTTCCGTGGCTTCCTTTCCGTTTCCGATATGTACACCGAATGGCGCGACCCGAATTTCAATCCGGAAGTGGCTTTGAGCCCATCGCGCACGCAATTTATGGAGAACGTGCCATTTAATAAAAACGACGTTCATGCAGTCAAAGGCGGACCCATTCAGAACGTCGCCGAAATCACCGTCGATTACATAAAAGATCTCGATCAACGGTGGGCGGAATATGGCGAAAGATTCATCCGAGCGCAGGAAACCAATAGCAAGCCATTTTTCCTTTATTACAATACGCGCGGCTGCCATTTCGACAACTACCCGAACGCGTATTATGCGGGGCGCTCTCCGTCGCGCACCGTGTATGGCGACTGCATGGTCGAAATGAACGATATCTTCGCGCGCCTCTATAAGGCGCTCGAAGATTCCGGCCAAGCAGAGAATACACTGATCATTTTCACCTCCGACAATGGGCCTGAAGCTGAAGTCTCGCCGTTCGGTCGCACATGGTTCCGCGGTTCGAAGGGCTCGACATGGGAAGGCGGCGTCCGTGTGCCGACGTTCGCGCACTGGAAGGGCACGATCCAGCCGCGAAAATCCGAAGGTCTGTTCGACCTTTCCGATATCTTCTCCACCGCGCTGTCGCTGGCCGGAAAACCGGGAGCAGAAGCCGCAGGTTTGGTCCCATCCAACCGCTACATCGACGGCATTGATCAGGCATCGTTCCTGGTCGGAAACGACAGCCAGTCCAACCGTCGCAGCATCATCTATTTCCTGAGCGACAAGCTGGCCGCTGTCCGCATGGACGAATTCAAGTCGCACCTCGTCGTGCAGATGCCCGACAGCATTACCAGCAACGGCAATCGGGGTGGCCTCACCGGCACGGTTGCCCAGGGCGCCGGCAGCCTGATGTTCAACCTCTACACCAATCCCCAGGAGGACAATTCGGTCGGCATCAGGCACCTGCCCATGCTGATCCCGTTCGACACCGAAGTGAAACGCTACATGGCAGTGCTGCAGAAGTTTCCGCCCAACATCCAGATCGCCCTGCCCGGATTTGACATGAGCGGGCGCGGCGCCGGTGGTGGCACCGAGGGTCGCTAGCAAGCAGCCGCCGGGATGGCCGGACACAGATCTTAGGCCATCCGACACTCTCGCGCCCCGCGAATAATTGTTGCCATCCGGATCGCGTCCGTCAGGATGTCTGGCGACGCAGCCCCGGAGCAAGACTGCATGGATTTCATTTTCATGCTGACGCGCGGCGACCGAACCGTCGAAGACGCGCTCGCCGTGCTCGAACTGATAAGCCCGCTCGGCATTCGGCATGTCGGCTTCAAGGACGTTGGCGTAGCGCCCGACATCCTGACCAAGATTGCCGAAGGCATCCGGAAATCCGGCGCGACCTCCTACCTTGAAGTCGTCTCGACCACGCCCGAGGACTGCCTGCGATCCGCCCGCATCGGCCGCGAGCTCGGCGTCGATCGTCTGCTTGGCGGCACACAGGTCGATGAGATCCTCGACATACTCGGCGGCAGCCGCACACAGTATTTCCCATTCACCGGCCGCCCCCTGGGGCATCCGACCCGCCTGGCAGGGACACCCGAAGACGTCGAAACCCAGGCCCGCACCTTTACCGCCAAGGGATGTCCCGGCGTTGATCTGCTCGCCTACCGTTCGACCGAGTCCGATCCGCTCGAACTCATTTCTGCATCGCGACGCGGCCTGGGGCCATCCGGCTACCTGATCGTCGCCGGCTCCGTGAATTCCGCCTCTCAGATCAAAGCCCTGCGCACCGCTGGCGCCGATGCCTTCACCGTTGGGTCAGCGGTTTTCGATGGCTCGTTCAGCCCGAACAAGGGCTCGCCCCTGTCCCAGCTCGAAGACATCCTGCAGGCCTGTGCCAACCTCGACTGATCTGCCCGCTGCCCGGCAAATCATGCTAGTGGTTTGCGCGTGGATTTCGATTAATTGGGGTGATGCCGGAAATGAAGCCGGTCGCTGACTTCCCGCTGGCCGCGCGTCGCGCGATACGGGCCGTTCTGACGGATATCGACGATACGATGACGGACGAGGGCCGCCTGCCGCCGATCGCCTACGAGGCGATGGGGCGGCTCAAAGAGGCCGGGCTTGCGGTGGTGCCGGTCACCGGCCGGCCGGCGGGCTGGTGCGATCTCATTGCGCGGCAATGGCCTGTTGACGGTGTAGTCGGCGAGAACGGCGCCTTCTATTTCCGTTACGATGACACCAGCCGCACCATGATCCGCCGCTATGCCAAGGACGATGCCACGCGCCGCAAGGATCGCCAGGCGCTGGACGCCATCCGCGACGCCGTACTGGCGGAGGTGCCGGGCGCTGCCGTCGCCTCCGACCAGGCCTATCGCGAGGCCGATCTCGCCATCGATTTCTGCGAGGATGTACCACCGCTACCAAAGGAGGCGATCCAGCGGATCGTGGCGATCTTCGAGCGTTTCGGCGCCACGGCGAAGGTGTCGTCCATTCACGTCAACGGCTGGTTCGGCAGCTATGACAAGCTGACCACCAGCCAGCGCTTCCTGCGCGATGAGCTCGGCCTCGACGCCAGCACCGATGCAGGCGCCATCGCCTATGTCGGCGACAGCCCGAACGACGCGCCTATGTTTGCCTTCTTTCCCAACTCGGTCGGCGTCGCCAACGTCATCGCATTCCAGGATGTGCTGCCCGCCGCCCCGACCTGGGTGACCTCGCAGCCGTCAGCGCGCGGGTTCGCCGAATTGGCCGACCTACTGCTGGAGGCGCGCTGATGGCCGCCGACTTCGACCTCGCGATTATCGGCGGCGGCATCAACGGCTGCGGCATCGCCCGCGATGCGGCCGGACGCGGCCATCGCGTCGTGCTGTTCGAGAAGGATGATTTGGCGAGCGGCACGTCGTCAGCCTCGACCAAGCTGATCCACGGCGGCCTGCGCTATCTGGAACATTACGAATTCCGCTTAGTGCGCGAGGCGTTGATCGAACGCGAGGTACTGTGGAAGATCGCGCCACACATCATCCGCCCTATGCGCTTCGTGCTGCCGCATCACCCGGAGATGCGTCCAGCATGGCTGCTGCGGCTGGGCTTGTTCATCTATGACCACCTCGGCGGCCGCAAGGCGCTGCCGGCAACACGCTCGCTGGACCTGACGACCGACATGGTCGGCAAGCCTTTGAAGCCCGGCCTGTTCCGCACCGGCTTCGAATATTCGGATTGCTGGGTGGATGATGCACGGCTGGTGGTGCTGAATGCCCGCGATGCGGCCGATCGTGGCGCCGACATTCGCACCCGCTGCGCGGTGTCGGGCGCACGCTGCGACGGTGATCTCTGGCAAATCACCACGACCGACGAGAAAAGCGGCAAGGTTTCCACGCTGACGGCGCGCGCTTTGATCAACGCCGCGGGACCATGGGTCGGCGCGGTGGCCGACTATCTGCCGGTCTCGCAAGCCCACGCCCATACGCGCCTTGTCCGCGGCTCGCATATCGTCGTGCCTAGCCTGTTCCCGCACGACCGCGCCTACATCCTGCAGAACGCCGACCAGCGCATCGTGTTCGCGATCCCCTACGAGGGCCGCTTCACGCTGATCGGAACGACCGACAGCGACTATTCCGGACCGCTGGAGGACGTGCACGCCTCGGCTGCGGAAGTCGACTACCTATGCGCGGTGATCTCGTCCTACTTCACCAAAACGATCCGCCCGCGCGACGTGGTGTGGAGCTATGCCGGGGTGCGCTCGCTGCAGGATGACGGCGCCGAAGCCGCGCAGGCCGCGACCCGCGATTACAAGCTCGATCTCGACACCAGCGGAGGCCCCGCGCTGCTCACCGTGCTCGGCGGCAAGATCACCACCTACCGGCGGCTTGCCGAGGAGGCGATGGCACTGCTGGCGCCGATGCTTCCGGCTACGGGCAAGGACGCCTGGACCGGCGAGGCAGCACTGCCGGGCGGCGACTTCGCGATGGATGGCGTGCCGCGGCTCGTCGATGATCTGGCGAAGCGTCACGGCGGTTTCGACCGCGCCTATCTGGAGCGTCTGGTGCGCGCGTATGGCACCCGCGCGGAGAGCATCCTGGGAGACGCCGAGCGTGCCGAAGATATGGATGAGCATTTCGGCGGCGGCTTGCATGCGGCCGAGGTCGGCTATCTGATGCGCGAGGAATGGGCGGAAACGGCTGCGGACGTCATCTGGCGGCGATCGAAGCTCGGGTTGCAGATGACGCCCGAACAGATCCGCAAGCTCGACTGCTGGATGGCCGCGCAACGGATCGCCGATTTCCCCGGGTAGGCCAACGCCCCGATCCGGACTATGACAGTTGCGAACCTGTGTGGGCCCAGGTCACGGGCCGCACCGCTCCGCCTGCCGAGAAAGACACTGCCATGCCCTTCGCTTCGTTCCGCGCTGCCCTTTCCGCGATCCTCTGCGCCGCCTGCTGCCTCGGCCTGATGAGCCTGCCGGCGAGCGCGCAGGATCGTACGCGGTTGCTCGTTTATTCCACGCTCGAACCGGATCACATCGCGCCGTTCAAGCAGGCGTTCGAGGCGGACAATCCCGACATCGAGATCGTCTGGATCCGTGACAGCACCGGCGTCATCACCGCGCGCATCCTGGCCGAAGCCGACAACCAGCGGGCCGATGCGATCTGGGGCGTCGCCGTGACCTCCGTGTCGCTGTTCAAGAAGCGCGGCCTGCTGGTGCCCTATGCGCCGTCGAACCTTGCCGAATTGAAACCGCGTTTTCGCGATCAGGCCAACCCGCCGACATGGATCGGCATGGAAGCCTGGGCCGCGGCGGTCTGCTTCAATCTGGTAGAAGCCGAGAAGCTGGGCCTGCCGAAGCCGAAATCGTGGCTCGACCTGACCAACCCGGTCTACAAGGGCCGCATCGTGATGCCGAACCCGGCATCGTCGGGCACCGGCTTCTTCCATGTCTCGGCCTGGCTGCAGATGTTCGGCGAGGACAAGGGTTGGGCGTTCATGGACGCCCTGCACAAGAACATCGCCTATTACGAGCATTCCGGCGCCAAGCCGTGCCGGCAGGCTGCCACCGGCGAGTTTCCGGTCGGCATCGCCTACGAACTGATCGGAGCCATCATGAAGCAGCAGAATGCACCGATCGACGTTTTGCTGATGAAGGAAGGCGGCGGCTGGGACATGGACACCGCCGCGATCCTGAAGGGTACCAAGAACCTCGCCGCCGCCCAGCGGCTGATGGATTTCGCGGCGAGCCGCAAGGCTAACGAGATGTACGCGAAGTCGATCCCGCAGGTGGCGATCGACGGCGTCGGCCAGCCAATCCCGCATTATCCCGAAGGCGTCGCCGCCTCGATGATCCCGAACGATCTCGACT
>JAEZBZ010000276.1 GCA_023412745.1 Pseudomonadota bacterium | reverse complement strand
GCCCCCCCGTCGTTCCGGTGTGCCCGCGTCTCTTCCCCAACACCATGCCTGTCCCGCCGTTGCCCTGCTCCATCAGAACCGAGCGGACAAATCAGTCCGCCGACGCACGAAGAAACTTGATGCAGGCGACTCAAGCAAATCAAACGCCGGCAAACTCACATAACGCAGCCCGCAAGCGCTCAGAAGTACATTCAACCGCGATTCGGCGAGACAAGCTGTAGCCGTGGCCCGTTGTCCACACTGGCGTAAGTCTAGGGTGGAAATGCAAAGTTCCGGGATTAAAACACAAATTCCGGTGCACGCTCAAAGCCCGGCAGGGTCGGAGCAGCCGCATCAAACAGCTTCCGCGACGAGAAATGCGCTCCGGAACGCTCAAATAGCGCGACATGCCCCACTGCACCTGCAGCAAGCACCCCGACGAGACGGCCGCCGTTCTTGAGCTGCGCCAGGATCGATTCGGGCACCTCGGCCACCGCACCGTTCAGCAGAATCGCGTCATACGGCCCTTCGGTCGGCCAGCCGGCCTCCAGTGCCCCCTTGACCACGACCACGTTGTCGCAAGACAGAGTGCTCAGCGTGCGCGCCGCCGTATCAGCAAGGCCACTATCAACCTCCAACCCGACAACCGTCTGCGCCAGACGTGCCAGAATAGCGCTGCCGTAGCCGCTCGCGCAGCCGACATCGAGCACCACGGCGTCCGCGTCGATCGCCAGCGCCTGGATCATCCGCGCCTGCACCGTCGGGGCCAGAAGATAGCGCGCCGGGCGGCCGTCCGCCGCCGGCGACACACACAGATCCTGATCGAAATAGGCCAGCGACTGCAGGCTTTCCGGTGCGAACGCCTCGCGCGGGATATCGGACATGGCCCGCAGAATGCGCCGATCGGTGACGTCGGCAGTCCGAACCTGGCCTTCGACCATGTTCTTGCGTTGCAGCGCAAAGTCGCTCATCTCTCCTCCCGGAGGCATTCTGGTGCCGTGCGGCTATGGGGCGCCTGGCCCCGCGCGCGCCGACCATAGCGAAGCATCGCCGCCCCTTCTAGAGTTCATCTAAGTTTTGCCCACTGGACGCAAACCCGCACGGGAGAAGCCGTTTGCTTTCTCGCAGCGGCCCGTGGTAAATGGGCCCGGTTCGTAGGCATGGATCCGACGGTCGCCCCCACTGGCGGCAGCATTATTCGTCGTCCCTGCCGCAAAGGTGGCCACGTGGCGGAGTGGTGACGTAGCGGACTGCAAATCCGCGCACGCCGGTTCGATTCCGGCCGTGGCCTCCACCTTTCCATATGGAAATGAGCGATTGACGAAGCGCCAGACACGTCTGGCGCGCCGTAGCGCTCTCGCATGAGCCAGGTCCACGCCCTGGTCAGATCACCCAGATATCAGCGCGCCAAGCCGCTGCAGATGATTGGCGACGAACTGGCGGGTCGGCTCATGCGTGAGGTTCAGCGCCTCATCGAATTTGCTCCGGGCCTCGCCGATCATCACTTCCGGTCCGTTGACCATGCGCGCATCCATGTAGACGAAGATCTGGCGCAGATGGTGATTGGCGAACGCGGCGCCGAGCGCTCCGTTGCTCACGCCCATGATCGCCAGCGGCTTTCCGGCGAACGGCTGCTCGGGCGGTCGCGACGCCCAGTCGATGGCATTTTTCAGCATGCCCGGGACTGAGCGGTTATATTCCGGCGATGCGATAAGCAGACCATCGGCGGCCCGGATCGCTTCGCGGAACCTGGCGACTTCCGGCGGGTATCCGGCGAGACGAACGTCATCGTTGTAGATCGGGATCGGCGCCAGATCGAAGGTCTCGATATCCATGCCCGCTGGCGCGAGTTCGCGCGCGGCACGCAGCAGTGCCGAGTTATACGAGCGCTCACGCAGACTTCCGGAAATGCCAAGGATTTTCATGCGCGCATTTCTCCTGAGCTAAGCCGATACGAGGCCGGACAGATCACCGACAATGCGACCTTCCTGGATCGGAAGGCAGTCGTCGGGAAACTCCTGCACGATCTCCACCGCCTGCGCGACGAGCCGGTCGTGGAAGGCTTCGAGCGACGTCATCATCGGCGCGATGTACTGGTCGTGCAGCACGAGCAGCGACCAGTCCTGTGTGGCCAGCGTGCGTTCAGCGCGCGCCGCCCACCCTGCGCGCGCCTCACCCCAATCGCGGGGCACGTTGTTCCAGGTGACGACGCTGTAGCGTTGCGCGGTGAGATAACCGACCGCCTCGGCACTCAGGACATGAGGCCCCAGCGCGCCGCCGCCGTTCGGCCGGAAAAACTTGCTCGGATGCGCGAGCGTTCCCAGCAGATCCTGAGTTTCGCCGATTTCCCGTCTCGACCGTGCCGATCCGCCGTCGCGTCCCAGCGGGTCGCCATGGGTCAACGTGTGGTTTCCAATCCAATGCCCCTCGCCATGCGCGCGTTCGGCCAGACGCCACGCCGCCGGATCTTTCAGGCGGTCACCGACAACGAAAAACGTCGCGCGGATGCCGCGCGCGCCCAGAAAGTCGAGCAGCTTGTCGGTTGCACCCGGCCACGGCCCATTGTCGAAGGTGTACGTCAGACGCTTCACAAAGGCTCACTTCGCCGCTTCGATCCGTTCTCCCGCCGCGCGCGCGGTGCGCTGCCTCACAGCGTGGCGCGCACGATCGCAGCGCCGTCGGCCATCGCCTTGAGCTTTCCGAACGCAACGTCACGCGGCATATATTTCATGCCGCAATCCGGCGCCGCGATGAGACGCTCAGCCGGCAGATACTTCAGGCCGGTGCGGAGGCGCTCCGCCACCGTTTCGGCCGTCTCGATCTGCGGATCGCCGAGATCGATGACACCCAGCATGATCGCCTTACCCGCGAGATCCTTCAGCACGCCGAGATCGACCTTGGGCTGCGCCGCCTCGATGGAGATCTGGTTCGCGGTCGTGTCGGCGAGTTCTGCGAGGAAGGCATAGCCGCTCGGTTTGCCCGACACGAGATGCGCATAACCGAAACACAGATGAACCGCCGTGGTCGCGGAAAGCCCTTTTAACGCCGCGTTTATCGCTGGAATAGCCACGCGCTTGGCGGCTTCCGGATCCTGCCGCAGCCAAGGCTCGTCGAGCTGGATGATGTCTGCGCCCGCTTTCTCCAGCTCCTTCGCTTCGGCGTTCAGCGCCGCGGCGAAGTCCATCACCATCTCATCAGGATCTTTATAATGTTCGTTGCGGCATTGCCGCGACATGGTGAAAGGACCCGGCATCGTAATCTTGATGGTCCGGTCGGTATTGCGGCGGAGAAACTCCACGTCACGCACTTCCACGGCGTGTCTGCGCTGAACCTTCGAGACGACGCGAGGCATCGCGCCCTGGCGGCCCGTCGGCATGGTGACGATGGCGGGGTTCGTGCTGTCGACGCCGTCGAGTTCGGTGACAAAACGGTTTGAATAGCTTTCACGACGGATCTCGCCGTCGGTGACAATATCGATGCCTGCCCGCTCCATGTCGCGGATGGCGAGCACGGTCGCGTCATCCTGCGCTGCTTCGAGGTGCCTTTCCTCGATCCGCCACAGGTCCGTCATGCGCACGCGCGGTACCGTTTGCGACTTGAGCTTCTCGCGATCGACCAGCCAATCGGGCTGCGGATAGCTGCCGACGACCGTGGTGGGGATCAGTTTCTGCATCGCGGGCTACTCCCTGGATCGTTTTTTATAGGTTTTATCGAGTCCGGCGCGTACGGCGCGTACCCGCGAGTTCCATTTCTTTGTCTGCGACAGGCTTGAGCCGAGGCCTGCCCGCAGAGGATCGCGGTCGCTTCGCGCCAGCGGTGCCATCCAGACTGGCGACGATGCTCTGGCGCAGAAGATCGCCGGTCAGCGTGTAGTGATCGATGATGAGACGGACCGCCAGTTCCACATCCTTGCGCAACACGGCATCGGCGATCGCTTCATGCTCCCTGAGCACGTCCGGGCGCTCGCTGTTGCTCAGCCGGGCGATGTAGCGATAGCGATTGTTCTCGTCGTAGAGCTGATTGCACAACCGCAGCAGCGTGGTCGAGCCGCATGCCGAAACAAGGCTGACGTGGAAATCCTTGTGTGCGCGTTCCCACTCCGCGTTGTGGGCATGGCCGTCGTTTGGCGCAACACGCGGCGTGCTGGCCAAGCGATAGCGCGCGAGAACGATACGCTCTTCCCATTCCCGGCCGCCATGACGCATAGCAAGCCGAAGCGCGCGTTCCTCAACCCAGCAGCGGATGGCGAGCAGTTCTTCGAACTCGCTCGCACTTGCTTCCGCGACGCGAAAGCCGCGCTGCTCAAAGCGTTCGACGAGCCCATCGGCGGTGAGCAAGCTGAGAGCTTCGCGCAGCGGCGTCGCGCCGGTGTCGTATCGCGCTTTCAGATCCTCGATCTTCAGTTTGGAGCCGGGCGCGAACACGCCCTGGATGATGTCGTCACGAATACGCCCGTAAAGGCGGCCGGTGCGTGACCGGCCAGGCTCCTGACTGGAAGCTTCGCGCGTCATGAGGGCTCTTATGCGATGAAGGCTGAGTCTTCAGCTTCGGCAACGATCCGGTTCGTCAACGTACCGATGCCGTCGACTTCGACCGAAATTTCGTCACCTGGACGCATCCACACCGGCGGCTTGCGCGCATGGCCGACGCCTTCCGGCGTGCCGGTCGCGATGAGGTCGCCCGGCTCCAGCACCATGATTTCCGACAGGATGGCGATGGTGCGCGGCACGCTGAACAGCATGTGCTCCGTGTTCGAACTCTGCATGACCGTACCGTTCAGGCGCGAACGGATGCCAAGGCCCCGTGCGCCCGGCGGCAGTTCGTCGGCCGTGACGATCCAGGGACCGAGCGGGCCGGTGCCGTGGAAGTTCTTGCCGGCAGTCCACTGCGCAGTGCGGCGCTGGTAATCGCGGATGGAACCATCGTTGAACAGCGTGTAGCCGAAGATAACATCGAGCGCGTTTTCCTCGCGCACATGACGGCACCGCTTGCCGACCACGATGACCAGCTCTGCCTCATAGTCGAAGCGCTCCGAGGCATGCGGTGCGATCATCGGATCTTCGGGGCCGATGAGCGAGCTGTTGGCGCGCATAAAAAGCGAGGGATAGTCGGGAACGTTATGTCCGCCTTCCTTGGCGTGATCGGCATAGTTCAGGCCGAGGCAGATGAATTTGCCGGCATTCGGCAGCGGCGACAGAAGGCGGCATTTCGCGCGCGACAAACGCGGCGCGCTGGAATCCGCCGCCAAACGTGCGGCTTTGCCCTGGAGATCGGCGTTTTCCACGATCGTGCGCACCGAGTTCGCCTGACCGGTGACCGCGCTGAGATCGACGATGTCGTCGCCGACAACAGCGCCCAACCGAGCTTTTCCGCTTTCTTCGAATGCAACGTAGCGCATGTCGTCCTCAATATCGGCGCCTTCGCAATGCGCCCTCACCTTGCACAAATGACAATCCGAGAAATATCGATATTTATGCCAATGGTCAACAAATCCGATTCAATATCGATATTTCTTGACCGTCCTTTGTCGCGGACCTATCGTTCAGTTGCGGAGCAAATGCGACCCGGCGGTAAGCTGGGCGAAAACGAAACTCCGGGAGGAAACATCATGTCGGGTTTTGCGAAACTGCTGTTCGCATTGGGCGCGCTGGTGGCTCTGCCATCCGTCGCGATGGCCCAAGGCAAGATCACCGTTGGCATGGCGAGCGGTGTCAATCAGGTCCCATCTCTCGTTGCCGCGCAGGAGGGCTTCTTCAAGGAAGAAGGCCTCGACGTTGAACTCAAGCCTGTCGTTCGCGGCAATCTTGCGGTCGAAGCGATCGTCGCGGGCTCCATGCAGTTTGCCGAAGTCTCGGACGTCGTGCTGTTCACGGCTGTCGACAAGGGCATTCCGCTGACCGCGATCGGCGCCGGCTCGCGCGGTTTCACCGGCAAGATGGTCGGCTCGAACGACCTCGGCGAGATCAAATCGCTCGCTGATCTCAAGGGCAAACGCATCGGCATCCAGGTCGGCACCGGCGTGCATGGCGTGTTCCTGAATCTGGTGAAGAAGGAAGGCCTGAAGGAAAGCGACTTCCAGGTCGCCAACGTGCGCGTCACCGATATGCCGACGGCCATGGCCTCGAAAGGCACGTTCGACGCCGTGCTCGGATGGGATCCGATGATGCAGCGGATCGTCCAGGGCGGCCACGGCAAGGAGATCATCAGTGCCAGGCAGTTCCAGGAGCGTGCGGAAATCACCTATCCGCTGATCCTGGTCGCCGACAAAAATTACATCGAGAAGAACCGCGATACCGTCCAGCGCTTCGTCAATGCCTATGCCAAGGCCCACAAGTGGATCCGTGCAAATCCAGATGGTGCTCTGAAGATCTTCTCAAAGACAGTTCGCGATGCGGGCTCGCCGCTCGACGACGCCACCATCAAGACGATGATGTTCGAGGTCGATAAATTCACCGGCGTCAACTTCATCGCCACTGATGCCAAGGAACTCGGCGGAACGCGTGATGCGCTCGCCGCGGCCGGAACCATCAAGTCCAAGCTGGATCTAGACACGATCCTTGATCGAAGCTTCGGCGACAAAGCTGAAGCCGCAATCAAATAACCCGACGTCAGAACGCAACAGGACGAACCCTGCGATGGCGGCACTGGACACCGACGGCCGTGTGGCGCGAAGCCTTTCGGCGGAGGAAATCCGCACCGGAGGGGGCATTGCAAATGGCCTGAGAAACCTTCTCTTCCTGGCCGGCCCCCTCGTTGTCCTCGTCATTCTCTGGGAACTGGCGGCACGCCTCAGCGGCATGCCGGCGGCACTGTTCCCGCCGGCCAGCGCGATTTTCTCCGCGCTGGTGCGGATGGCCGAGCAAGGCACCCTGTGGAACGACATCTGGGCCTCGCTTCGCCGCCTGCTGGAAAGCGTTTTCATCGGATCCATCGCAGGCACCATCATCGGCGTGATGATGGGCTACTTCCGCATATGGGAGCGCATCCTCGCAGCCCCGCTCAATTTCCTTCTCGCCATTCCTGGCACCGCGCTGTTTCCCCTGTCGATGATCTGGTTCGGGCTAACCGAATTCGCGATCACCAGCATTCTCATTTACGAAGTGGCGTTGACCGTCACGCTGAACGCCTGGACCGGCGTGCGCACGGTGGACGGCTCGCTGATCCGCGCCGGCAAGGCTTTCGGCGCCACCGGACCGTCGCTGTTCTGGCGCGTTTTGGTGCCCGCCGCGCTGCCGTCAATGATCGCCGGCTACCGGCTCGCCTTCTCCCGCTGCTGGCGCATCCTGATCGTCGCCGAGATGCTAGTGTCAGTGAGCGCCGGTCTCGGCTACCGGATCTACTGGGGCCGTGAATACTTCAATTCCGATGTCGTCTATGCCGGTCTGCTCGTCGTCGGCATCGTCGGGCTGCTGATCGAGCGCGTTTTCCTGCGCGGACTGGAAGTCGCGACCGTCGAACGCTGGGGCACGGTGAGGGATAGAAACTGATGGGTGAACTCCGCATCGATCGTCTCAGCAAAACCTACGCACGCCGCGAAAGCTGGAACAGCACGCGTCATCTGCGCGTGTTCGAGGACATTTCGTTCACGGTCCGCGATGGCGAATTCGTCAGCATTATCGGCTCATCGGGTTGCGGCAAGTCCACCTTGCTCAGCATCGCCGGCGGATTGTCGGAGCCGTCCGGCGGCACGGTCAGTGTCGATGGCAAGGAGGTACGCGGACCGGGCCTCGACCGGGGCATCGTGTTCCAGGAATTCGCGCTGTTTCCGTGGCTGACGGTGATGGGCAACATCGCGTTTGGCCTCAATTCCAAGGGTCTGCCGAAAGCCGAACAGACGCGCCTTGCCCAGAAATACGTCAACCTCGTCGGCCTCTCGGGCTTTGAGGACTATCACCCTCACCGCCTGTCAGGCGGCATGCGCCAGCGCGTGGGGCTCGCACGAGCCCTCGCCATCGAGCCGTCCGCATTGCTGATGGACGAGCCGTTCGGCGCACTCGACGCGCAAACGCGCGAGGCCATGCAGAATGCGCTTGGCGACATCTGGAACACCACGCGCAACACCATCCTGTTCATCACGCATGACATCCGCGAGGCAATTTACCTGTCGGACCGCGTGCTGGTGATGAGCGGGCGTCCGGCGCGGGTATCACTGGAACTGAAGATCGATCTGCCGCGTCCCCGGCACCGGCACGAAGCCGTGTTCCAGGAGTATGAAGCGCGCCTCGAAGCCGCGATCGGCCATCATCACGATAACAAGGCCGCCTAGCAGCCAGCCCAGCCATCAGCGGACAGATCACTCCGGAGTGCCCAAGGCCATGCCCGTCCCGCAAACCGACTTCAATCCGCCCTTCAACATCACGCGCGCAAGCCACATCCGTCTGTCGGTCCGTGACCTGCCGAAAACACGCGAGTTTTACACGGAAGTCATCGGCCTGATTGTGAGCGACGAAGGCCACGGCGTCACCTATCTGCGCGGCGTCGAGGAATCCTGCCATCACAGCCTGGTGCTGACTGCAACGGATGCCGCGCCTGAGTGCGAAGCCCTCGGCTTTCGCGTCTTTCGCGACGAAGATTTGGACGCGGCCAAAGCGTATTTTGACCGTAAGGAGATAGAGGCACGCTGGGTGGAGCGCGATTACCAGGGGCGGACGCTGGTGTTGCGCGATTTCACCGGCGTGCCTCTCGAGCTGTGTGCCAGCATGCCGACGCAGCCGCGGCTGCACGACCGGCCGCATCTTCATCGCGGCGCGGCGGCCCTGCGTTACGACCACGTGCAGTGCCTGATGCCGGACGTGCCGACCGCGGGGCGCTTTTATACCGATCTCGGTTTCCGCATCTCGGACTATTTCGTCGACAAGCCGGAGGACGAGGATCCGCTGGGGCTGTTCCTCTATCGCAAGAACAACCCGCACGACATCGTGTTCCTGTCGCGGCGCGGACCGACGATGCACCACTTCGCCTACATCGTCTCCGACGCCAATTGCCTGCTGAGGGCGCTCGACACCGCCGGCGGCATCGGCTTCTCGCGCAATTTCGAGCGCGGCCCTGGCCGGCATGGACAGGGCCATGCGTTCTACGTGTATTTCCGCGACCCAGACGGCCATCGCGTGGAGATCTTACCGCCGCCGATCCAGCTCATGGATTTCGAAGATGGCCCGGTCAAATGGCATGCCGGCAATCGCTTCACCTGGGATCTGCCGCCGCCGAAGAAATGGCTGCATGAGGCGACGCCATTCCAGGGCACCAAGATCACCGAGCCGGCCTACGACCCCAAGCTCTTCTCGCTGGAAGAGTTCCTTGCCGCGCAGACTAAGGCTTGAGATTTTCCATCCGGGAGATATCCATGTCGCGCGGCCACATTCCGCTTCCCGATCTGAAGAACCTCGACGCCGAGCAGCAACGCGTCGCCAATGAAGTGGCCAGCGGCCCGCGCAAAGAAGTGCGTGGCCCGGTGCACGTCTGGCTGCACAGCCCGGAGCTGGCATCGCGCGCGCAGAAGCTCGGCGAGTTCCTGCGATGGGGCACGACGCTCGATGCCCGCATCTCGGAGCTGGTGATCCTGATCACCGCGCGCCATTATAATTGCCGCTATATGTGGAACAATCACGTGGCGCTGGCGCTGAAGGCCGGTCTCGCGCAGCAGGTTATCGACGCGATCAATGTCGGCGACGCGCCCCGCTTTTCCAGCCCCGACGAAACTGCAGCCCACGCCTTCACAACCGGAATGCTGGGACACCATACCGTCAGCGACGAAACACTGGCGGGCGCTCGCCGCGCGCTCGGTGATAGGGGCGTAGTCGAAATGGGCGCCATCATAGGCCACTATCACAACGGCGCGATCGCTCTTGCCATTGCTGGAATGACCCCGCCGGCTGGCTAAAGCGCAGCTTAGCTTGTGCGCCAGCGGACAACGACGCCCTGCGCTCCCCAAGCCGCAACTTACGTAACGGTCAGGGGTAAATTCCGCAATGTCCTCCTCATAAACCTGCGCCGGGTGGGCATGGGGAGACCGCCGCCACACCACCGATCTCGATCGTTATATTGTCATGAATATAGCGATAGCATTGACGTCCACATCCCGCGTAGGCAAAACTGCCAGCCAGCCCCATCTTCAGGGCCTCATGCGTACCGGTTTTCCATGAGCCAGCAGGGTCGCCGCAAGACCGCAGTTGCCTGGACCTGAAGCGAGCCAATCACGACCTACACAGATCATAAAAGAAAGACGAGAACATCCATGTCCAAGAAAGTCCTTCTGACCGGAGCATCCGGCGCACTCGGCCGCGTTCTGACGAAGGGTCTGGCCGAAAAGGGCCACGCGATGATCCTGAGTGACATCGCGGATTTCCCCGACGCCATCCCGCAGGGCAGCGAATTCCGCAAGCAGGACCTCAGCGACAAAGCCGCCTTCGATGCAATGGCCGATGAAGTGTCGGCCATCGTGCATTTCGGCGCGGTCTCCATCGATCGCCCGTTCAACGAGGTGCTGGGTCCGAACTTCGTCGGCACCTACAATATCTTCGAACTGGCGCGCGCCGCAAAAGCCCGCGTGATCTTCGCCAGCTCAGTTCACTCGATCGGCTTCCACGAACGCACGACCAAGCTCGACGAGAATTGTGATCACCGTCCGGATGGCTACTACGGTATCTCCAAGGTGTACGGCGAGATGTTCGGCCGTCTCTACTGGGACAAGTATGCCGTCGAAAGCCTGTCGATCCGCATCGGTTCGTGCGTCGCCAAGCCGACTGAGCGCCGCCATCTCGCGTCTTGGCTGAGCTATCCCGATCTCGTCGGTCTGGTCGCCGCCGGACTGACGGCGCCCGATCTCGGCTGCCGCGTGGTCTGGGGCGCCTCCAACAATACGCGCCGCTGGTGGAACAGCACGCGCGACGCAGAGCTCGGCTATCAGGTCAAGGACAACGCCGAGGACTACGCGGCCGAAGTCAACAACGACTCGATCGGTGACGTCGCGGAGCGCTACCAGGGCGGCATCTACACGTCCAACTTCGGCTATTCGCGCGAGACGCCTTCGCCGGCTGACATCTTCTACTGGATGAAGCGATGACACGTCTGGCGGCAACGCCACTGAGCTACAGCCGGTGCCAACAGGCACCGGCTGATTTCGTTTTGAGGGAGCACGAAAACTCACTGTCCCGGCGCCGCGCAGCCCCGCGTGCGGCCTTGACCGCACTCACTGGGGATGGCTACACTTTGCTGCCAACTCGATAGTGGTAGCGCACAGGCCGGGGTTGGCGAGATCCGCCGCGTTTCAAGGCGTCTCGATCGGCCCTGCGTCGTCCTCGGCGGCCGCCTCTTCCTCGTTCTCGTCCGCCACGCGAAGCTCGAACGCAATACGTGTGCCCGCCTGCCCGTCGCCATAGACGATGGAGGTTCCCAATCGCCCTGCCATTGCCGCGACGAGACGCGTGCCGAGCCCCGTGCCCTTGGCCTCGCCAGTCCCGTCCCAGCCAACCCCGTCGTCTTCGATCATCAGCGTTGCCCTTGTCGGGCTGGCTTTGCGCATCAAAACACGAACTTCCCCGGACTGATTGCCCGGATAGGCATACTTGTAGGCATTGGTCAGCAGTTCGGTGACAATCAACC
Organism: Pseudomonadota bacterium; assembly: GCA_023412745.1. Classification (GTDB taxonomy): domain Bacteria; phylum Pseudomonadota; class Alphaproteobacteria; order Rhizobiales; family Hyphomicrobiaceae; genus ZC4RG25. The sequence goes on along the minus strand of JAEZBZ010000276.1, from coordinate 52,237 downwards.
CGACCAGCACCGCGATGTCGGTCGGTACGCTCATCGCGTCGAGGTCGGTCTTCACGCGCGCGAGCTTGCCCGCTGCGTGCATTGTCTTGTCTAGCTCGTCGATCAGAGAATTCAGGTAAGAATTGAGGAAAACCGAGCGGACATCGTCGGACGTATAGAGACGGCGGTGCAGGCCGGCGACCGCCAGGATGCGGACCTGTGTTTCATTAAGGGCATTTCGTGAATCCGGATCGGAGACAGCGGAAGCCTGCATGCGGACCAGGGACGCCACCAGCGCCAAGCTGTTCGCGACCCTGTGGTTCACTTCTGCCAGCAGAATTTCGGCCCGATCACGAGCGGCCCGCACTTCCTGTTCCGCGAGTTCCTTTTGCCGCTCGAGCCTTGCCTTTTCGATCGCCTGCTCAATGGCGCTGACGAGCAGCAGGATAAACTCCTCTCCCACGCTCTTCAGAACATAATCGGACGCGCCCGCCTTCAGCGCTTCCACCGCGACGCTCAATTCCTGCGATCCAGTCACGTATACGACCGGCGGCGCTTGCGGAATTTCCTTCAGCTTCTCCAGCACGGACAAGCCGGTTCCGCTATCGAGAAAATGATCGAGCACCAGGACGGTAATGCCGCCCTTAGCTATGCGATCGAGGCCGGACGCGGCATCGCGCGCGTGTTCATACGAATAGCCGCGCCGCGTAAGCGCCTTTTCGACCAGGCGCGCAAGCACTACATCGTCGTCGATCTGCAGCACACGGAATACGCGGTTTGGCACGCTATTCGGTCTCCGGAACCTGCATCACGGCGAAGAACAGTCCCAACTGGCGGATCGCGTTGGCAAAACCGTCGTAGTCCACCGGCTTGGTGATATAGACGTTGGCGCCGAGATCGTAGCAACGCTGGATTTCGCGCTCGTCGTCTGTCGTCGTCAGAACGACCACGGGCGAACGACGCGTGTGCGCGTTGTTCTTCACCTTTTCCAGAATGGATACGCCCGTCATATCGGGCAGGTTGAGATCAAGCAGAATGAGAAGCTGGCGGCCGGCGCTCACTTCACCAGCGCCATCTGGGCCCAGGAGGTAGGCAAGCGCATCCGTCCCATTGGTGAAGGGGATGATCTCGTTGTTGACGCCGGCACGACGGATATTCTTTTCGATGAGCCGGGCATGCCCCTCGTCGTCCTCGATCATGATGATCAAAACAGGCTTCGCGTCGTTCATTCGCTACTCCTTGTGACGGTCCTGACGTCCAGCGGCAGGAGTATGGAAAAAGTACTGCCTTCGCCGAAGACCGAGGACAGGGTGATGTCGCCACCGAGGCTGCGCACCAGCGTGCGCACATGTGCAAGGCCGATGCCTTCTCCCGGCTGGCTCTGCTGGCCCGAGCGGCGGAAAAGATCGAATACCCTCTGGTGATCCTCCGCGGCGATGCCACGACCATTGTCGGTGAGATCGATGCGCACTTGCCGGCCGGCCGCACGATCGACCGCAACGCGGATCTCGAGAGGCCGATCAGGAACCCGATACTTCACGGCATTGTCAAGCAAGTTGCCAACCACCTGCTCAAGCGACAACCGGTCGGAGACGATTTCTGGCACGCCGATAGTCAAATTGGTTGTCCCCTCGGCATCTACGATCTGATGCTGGATCGTGGCCAGATTGGCCTCCAGCAGCCCTCTCAGGTCGATTTTTTCCGGCTTTATCGGACGTTTGCCATCGCGCGAGATCTTCAGGATCGCATTGATGAGGCCATCCATCTTGCGGGTCGAGGACCGGATAAAGCCGATCGCCTCGGGCAGGTCTTCCGAGGCGGCTGTCCGCGCCTCCTGGATCTCCTGCTCGCTAAGCGGATCGCCGTCCGCCAGCACGTAGGCCTGTATAGACTTCATCGTCGCGTCCAACTCGCTGGTGAAGCCCATGATATTGACCAGGGGCGCACGCAAGTCATGGGTGACGATATAGGCAAACCGCTGGACTTCCTCGTTGGCACGAATGAGATCCTGAGTTCGCTCGTTCACGCGATTTTCGAGATCGGCATTCAGCTTTTCGACTTCCTGCCGGGCTTTGAGCAGATCGCGCGTATAGTTCAACGCAGTCCAGACGGAACTTCCCATCACCAGGATTATGACAATGCCACCGACGATTGCGACCTTGTGCAGCATGTTGGTGCTGGCCGTCTGTTCTTCGCTGCTGGATGTCACATTGGCGTCGGCATCCCTCATGATCTCGACCAACAGATCGCGCGCATCATCCATGAGTTGCTTGCCGCGATCGGTCGCGACGATGGCAATAGCCTCGGCCTGACGCCCAGCGCGCACGAGATCGATGGTCTGTTGCAGTTCGTCGAGCTTCTGCTTGAGGGCCGGCGCCAGGGCGTCCACGCGCTGTTGATACTTCGGGTAGTTCCGGACGACTTCGCGGAGACGTTCGTAATGCGGAAAAATGCTGCCGCGAGCGGTGTTGTAGGGGGCTAAATAGACTTCTTCTTGCGACAGGATGTAGCCGCGCTGGCTGGACTCCATCTCGTGCAACGCTATGCGAAGGCTCGCCGTCGTCGTTCTCAGATCCCTGGCTTGCAGCACTGCGGAGAAATGATGCTGGGTCTGCTCAATAAGCCAAAGCGTCGAACCGACAATTCCAACGAGAACCAACAGCCCGACGATGAGCAACAGTGCGCTGGTTCTGAGAAAAGAGGTTTGCGTGATCGGCATTGCCCACCTGGCGGGAGGTCGATTGACCACAAAATTGAGACGGAAATCTGCGTGCAGAGTTCTTTTAGACTCATCAAGGACTTACGTCCACTTTGAAGGTTAAACGGTCTCACCCTGCCATCTTTTGCAGACTTAGCGCCTGATGCCGGGGCTTTGCATCGGCAGACCATGGCCGCGCCATGCGAGATAGAGCTCGAGCGCGAGATATTCCGGCGCGCCGTAGTCGAGCACTTCGGCCCTGACACCAAGGCTGCACGCCCTGAGCCGGCGATGCAGCAATCCCATGGCCTGCCATTCCAGCCGATACGCCGGCCATCCATGCGTCTGGCCCTGACTGATGATATCGCCGCGCAGCTTTTTTCCCGCGTTCTCATCGTGGCATTGGCCGCAGGCGAGATTGAGCTGGCCCTGGCGCTGCGCATAGAAGGCGCGTCCGGCCTCGAAGAACGGTCTCGCCGGGCCATCGACCGCGACGTCACGGGGTATGCCGCGCGACTGATGTGCGATATAGGCCGTCAGCGCCAACAATTCGTCACTCGCGTAGGTGAGCGCCGGCGCGCCCATGCGCTCAGTCCGGCACTGGTTGATGCGCCCCTCGATATTGAGCAGCCGGCCGCCAGCATCCACCAGAGGATAGCGCGCGGCCACGCCTTTCATGCTGACCGGCGCCTGTTGGTGGCAGCTCGCGCAAGACTTGCCTTCCGTACCGTCCTGCTTGTTCCATAGCGTCGCCCCCTGCTCCACCCACAGCATGCCGGGATTGGCGAATTCATCCGCCTGCAGCCGCCGGGTTTCCTCAGACTGGAAATACTCACCAGGCAGCGGCGGCGATGGCCGCTCCTCGGCCGCAACGACCGTTGCCGCCAGCGTGGCGAACGCAGCGGCCAGAAGTCGACGCATGGCGGGCAACGTCGGCATCATGTGACTGTTAGCTTGCGCCTCTCCGTGGTTGTCTCACCGCGATCGTCGGTCCAGGTGAAAACGATCTCGCCGGTTTGCGTCGCCGTGGTGGTGAACCCGACGTACGGATTGGCCGACACGCCCGGAAACATGTCGAAGCGGAAGATTTCCTCGCCAGCGTATGTCACCACGAGGTCGCTGATAATGTGGCGCGGGATGGCAAGCCCGCGATTGTCGCGGCGATAGCCTGTCTCCATTTCGTGCTGGATGATTGTGCGGATCTGGATCACCTCGCCCTTTTTGGCGGACGTCGGCATCGCGATGCGGGCCGGCTGTGGCATGGTGTACTCCTAGCCCCCATCGATACAGGCGGCAATGGTGATCACGACATTGGCGTCGGCTGAGCGGAAGCTGCCGTCGCTCATCGCCGCGATGGCCGTGACGCGCTGTGAATCAGCGAGACGAATGTTGGTGTTGACGGTCGGATTTGCGCCGGCGCGCGGCGACAGATGAAACCGCGCCACCGTCGCGATCGGGTTGAGTGCCGAAAAGACGTGCACGGCCTTGACGTGATCCTGCGCCGTCATCGGGCTTTCCACCGTCACGGCCAGCGCCACGATGTTGCCGTTCTCGGCGAGTTCCGGCAGCACCAGCTTCATGCCGCCGGGTGTCACCGTGGCGCCGCCGGTCAACGCACGGATCGCGCTTTCCATCTCCTGCGGCGTTGCCAGGGCAGCAGTGCCTGTCAGCGGAATGCAGGCAATTGCGATTCCGCCGGCGATCAGCTCGCGGCGCGTCGGCCCATTTTGCAACGGATTGGACACCGTCATGTTCGTTGCCTGTTTCAATCTTTCAATGACGTAAGATACGCGACCACATCTTCAACCTGCTGCGGGTCGAGCACCGGCTTGCCCCGATAGCGCTGCGCCACGCGGGTCAGGCCGTCGACGCGATAGTATGGCGGCATCAGCGTTTTCGCATTGAGGCTGCTCTGGTCGACGAGACGCAGGCGGATCTGGCCTGGGCTCAACCTGCGACCGACACCGGTCAGGTCCGGGCCCAACTCACCCATGAAGCGTTCACCCGGTTCCGGCGCCTTATGGCAGATCAGGCAATTGCCGACACTGCGATCCAGCACCAGCGTTCTTCCACGCGCCGGATCACCGGCGAGCTTGCCCAGCGGTTCGGGGATCGCGTCCCCCACGATGTCGTAGGGGATCAACGGCTCCGCCGAACCGGAAGCCACAGGCAGGGCCACCGCCACAACGGCGGCGACCGCTGCCAGCAGGGGCTGTCGTCGCAAACTCACGCCCTGAGCTTCACGTCAGCCAGCGGCAACGAGCGCACCGGTTTGCCGGTTGCCGCGAAGATCGCGTTGAGCACGGCCGGCGCCGCAACGCAGATTGTCGGTTCGCCAACACCGCCCCAGAAGCCGCCCGAGGGCACCAGCACGGTCTCGATCTTCGGAAACTCCTCCAGGGTCATCGAAGGATAGGTGTGGAAATTGTCCTCCACGACCCGGCCCTCATCGATGGTGATTTTCTGGTGCAGCGTGGCGCCGAGGCCGTACGCCACCGATCCCTCGACCTGCGCGATCACCTGGTCCGGATTGACGACGTGCCCGCTGTCCGTGCCCATGATGAGGCGATGGATCTTGAGCCGGCCGTTGTCCGATACGGACACTTCCGCCACCGCAGCCACATAGCTGCCGTAGCCCATATGCTGAGCAATGCCACGGAACTGCCCCTCCGGCGGCTTGCTGGTTTCCCAGCCGGCCTTCTCGGCCACCGCATTCAAAACGGCAAGATGCTTGGGATGATTGGCCATCATCGCCCGCCGGAATTCTAGCGGATCCTTGCCGGCTTCCTTGGCGACTTCATCCATGAAGCATTCGAGGAACACGGCGTTCTGGTTGTTGTTGACGCCGCGCCAGAAGCCGGGCGGCACGTGCGTATTGCGCATGGCGTGCTCGATCAGCAGGTTCGGAATGGTGTAGCCGATCTGGCCCTCGGCGCCACCACGGTTGAGCCCCTGGAATGCGATCGGGTCCATGCCGCCGGCGCCAAGCCTCTGCGGAAAAGCGTAGGCCATGATCGACGGCGCGGCGATGCGCATCTTGAAGCCGACGAGATTGCCTTTGTCATCAAGCCCAGCTTCCAGCTTGCAGTGACCGATCGGCTTGAATCGGCCCTGGCGCATATCCTCCTCGCGCGTCCAGATGGTTTTCACCGGGACGCCGGGGATCTGCTTGGCCAGCAGCACCGCCTTGGTCACGTAATCCTGGAATCCGCGCCGGCCGAACCCGCCGCCGAGGTGGTGTTTGTAGACCTCGCATTGCGATGGGCGCAGTCCCGCCGCTTCGGCAGCCGCCGCAAGCGACGCCTCGCCGTTTTGCGACGCCACCCAGACCTCGCACTTGTCCGCCGGCCACTTCGCCGTGCAGTTCATCGGCTCCATGGTGACGTGATGCCAGTAAGGCGTGGTGTAGACCGCCTCCAGCTTCTTGGCGGCGCCGGCAATCGCCTTGTCGGCATCGCCGGCCTGATTGCCGACGGAAACGCCGTCCTTCGAGGTCAGCCCCTCGTTCAGCACCGCCGCGATGGTCTTGCTCGACACCTTGTTGTTGGGGCCTTCCTCCCAGGTCGGATTGAGTGCATCCAGTCCTTGTTTGGCCTGCCAGAATGTGTCGGCGACCACCGCAACCGCGGTCTCGCCGACGCGATAGACGCCCTTGATACCGGGCATGCCTTCGACACTGGCTTCGTCGTAGCTGGTGAGTTTCTGGCCGAACACCGGCGCGTCCATGATGGTCGCGGTCAGCATGTCCGGCAGATTGATGTCGATGGCGTAGACGAGCTTGCCGGTCAGCTTGTCTTGGGTATCCAGGCGCTTCAGCGGCTTGCCGGCGATTTTCCAGTCCTTCGGATCGCGCAGCTTCATCGTCTTCAGATCCGGCACCGGCAGTTTTCCGGCCGCCGTCGCCACCTTGCCGTAGGTCGTGGTGCGCTTGGAGGCAGCGTGTGTGATGACACCCTTGTCCACTACCAGTTCACCAACGGGCACGCTCCATTCGTTGGCGGCTGCCTGCAGCAGCATCTGTCGAGCGGCGGCACCGCCCTGGCGCACATAATCATGCGACCCGCGAATGCCGCGCGACCCGCCGGTCGACATGTCGCCCCAGGCACGATTACGTGCCAGGTTCTCGCCCGGCGTCGGATATTCGGCCTTCACCTTCGACCAGTCGCAGTCAAGTTCCTCGGCGACGAGCTGTGCGAGGCCGGTTAGTGTGCCTTGCCCCATTTCCGAGCGCGCAATGCGGATGACGACCTCTTCGTCGGGTTTGATGAAAACCCAGACGCCGATTTCGCTGCCGTCCACCGAACCGCCGATGGCGATCTGGCTGAGCGCGCGGCCGATACCACCGGCGTCGATACCGAGCGCGAGTCCACCACCTGCAGCAGCGGCGGTGACGAGAAACTTGCGGCGGGAAAGTGCTGTCGTAATGGTCATGGCGCGCGCTCCTCAACCCTGGCTGCTACCGGCGGCCGCATGCACGGCCTGACGGATCCGCTGGTAGGTGCCGCATCGACAGATGTTGGTCATCGCGGTGTCGATATCGGCGTCACTGGGCTTGGGCGTGTTCTTCAGCAGAGCTGCCGCGGCCATGATCTGGCCGGTCTGACAGTAGCCGCATTGCGCCACTTCCAGCTCCAGCCATGCTTTCTGCACCGGATGATCGCCATTGGCCGACAGGCCCTCGATAGTGACGATCCTGTCGGTCGGCTGAACGTCCGACACCGCGATCATGCAGGAGCGCTGGACTTCACCATTGATATGCACGGAGCAGGCACCGCACATACCAACGCCGCAGCCATATTTCGTTCCGGTCAGGTCGGCGTGCTCACGGATCACCCATAACAGGGGCGTCGCGCCATCCACCTCGAGGTCGAGATCTTTTCCATTGATGTTCAGTTTGGCCATCGAGATCACCCAGGGCTTGCGATTGCTGGCACATCGAACGCTGCGGAAGCGTGCGTCGATACGGGATGCGTGCACGATCTAAGCGCGTCTGGTGTGGCAATGATGATCACATCTGCGCGATGACGGCGGATAGGCCGCTGCGGCGGTATTTATATGTTGCCCATCACACAGTTTGCGGTGGCTGGCGGCTCTATCTGACGATCTGGCGATTACGCTGCAAGCCAAAGACGCGGCGGATGGGGACCACCTATCATCGCTCGCGCCAGGCGCGATTGAGGCTTTCCGCCAGCGGCTGGGTCAGATAGGCCAGCGCCGTCCTCTGCCCCGTCTTGATCAGGACTTCGCACGGCATGCCGGGCTGAAGCCGTAGCGCACCAATGCGCTGAAGCTCCGCCAACTTCACTTCGACGTTGGCCACGTAATAGGGCTGCATCTCGCGAGGATCTGACACAGTATCGGCCGACACGAACGACAATCGACCAGCGACGGTCGGCATCGCGCGCTGCTTGAGCGTGCTGAAGCGCACCTCGGTCGTCTGACCGATGGCGACGAGATCCACATCCTGCGGCCGCAGATGAACCTCGACCACCAGATCGTCATTATCCGGCACGATTTCGAGCAGCGTCGCCCCGGGCCGCGCCACACCGCCCACGGTGTGCACCTGGGTGCCGAATACCGTTCCGCTCACCGGCGCGCGCAACACCGCGCGTTCGATTTCCGACTGACCTTCGAGATACTGCTCACGCAGTTCCAGCACCTTTGCCTGTGTTGTTTTCAGCTCAGCCGCAACTTCCGTCATGATCCGGTTGCGGGTCTGCACGATGCTAAGCCCGGTCTCGCCGATCTCCTTTTCCGATGCCGCGATGCTGGACGCCAGCCGGCCGATCGCGCCGTCGAGCTGAAACACTTCGCGGCGCGCTGAAAGAATGCGGTTCCGTGTGGTGTGCTGCTTACGATACAGCTCCTCTAGGATAGCAAGTTCCTCACGCGCCATCTCGAGCTGCTTCTGCGCCGCCGCGCGCTCCGCAGTCTGGCCACGGATCTCTTCCTTCAGCCGCTCGATGCGACTGTTGAGGATATCGGTCTGGCCATCGAACTCGCGTTTGCGCGTGTCGAAGATGCGCTGCTGGCCAGCCGCGAACTCCGCGATCTCGGGGTCGCGCGCGCCTTCTTTCACGACCTCGGCAGGAAATTCTATGGCACTTTTGCCGTCACGCTCGGCGATGAGCCGCGCCTCGCCGGCCAGTGCCGAAAGATAGCCAGTGCGCACAATCGCAAAACGCGTTTTCGCGCGTGTCGGATCGAATTCGATCAGCACGTCGCCTTCCTGCACGCTATCCCCGTCGCGCACCGCCAGCCGCTGTATGATGCCACCTTCCAGGTGCTGCACGACCTTTCGCTTACTGGCGACCGTGACCTTACCGACAGCCACCACGGCGCTGTCGAGCGACGCCGTTGCCGCCCACATGCCCATTCCGCCGAAGGCTGCGATCAGAGTCAGGAGCCCCAGGAGCGTCCACTTTCGATAGCCCGTCGGCACCTCGACTTCCGGCAGATGCTCGGTCAGATCGAGCCTCTCGGGGCGCGGCGCGTCAGCCATGAGCCGCCTCCTGCACGGATGGGCCTTGCTGCTGCACGTTCGTCGGCAGCGGGCGCGGCGGCGCGTTGCGGGCGAGATCCGCCAGCACGCGATCGCGCGGGCCGAAGCGATCGACGCGGCCATTGCGCAGCACCAGCAGATGATCGACCGAATGCAGCACCGCCGGCGTATGCGAAACCACGATGACCGTGCGCTGATTGTGCTTGAGCCATTGCAGCGTGCGTCTCAGCGCCATCTCACCATCGTGATCGAGATTGGCGTTCGGCTCGTCGAGAATGATCAACCGCACATCGCCATACACCGCACGCGCCAACGCAATACGCTGCCGCTGACCGCCCGACAGCGCGCGCCCGCCATCACCGACGTGCGTCTCATATCCGTCCGGCAGTTCCAGGATCATCTCGTGCACGCCCGCCAGTTGTGCCGCGTCCGTAATGCGCTGCGAGTCGTGATCGCCGAAACGGGAAATGTTGGCTGCCACCGTACCACTCATCAACTGCACGTCCTGCGGCAGATACCCGATGAATGCGCCGAGATCCTCGCGTGGCCAGCTCGTGATTTCCGCGCCATCGAGGCGAACCGTGCCAAAGCTGGTGTCGGTCAGCCCGACCAGCAGGCGAACCAGCGTGGATTTGCCGGCGCCGCTCGGACCTATGATACCCAGCGCCTGCCCTGCCTCCAATTCAAACGACACGTTGCTCAGCAGCGGCGCGGTGGCGCCCGGCAGGCGATATCCCGCCTGACTCACCTGCAAGCGGCCACCGGGGCGGGGCAGCCTTGTTCGGTTCGGATCGAAGTCGTCGATCGTTTCCAGCGTTTGGCGAAGGCGATGGCTGGCCTGGCGCGCATTGACCAGCGGCCGCCATTGGCCGATCAGCATTTCGACCGGCGCCAAAGCGCGAGCCGTTATGATGGACGCGGCAATGATCGATCCAGCCGACATGGCGTGATCTAGCACCAGCCAGGCCCCGGTCCCCAGCATAGCGATCTGCAACGACATCCTGACCAGTTTCGCGATCGACTGAAGCACCGCCATGCGATCGCTCGCGATCGCCTGCCAGGCCACGCCGTAGTGATGGAAGCGCGCCCACCTGCGCGTCAGCGAGCCGAGCATGCCCATCGCATGAACGGCCTCGGCATTGCGCGTCAGCAGATCGGTGAAATCGGTGGAGTTGCGCGAACCGCGCCCAGCTTCCAGCAGCGGCTTCTTGACCGTGAACTCACTGGTCAATGCCAGGATCACGATGATGATCGCGCCAATACTGGCGACGATACCCAGCACCGGATGCAATATGAAAACCACGGCGAGATAAATCGGCGTCCACGGCGCATCGAAAATCGCGATAATACCGGAGCCGGTCAGGAACGAGCGCACGGATTCCAGATCGCGCAACGGCTCGCTTGATGAGCGTTCGTTACCGGCCAGTCGCGCCTGGAACGCGCACGTAAAAAGATTGGCGCTGAGTTTTTCATCGAGCTTGGCACCGATGCGCACCAGAAGGCGCGACCGGGACACCTCGAGCAATGCGTTGATGGCCAGCAGGCCGATGGCCAGGATGGTCAGCGCGATCAGCGTTTCCTTGCTGCCGGATGCCAGCACGCGATCGTAGATCTGCATCATGTAGAGCGGCGCAACCAGCATCGCGAGATTGCTGAAAAGGCTGAAAATGCCGACGGCAAAGAATGCCCCCGCCATGGATCGCAGGACCGCCGAAAGCCGGTTGCGCGCCCGCCGCCTGCCGCCAGTCCGATCACCCATTCGATCCGTCCGCCCCGATGACTGTTTTGCCGATACAGGAAGTTTCGGGAAAATGCCGGCGCACGTCTGTTAGCGCGCCGGCATACCGTGTTTGTCGCGTCTGTCGCGCAGGACAGCGCTTCCGCACTCAGGCGTAGGCGTCGTGATCGTCGAACACGAAGTTATCGGCGGTGAGCGCCTTGGCCTTTACGCCCACCAGTTCGACGGTGTTGTATTTGTCGAGCTTGATCGTCACGCCGAACGGCGTGTTTTTCATCGCGCCCTTGATATCTTTCCACGACTCGATGCCGTAGGCGGATAAGTCCAGCACGTCGTTCTGCGTATCGAAGTCCATGACCGCGTCCTTGCCGGAATTCTTCTCGAACACGATCAGATCGCGTCCCGCGCCGGTCCAGATGCAGTCATCGCCTTCGCCGCCGTAGATCCAGTCGTTGCCAGCTCCGGCATAGATCTGGTCGCTGCCTTTTCCGCCGTAAGCATCGTCGTCACCGCCACCGGTCTTGATCACGTCGGCACTATCAGAACCGATCGCGAGATCCTTACCCTCGGTGCCATCGAGCTTGCCGTTGCTAGCGGTCAGCCTCTCATGCGCCGCAAACGCATCGCGGTATATGTAGTCGATATCGGTATTGCGCTCGATGATATCGGCCATTGACGTCGATTCGATTTGCTTGAGGAGCTCAGGCGAATCCTTGAGGCGCTCCTCATAGAAGAAGCGGTCGCCATCACGCAGCGCTTCAAATTGCATGATGTTCAGTTTGGTGAAGGTCTCGCCGAGTTGGCTATCGAGATGCTTCTTCTCCAGCAGACCGCCTACGATCGAATCCAGTTTCTCGATATCGTTGCCATAGACATCCTTAAGGGCTTGCAGGCGGGCGGCGTCGACACCATTGGCGGCACCGAACTCGTCGAAGCTGGCATAGCTCGACAAGCCCAAGCCATCGCGCAGATCGTTATAGTTCCAAACGCCGTGATCGCGCGCACGCAGGATGTCGAACACCTCAAGATCGACCGTAGCTCCGATGCCGAACAAGGCGTTCCGGTTTCCGTCAACGACCAGCCCATCGATCTCCTGAGTGTGCGCGGAAAGCTGACCGCGGATCCAGGCGTTGAGCTCTTCTTCGGTCCTCACCCCATCCGCGCCCGCTGCAAACGCCTCCGACAACGTGAACAGCGCGAACGTGAACTGCGTGAAAGAGGCGAGCCCGCCGCCTTCCGTCAGCGGCCGCTGGTTTTGGCTCGACTGATCGTGACCGAAACGGAAAGCAACCGTAGTCCATTCATTTATGACTGACGGATCGACGTTGGATTTATAACCTTGATACTCGGAAAGCGCATTTTCGCCCAGTAGCTTCGGCAGGTACTCATCATATACGACGCGCTGCCAATTCGCCTCGTTCAGCGCGCGAGCCGCCTCGAACAGCTGATCCTGAGACCAGCCCGGATTCTTTTTGGCCAGCTCATCGACCCAGTAATTGTGATTTTTCGCCCAAAGCGTCTGATGCGAGATCAGAAGGGGCGTTTGATTGACGCGATTGTCACCGGCAAAATAACTATTTTCAAATGATGCCGGATCAAGACCTGGTGTCGCCGGATCTGGAAGGCCACCGAAGCCATCGGGTCTAAATATCGCCAGAACTTCAAGCGACGTTTTTCCGGAGTCTTCGCCGACATCCTTGATCGTCGGCAAAAGCCCATTGGCTCCCATCAAAAGCTTGGCTGATTGTCCGATGCTGTTGCCTTGCGCATCGAACAGATCTGCGCGCACGAGATCCTGCATCGTCTGCGTATTGCCATAGACCATGCTTAGATCGAGGAAACTGGTTTCCTCGTTGATCTGCTGACGTGGACCTGTCTCCGGAGTACCGTTCTCATAGGGTGTACGACCGAATGGAAACGGCAATCCTGCGGGAAACAAGGGCGGATCACCTGACGCCCCAGTCGCCGCCTCGGCCACGTCATGCGTCAGCGCCTGGCCAAAGAACTGGAAGAATTCGTTGAGGCCGGCGGCGTTCGGGATATCCACGTCTCCTTGCGCCATGACCGCATCGCTAACCGCTCGCGGCGCCGGCAGCGTGGTCGGCGTTGCGGCGCCGACTCCAGGGGACTGGTCGGGAATCTGGCCGATGCCGTCAACGTAACTGCTGGTCGTTACGCGAACGAACGGCGCATCATGCGTCCCGCGGTCGTTATTGGGATCGTTGTCGCCGTCGTTATTACCGCCGTCGGCGGTGCGCGATTCAAGGTTCTTCAGGTCGTAGTATTTGTCTTTTGTGTATTTATCCGGATCGTGCTTCGGTGGCTGGTGCTTCGGCGGATCGTACTTTGGTGGCTCATACTTCGGAGGATCGTACTTCGGCGGGCCGGACTTTGGTGGCTCGTACTTCGGAGGGTCGTACTTGTCTTCTGCATGCCAATCTTTGATCGGCGGCTCTTTACTCGGTGGCTTTGTTGGCACCGGCCTTTCCGGTATCACCGGTTTTGGCGGCGTATAATTGTAGAATGGAATTTTGTAGTCCCACTGACTGGGATGCATATTCCGGATTAACGCCATTGCTCTCCTCCGCTCGCTTTCCGGGGCCGCACGACGATTCTCAATCCGATCGCGCTCGCAGGGCGCGCCTTCGGCACGGACACAACAGTGCGCCGTGAGAATGGATGCGGGCGTTCCAAGAAAACGGATCATTAAGGTTAATCGCGGCGACGCCGTAATGCGGATGCGCCAAAGCATTCGCCGAACGAGGTAGGAACCAAGGAGTCGACAGATCCGCTCCCGTATCCGCGTGCATCTCACCTACTCAATCGTGACAGCGATGACCGGGCGTGTGCCGTTGCCAACCGCGAAGCCGGCTGTCAGAGGCGGCGCTCCTCGCGCATTCAAAGCGACCCGGCGCGATGAGCCGCTATCTGAATAAATATTGACCGCATACGCCCCACGACCACCAAATCGTCATAATCCCGGGTGACTCACAGAGTGTCGTCAGGCAAACTTCAGCTTGGCGCGATGTTGGCGCGCTAGCGGGGTTCGATGTAGCCGTTGATGGGATGAAGATGTCGCGGGGGCGCTCAAAGCACACTGACATCACGCTGCGGGAAGTCGCAGCCCAGTGCGGCGTTTCGATGATGACGGTGTCGAACGTCATCAACAAGCGCTTCGACCAGATGGGTAGGGAAACCCGCCGACGGGTCGAGCAAGCCATCCGAACATTGAACTATGCGCCCGGCGCCCCTTCCAACCGGCTGTCAATCCGCGTCGTAGTGATTAACGGCAACAACCCCGAATTCCTGGCAACCCCTTGCCACACTTATGTTTTTTCAGGAATGGCCAGCTTCCTCAGCGAACACGGCATATCCGTCGCGTTCCAGGGCACCGATCACGCAACGCTGCTCGAGTCTTTGAAATCGCGCGCGATCGATGCTGACGGTCTGTGTGTCGTTCAATCCGGCAACGATCCGCAGCGGCGTGTGGTTCTCGATGCACTGGCCGATCTCGGCCTGCCGTGTGTGCTACTGCACGAGTCCGCCGTCCCCACGCAACTTGATGCGTGCGGTATCCGGGTCGATGACGCACGCGGCGGTCAGCTGATCGGTCAGCATTTGATCGAACGCGGATGTTGCCACATCGTCTTCCTGCTGCCCGTCGTACACTGGTGCTCCTTCGAGGAACGCCGCGCCGGCCTGGAGCGAGCTTGCCGCGATGCCGGCGCTGAACTTACCATTTTGCGCAGCCGCAGTTTGAACGTGGAGGATGTCGGCGCAGCACTTCAAGCATATGTGACGGCGCACGATCTTCCCGATGCCGTCGCCTGCTGCAACGACCAGGCGGCGATGGCCGTGATGGTGCATCTGTCCCAGCGCGGCGTGAACGTGCCAGACACGGTGCGCGTTACCGGCTTCAATCAGTTCGAATTCTGCAAGTATAGCGACCGGGCGCCGACAACGGTGAGCACGCGTTCGCCGGAGATGGGTACACGGGCCGCCGAGGAACTGGTGCGCAGGCTCACGCTCGGCAGCTTCTCGGGCCGAGACATCGTCATGCCGGTCTCCCTCGTCCAGGGGCAGACGACCTGATCGCGACAGACATCCCCTGTCCCAATCGTTGCTCGATCCATTCATAGCTGCAGGACGGCATTGCCCGCCTGCCTGCGCCTCGGCATAGTCCCCAGCAATCGAGAGGGCGGACATCATGGCGCGCTGGCTTGGATTATGTGCGGTGGGCACGTTCCTGCAGTTCGTCCTCGCGGCGTGCATGCCGGTCATGGCCGCCGAGATCCGTATTGCCCAGCTCGACCACTTCGACGATCAGCACAACGGCAGCATCGACGTCGATGTCGGCACTGGCCATAATCTGGCGCCGGAGGGCGAGATCGCCTGCAACAGCACACTTGACGGCCCGTTCGAGGATCGGTGATCTCGATCGGCTGAAAACGGCGATAGCCAAGCAGCGCACGGACCGCTTCAGCGGTCTCATTGCAAACAGCCTTCGCGCCAGCATGGGGCGGGACGACACGCTCGAACATTACATTCCGCTGCACTTTCAAGGTATCGACGGCACCGATCGGCGGAGAGGCACTGGCGCGACGACGCTGGGTGATGCCTTGAATGAGGGCCGTTTCATCATCGTGCGCGAAACCAGTGGCGCCGAAGCGCGTAGACTAATGTCAGCCCCATGGCATCGGCCGACCGCTGAAACGCTTGGCCGGCCTACACCCTAGCGAATTCGAATCACTCGAATTTGTTAGCCTGCGCGCACGAACGCGAAGACGGCCTCCTGGTTTGGTCATCAGCGCGGCCTCCAGCCGCGCGTGGACCAACCGAGAGACCAAACGCCATGAAACGCCGCAGCTTCCTAAAGGCGGGCGCCGCTGCCGTCGGCGGACTGTCCGCCGCGCCCGCGCTCGCACACTACCAACCCGCCGCCAATATGCGCGACCTGGATGATATCGCAACTACCGTCAGCCGCATGCGCCGGCAGTTTCTCGAAAACTTCGACGCGGCCTATGTCGACAATGCCATCCTGCCCTATTTCCTCATCAGCGTTTACGGCGGCGAGCGTCTGGCCCTACCCATGATCGGTACGGAGCTGACCAAGCAAAATGCGCTGCCTTACGATCTGTGGGGCATGCTCAGCGAAAAATGGAAGCCCGATCCCGATCAAGGCGTCACGGTGTTTTTGCAAGGCCTGGAAAAACGCGGCCAGGACAACCGGCGCAAGCGCATTTACATGTCGGCCGTCACGCCGGATCTGTATCGTCCGATGTACGGCAACAAAGTCGTCGCGTTTTTCGACAAGCTGCTCGACAAGTCGAACGCCGGACAGCCGCTGATGGCGCGCTATCTGGCCAGCTATTGGGATCTGTACTGGGACCTGCATCTGGGCGTGACGGGGGATGCCATCCCGCCGGAAGTCCGCAGCATCGGTGACAGCTTCAATACCGTGCTCGCCTATCGCGAGCCGACCCAGAGAATCGTCTACGACAACTACATGCGCGTTCGAGCAAACCTGCCGGTCTTGAAGACCTGGATCAGCGATCGCTTGGCCGACATCCGGAGCGGGCGAGTCCCCAATCCGGAGACGACCTTCGGACACTACTGGATGAAGAACGGCGAGGACGGCCCGGACTTCCGCCAGCGCGATGTCGTGTTCGAGTGCTTCCACAACTTCGTGGCCTTCAGCCAATGGGGTAACACGCTCTACAACATCATGCTGCTGCTGAGCGAGAATGCCGGCGACGCCGACGTCCAGGCGAGTTTCCACAAAACCATGCAAGGCAACTTCAACGACCCGGCCGGCGCGGCATTCACCCCGCTGGACTGCTTCGTGATGGAATTGTTCCGCACCATCTCGCCGAACGGCGGCAGCATATCCGCGATGTCTGAGATCCGCCCGCCGCCCTTCAACCGCCACGGCTATGTCATCACGCCCCACGACGGGACCAGCATGGATCCGCGTCACTGGAAGGATCCTCAGAAGTTCGATCCTGGCCGCTACGCCTTCGTGCCGACCTCACATGAGATCACCGAAACACGCGCGGAACAGATCGGCTTCGCGCGCTGTCCATTCGATCCAATATCTTGGCCGGTCAAGGATGGTCGCAACGCCAGCCTGAACAACAGCGCATTCGGCACGGTCTATGGCGTGGCCGAGGGACGGCCGATGCCGGTGTGCGACTACGCCGGATTTGCGCCGTTCGGATTTGGCTATCGCCGGTGTCCGGGCGAGCAGCTCACCATCAACGTCGTCGAGGACTTTCTGCGCAAGGTCTGGAACGACAAGATTACGTTTTCCAAGCTCGACCTGGCCAATCCAGCGCTCGTTCCCATTGGTCCGCGCACGGTCATCGGCGACAATATCGGGTTCAATACGGCGAGTTAAAACCGGACGGGCAATGCCGTCCGCGAGCTAGTGGCCGTTGCCGCGCTCGCGACGGGCGAGTTCGACCGTCTGCCCCATCTTGTCGACATACGCGATGCCCATCGCCGACAGAATGAACGTGACGTGGATGATGGTTTGCCACATGACGCCGGCCTCGGTGAGCTTGGCGCCTTCGCTGCCCAGATTGCCGGCTTCAATAAACGTCTTGAGCAGATGGATCGATGAAATGCCGATGATTGCCATAGCCAGCTTGATCTTAAGCACGCTGGCATTGACGTGATCGAGCCATTCCGGCTGATCCGGATGGCCTTGCAGCTTCAGACGCGACACGAACGTCTCGTAGCCGCCGACAATCACCATGACGAGCAGGTTGGAGATCATGACCACGTCTATCAGCGCAAGAACCAGCAGCATGATCTGCTGCTCGCTGAATGTGGTCGCGTGCGACATCAGGTGCCACAGCTCTTTCAGAAACAACACGACATAGACGCACTGCGCGGCGATCAAACCGAGATAAAGCGGAACTTGCAGCCAGCGCGAGCCGAAGATCAAAGACGCCAGGATGCGCAAATGGTTACGTTCTGCAGGGCTGGTCATGCGGGTGCGGAGATGCCGAGTGGAATGGGAAAAGGTTGATTTCTGCCGTCCTCGGCCGACCGCGCAGTGTGCAATCGCGCTGCCAGACGCTGACGGCACAGCGAAATAGCATCACCGATAGCCATGTGAAAGTGCGGAAAAACGACAGCGGCACCATGCTGCAGGCGGCCATCGCGCGTCACATGGATTAAGGCATGGAAAGGGCGGAAACGGCCAGTCCAGGGAGCCTGCACGCAAGGCACGTGCATGACTGGCAGTTTCCGCCTTGGATCGGGCACGTCTCCCCGAAGCCCGATCGCTAAATCCGACGCATCACCCCGTCAGTTTGCAACCTGTGCCGGCGGCTGTCCCTGGTCGGACATCTGCATCCAGCTCAGGGTCGGTATGCGGACGGACGAACCGTCGACATTGTTGAGAATCCATACACCGCCAAGCGCTACTGCTCCCGCCAGCGCGATACTGGGTAGCGTACCGACCAGCGCGATCAACAATGTGGCGAACGCGGTCAGGATGCGCGCGCCCGCAGCCCACAGTTCAAGCGCCGCCTTGACCAGCGCGAACGCGACGGCGGCCGCGATGATGATCAAAAGAACCTGCTTCCACAGCGGCCAGTTCTGCCATGGGACACTGGTAAGCGTGGTGATCTGGCCGACTGCCCACGTCCATACGATCTCGATGAACGCGAAGATCGCCGATACGCCCTGCTTCACGAATTCCAGAAACTGATCGAACGCGCGTTCCATAGTGCACCCTCCGAAAGTCGCGACAGGCGGCACATCTCCTCCTGTCTTTCCAAAGGTGAACGCCGATGCATCGCTGCGCGTTCCAGAACAAAAGGTTGTACAAGAACGGTCTCGCGGTGGCGAGCCGCTGCGAAATCAGCTCTGGACGGCTCGGGAAGTAGCAGTGGCAATGCCGGCCCCGATCAGCAATGTGCCGCCCGCCTTATTGAACGTGCTGATAACGCGCGGATTACGCACCAGCGCGCGGGCGCGTGCCGCGATAAGCGCGTATCCGAGCACATTGACGAAGGCGAGCACGATGAACGTCGCCTCGAAAATCAACATTTGCGAGAGAAAGTCGACATGCGGGCTGATAAATTGCGGCAGAAACGCGACAAAGAACACAATGCCTTTCGGATTGAGGGCCGTCACGATCCAAGCATGGCTGAGCATTTTGACTTTCGATGACTGATCGCTGCGCGGCTGTGCGTCGAGGGCTCCGCCGGCCCGCCACAACTTGATGCCGAGCCAGACCAGATATGCGGCACCGACCCATTTTAGAATCCCAAATAAAGTCGCTGACGTTGCCAGCAGCGCGCCGACGCCGATCATCGATAATGTCATCGCGGTGAAATCGCCGAGAGCCACGCCGATGGCCATTGGCAATGCGATGCGCATGCCCTGTCCAAGTGCGTAGGACACGACGAGCAGGATCGTCGGGCCCGGGATGACGAGCAGGACAGTCGAGGTCGCAACGAACGCAAGCCAAGTCTCGAAAGTCATAGTGACAAACTCCAACACCTAGTGGCGCGCCAACGGAACAGCGCTCTGCGCCGTCGAGGTTCGCTAACATATCGATACCTCGCGACGCCAGTCGTTCGCGCGTGGTGGCCGAATCACTTAGCTCATTAGAGCTAGAGGATCCCAGAGGATTCCGGGGGAGAGTCGACGGCTTGTTACGTGCCGTCGCAGCTTCGGGGGGCATGCACATCATCGCGCGTGGCCATAGCCCCGCGATCGTTGTTGCAGTCGGCAGCACGATCGGACTTGCCACCGCCTATGCCCAAGAAGGCTCAACGGCCAGCGTCGCGCTGAAGTGGGTACTCTGGATCGGTGCGGTTTTTTGAGATGAACGGCACAACATACACAGCAGCTGAGTAATTTCGCAGGTAAGTACAAAAGCCGTGGACGTTTGCGACAACTGACGTTATCACCGCGCCCCGAAAACCTCAGCGACGGACGCCACATGACGCCAGCAGAAATCAAGCGCTATCTCAAGAGCATTCAGCAGGCTGCAGAGACCGGCGATGCCGACCTCGTCCAGCGACTGAAACTCGACCTGTACGAGACGCTGCTGCAAGCCATTGCCGAGGAAGCCGTACTGGATACGCAGGCGGCTGCCGAACTCGCGCTGTCATCCGACGAGTGACAGGCGCGGATATAAAGGCGACTGCAGGAACCTACTGCCCGGCTTGTTGTTGATCGTCTCGTCGAACTGCCGCTTCACCGCTTCGAGATTGAACGACGCCGGATCCTGCATCGACCGTGTTCCCGCGAGATCGGCAACTTTTTCCCGGACCAGCACGAAACGCTAGAATTCCTGCGCTTGGAAATCGTTCATATAGCCGCCGCCCATATTATTCAGGTTTTCCGAATTGATGGACGGCGTCCTCGAACGGATCCTGGCGGATGTTGATGATGCCCGGCATGTCAGTTGTGACTTTGGCGCCCGGCAAACCCGGCGTCTGCTGGAAAAACTGAAACTTGAAGTTATCCAGCCGCGGTGCGCCGCGCCATCGTGCACGCCTGCACCGGGATGCCGACATCGGCGCCGGCCTGTCCGACTGTCGTCAATCCGGTGCCTGTTAAGCGGTACCTCGCTGGTGGCGGCATCGACGCTCGTGGAAGTCCAACATCCTATGCATATGGGGCGACGACATCGGCAGGTTCGACATCGGGCGCCTATCATCGCGGCGTGACGTCCGGCAAGCCCCCAATCTCGATAAGCTAGCGTCACAGGGTACGCTGTTCACGGATTACTATGCAGAGGCCAGTTGCAGCGCAAGCCGTGCCGCGTTCATCACCGGCCTGATCCTGTCTGGCATGCGGTGGCCCATCGCGGTTCTTCCGAAACCAACGCGGTACATGGAAGTGCTGGCGCAGAAACGCCAGGGAAAAACCGCGGATTACTCAGGTGAACAGGTCTTTGATTGGCGCGATGGGATCCGACTGACCGTCCGGCAAAATCAGTCGTCCGCTTACCAGTTCGTCCACAGCAGCATCACGCCCGACACCAGCAGCAGCACCATGATCACCTGCTGATAGTTGCGGTCGCCGAGCCGGAGGTAAAGCCGCGCGCCGAACCACGCACCGACCAGCGTGCCCGGCAGCGCCGCCAGCAGCGCGATGCCGACATCCCTGGTCAGCAGACCCGATACGGCATGACTGGCCAGCGCGAAGGCGAGGATCGCGAAGTTGAAAGTCTGAAGCACCGTGCGGCGATGTTCCTTGCCCCAGGCGCGCACATCGCACCACACCACCAGCAGCGCACCCGACAATCCCGCAAGCCCGCCGAGCACGCCACCGCTGAAGCCAATCGCGCCATCGGTAATGCGCCCACCGAACGGGGTACCGGCCCCGGGCTTCTTCAACAGCGCGTAAGTCGCATAAGCGGCGACCACGAACCCGACAACGATCTTGAACAGGCGCGGGTCGATCATCGGCAACAGCCATGTGCCGATCGGCACGCCGATCAATCCCGGCACGACGAACGGTGCCACAAGGCGCCAGTCGAATACCTTGCGCAGCAGCGGGAACATCTGGATGTGCGAGATCACCGAACAGGCAATCACCAGCGACGAGGCCACGGTCGGCGGTATGGCGTAGAGCCAGATGCCCATCGCCGTCAGCGCCGTGCCGAACCCCGTCAACCCATTGACGAAACCACCAGCCAGCGCCCCGAGAAGGACGATGACGATCTGCTCCAGCCCCATGAAACCGCCTGCCCCCGCTGCCCGCGCCGATTGTCCCGCGCCGAAGCTAGGGCGGCCGGGTCCGGCATCTTCGTTCTATGTGCTACCAAGCCCCAACCGCGCCAGCACGCGTTCAGCCCGGGTCAGATGCGGACGGTCATACATCTGGCCGTTCAGCGAAATCACACCCGCCTCAGGTGATGCCGCAAACATCGCGACGATGCCTCGCGCGCGCTCGATCTCGGCGGCACTCGGCGTGAATGCGTCGTTGATGATCGCAACCTGATCGGGATGAATAGCCATCTTGCCGGTAAAGCCATCGCGCGCGGCGGTCTCAGCTTCGCGCCGCAGGCCGTCGCTATCGCGGAAATCGATGAACACGGTGTCTATCGGCTGCGCATTGGCCGCCACCGCCGTGAACAGACACAAATCGCGTGCCAGGCGATAGGGTGATGTGAAAGCCCCGTTCGCTTCGCGCACCGCAGCAGAACCAAGCTCGGCGGACAGATCTTCCGCGCCCCAGGTCAGCCCTTCGAGCCGTGCGCTGGCATCGATGAACGACGCCATGTTGAGCACGGCCAGCGGCGTCTCGGTCGAAATCGCGATGATCCGCGTCGCGCCCTGGGAAATGCCATGACGTTCTTCGTGCTGACCGAGCAATAGCGACATGCGATGCACATCCTCGCCCGAACGCGGCTTCGGCAGCATGATGCCGTCAGGCCTGGCCTGCATCACGACATCCAGATCGTCGCGCCAGAAATCGCTGAGCAGATTGTTGATGCGCACGTAAAGGCGCGGACGCTGTTGCTGTGATTTGACCGATGCCACGAAATCGCGCGCCATCTCGCGTGCGGCGGGCTTGCGGTCGGCAGCGACGGAATCCTCAAGATCGACCAACAGCGCGTCGGCACCGGATGTCGTGCCCTTGGCCAGCTTGCGCTCGCTATCGGCGGGAACGAACAGAAGTGAGCGCATATCTCAGGCATCCTTCGGCTTCTTGCGCATGAACGCCTGCCGCCGGCATTCGGCAACCAGATCGCCATGCTGATTGTAGGCGCGATGGTGAAACTCGACGAGGCCGGCGTCAGGCCGCGATTTGCTCTCCCGCTTTGAGGCCACCTCGGTTTTCACCCGAATGGTATCGCCATGAAAGACCGGTTTGCCGAACTTCACCTCGCTCATGCCGAGATTGGCGATGGTGGTGCCGATCGTAGTGTCGTTCACCGAAATGCCGATCATAAGGCCGAGCGTGAACAGGCTGTTGACCAGCGGCCTGCCCCACTCCGTGCCGGCGGCAAATTGATGATCGATATGTAGCGGCTGCGGGTTGAGCGTCAGGCAGGAGAACAGCGTGTTGTCCATCTCGGTCACGGTCCGCCCGATGGCGTGCTCGAAGATGTGACCGACCTCGAACTCCTCGAAATACAATCCAGCCACGGTAAATGTCCTCCGCGTTTCAGTAGCGGAACTGTTCCGACAGAATACGCTCGTCGAGGCTGTGGCCTGGATCGAACATCATGAACAGCTCGTGCTTGCGCGCCTCTTCCACGTCGACGCTGATCACATGCCGGGTTTCGGCGTGATCGGCGACGGCGCTCACCGGGCGCTTTTCGTGCTCCAGCACCGTTATGCGGATATGCGCCTCGTTCGGCAACAGCGCGCCACGCCAGCGGCGTGGACGGAACGGGCTGATCGGCGTCAGCGCCAGCAGCGAGGCGTTGATCGGCAGGATCGGGCCGTAGGCCGACAGGTTGTAGGCGGTCGAGCCGGCGGGCGTTGACACCAGCACGCCATCGCAGATCAGCTCCTCCAGCCGCATCTTGCCGTCGATGGCGATCTGCAGCTTGGCCGCCTGGTGAGTCTGGCGGAACAGCGACACCTCGTTGATCGCCAGTTCGTGATAGGTGTTGCCGTGCGCGTCGCGCGCCGTCATAGCCAGCGGATGGATGCGGCTAATCTCGGCGCCGGCGAGCCGGGCCAGTAGGTCATCTTCCCGGTATTCGTTCATCAGGAAGCCGACCGAACCGCGGTTCATGCCGTAAATCGGGATCTGATCGGAGAGATATGTGCGCAGCGTCTGCAGCATCAGGCCGTCGCCGCCCAGCGCAACGATTGCATCCGCGTCCTGCACTGGCGCGTTGCCATACTGGCTGATCAACCGTGCCATCGCCTCGCGGGCTTCGGTATTGTCACTCGCGACGAACGCGATCTTCTCGAACTTCCGCTTCGGCTTTGGCATGTTGTGAATTCAATTCTCGTCCTGAGCCGGTCCATCCGGCGCGCGAAAGGCTCGCTCAAGTGCAGCAAAACGACAAGGCCGTTCTTATCTATGCGACGTTTCCGACGGCGGAGGTCGCGGAGACCATCGGCGGCATGCTGGTCGACCGGAAGCTGGCGGCGTGCGTCAACATCTGGCCGGGCATGACCTCCATCTATATCTGGCAAGGCCAGCGGCATCGCGACAGCGAAGCGGTCATGGTTATCAAAACCCGCGAAACGCTGGCCGATGCGGCGATCGCCGAGGCCCGGCGGCAGCATCCGTATGACAATCCGGCCTTCCTCGTGCTGCCTGTCGTATCCGGATCGCAGGACTTCCTGGGCTGGATTGCGGAGCAGACCGACGCTAAAGGGTAGCCCGGGATCACCGAAAGCCGGATTTGAGATTTAGGAGAGCGTCATGCAGCAACAGCTCAATCCGCGGCTCGCTGAGGAATTGCGGCGCGTGGCCGTCGTGCCGGTGCTGACCATCGACAAGCCCGAGACGGCACTGCCACTGGCCAGAGCGCTAGTCGCCGGCGGGCTCAACATCCTGGAAATCACGCTGCGTACCCCGGCCGCTCTGGAAGCCTTGCGGACAATTGCCAAGGATGTGCCGGGAGCCCTGGTCGGCGCCGGCACCGTGCTGACGCCGGAGCATGGCCAGCAGGCGATCGCGGCCGGCGCGCGGTTCCTGGTTTCCCCCGGCATGACGCCGCGCCTGCTGGAAGCGGCACAGGGCTGGAACGTCCCCTTCCTGCCGGGTGTTGCCACGGCCTCGGAAGGTATGGCGCTGGCCGATCTCGGCTACAAGGTGATGAAGTTCTTCCCGGCCGAACCGGCGGGCGGCGTCGCGGCATTGAAGGCGCTCGGTGCGCCGCTGCCCGGCATCCTCTTCTGCCCGACCGGCGGCATCGATCTGGCCAAGGCGCCGAACTACCTCGCCCTGCCCAATGTCGTCACGGTCGGCGGCTCCTGGGTCGCGCCAGCAAAGGCGATTGCCGCAGGCGATTGGACCACGATCGAAACGCTGGCACGGGAAGCGGCTGCTTTGCGCCGTCCCGGTTAGCGGCCAAGAGCGATATGGTGCAGAATATCTACGACACTCCAGACTTCTTTGCTGGCTACAGCCAGTTGCCTCGTTCGATACATGGCCTGGACGGCGCGCCGGAATGGACATCCATCCGTGCCCTTCTGCCCGAGATGTAAGGGCGCCGCATTATCGATCCCGGATGCGGCTTCGGCTGGTTCTCAGTACGCCGTCGCGGATCTCGACCGACTGGAATTGCCAACTGCCGCGTTCGACTTCGCCTATAGCTCTCCACCGCGCGCTGACACCGGGATCGCATTTTGTCTTCAGTATCGAACATCCGGTTTTCAT
This sequence comes from Pseudomonadota bacterium, assembly GCA_023412745.1. GTDB lineage: Bacteria > Pseudomonadota > Alphaproteobacteria > Rhizobiales > Hyphomicrobiaceae > ZC4RG25. Next base: position 26,995 of record JAEZBZ010000276.1, on the reverse strand, counting down.
GGCACGCACCAAGCCGGCATGGGTCGAGCATGACGGCAGCAGAAAAGAGCAGATCGCGGCGCACCCGGATTGGGCTGGTGAACTCGATCGGCCAACGTTCCTGATCGTGTCGGCACAGCGATAAACGCCACTCCTACCAGTCTAACGCGCCCTCCAGACCGGCTTGCGCTTCTCCACGAACGCGCGCTGGCCCTCGACGGCGTCCTCGCTCGTCAGCATGCGCTCCGCCGCCGGATACGTCGCCGCCATGGCCGCCTGCAGATCCGGATAGGCAAGGCTCTGCAACATCACCTGCTTGGAGGCCTGCAATGCCAGAGGCGCCATCTCCTGCAGTTCCTCGGCCAGCGCACGCGCCCGGCTCATCAATGCCGCACCCGGCACGACCTCGTTGATCAGGCCCATGCGTAGCGCCTCTTCGGCGGCAATGCGGCGGCCGGTCAGCACAAGCCCCATCGCCTGCTTCAACGGCAATTGCCGCGCCAGTCGCTGCAATCCGCCGCCGCCGAGCGCCGCCAGTCCGACCCGCGGTTCCGGCAGCGAAAACTGCGCATGCTCGGCCGCGATGACAAGGTCGCAGGCGATCATCAGCTCGACGCCGCCGCCGATGGCCAGACCGTTCACCGCGCAGATCACCGGCTTGAACAGATCGAAGCGCCGCGTCAGACCGCCGAAGCCAGTCGCGGGATGATTGTCGGCGTTGCTTTGCGCGCGCGCCTTCAGATCGCTGCCGACGCAGAACGCCCGCTCGCCCGACGCGGTCAGGATGGCGACGCGCAGATCGTCGTTGGCCGCGTAGGTATCGAACGCCGCGGCCAGCGCCGCATGCGCCCGCGGATTGAGCGCGTTCAATACCTCCGGCCGGTCGATCGTGATTGTCAAAATCGCGCCGTCACGCGCGACCCTGCAAGGCTCGCTTCCGGTCATGCCAAAATCCTCCCGTCATTTATGTACCGGACAGCAAATCATATCGCGCCTCGCCGCGGCAAGGACGCTGCCGGTTGCGTCGCGCGCGCTATCCCGGCATGTTGGGCTAAATCGGATCATCACGGCAATGCAGCCGACGGAGGAGTACGCCATGAGCGATGACGGCACGACGTTGCCCGCCCAGCCCAAAAGCCTGCAGGGGCACACCATCCCGAAGGAGCGTATGGAGCTCATTGCGCCCATCATCGCCGCGCTGTCGGAGACCGCTCTCAAGGTGGGCGATACGCTCCCGCTTGGCGCCGATGCCGCCGATTTCGTCCGCGTGCTCGAAACCGAAGGGAAGTGACGCCATGAATCTCAAGTCACTCTCGGCCATCGATCTCGCCGACGCCATTCGCAACAAGAAGGTTTCGAGCGTCGAGGCGACGCGCTCGGCTCTCGACCGGCTCAAGGCCGTGCACGAGACCACCAACGCCGCGATTTCGTTCGATACCGACGAAGCACTCGCCGCCGCCGAAACCGCTGACGACGCCGTCTCGAAAGGGACTGCGAGCGGCCCGCTGCATGGCGTTCCGCTGGCCCACAAGGACATGTTCGACCGCGTCGGCAAGATCCCGAGCTGGGGTGCACGCATCCGCCGCGACAAGCCATGCACCGAGCACAACACATTGCTGGCCCGGCTCAAGGATGCCGGCAGCATAGAGATCGCCGCACTGCACCTGACCGAGTTCGCGTTCGGTCCAACCGGCCACAACTACGTGCTCGGCCATGCCAAAAATCCGTGGGACACGACCCGCATCACCGGCGGCTCGTCGAGTGGATCGGCCATCTCGGTGGCAACTGGCGTCCTTCCGGCCGCACTCGGCTCCGACACTGCCGGATCGCTGCGCCTGCCTGCCGCAGCCTGCAACGTCGCGTCGATCAAGCCGACCTGGTCGCGCGTTTCGCGCGCGGGCGCCATGCCGCTGTCGTTCTCGCTCGACTGCGTCGGGCCGATCGCGCGCGATGTCCGCGATCTGGCGCTGCTGCTGCGGATCATCGCGGGCCATGACGCCCGGGACGGCTCCAGTTCGCGCCGCCCGGTTCCCGACTATCTCGCAACCCTCGACCAGCCGGTCGACGGCCTGCGCATCGGTGTCGATGAGCGGCTGGTCGCCGAGGCTCATCCAGAAGTCCAGGCCCGCTTCGAGACCGCACTCAAGCTGCTTGAGAAATCGGGTGCCAAGCGGGTTTCAGTTCGCTTCCCCGACTGGAAGACGCTCGACCATCTCACCCAGCTCGTGCAGTTGCCCGAGGTCGCATCGGCACACGGTCCCTATCTGCGCCAGCGCGGCGAGGACTACGGTCCGCAGGTGCGCGCCCGGACGGAATTCGGCCATTTCATCTCGGGCCACGACCACCAGACGGCCATGCGCGCCCGCGGGACGTTGCTCGCCAAGACATTGGCCGAGACCTACGCGTCGTGTGACATGACCATGCTGCCGACCTTCGCCGATCCGCTTCCGACCATCGCCGAACTCGACGTTGGCGGCGGGCCGAAGCTGATGGCGGCCATGGCGCGGGTGGTACTTTACTGCCGCCCGGTCAACTACCTGGGCCTGCCTGCGTTGACCCTGCCCTATCCGCGCGAGGGTTATCTGCCGAACGGCTTCCAGCTCGTCGGTCGCCCTTTTGACGAAGCGCGGATGCTGGCGGTCGGCAAGGCCTACCAGAAGCACGTACCGGCCGAGGTCGTGCATTAGGCGGACGCGGCGATGGCTCGGATCTACGGAAGCAGCCAGAGCAGTCCAATAGGTGCCAGAAACCGAGCCATATAGAGCCCGTAGAGGTTCAACTGATACCTGCAATGGGCCCAGCCCATTGCATACCACGCCACGATCGGTGTAGGCTGCTTGCTCGGCCGATCCGATGCGGCTGCCAGTCGCTAGTCGACATCACCGTGATTGAACGGGCATCGGTCGATCGCGGAATTGTACTGGTCGGAATCAATTGAGCTGCACCGAGGTGGTGATGTCGGTGACCTCGAGCTGATCGAGCAAGCGCGCGATCTGCATAGCGCATTTCGGTAGGGCCAGCGACTTGACGCGGCAGGCGTTGATCGCCTCGACAAACGTCACGATGATGATGAAGATCGAGGACAGCACGCCAACGAAGACCAGCATCTTCCCGTTTGCACCCTGAAAGGCGTTCTCGAACAGACTCGGATACAGCGAGATCGCAACGCCGTACAAAGCGAAGATGGCGAGCGCGAACAGGCTGAACTGGTTCTTTTTTCCATGCGCGCACGTGCGTTGAAGCGCGCGCGCTTGACGATCCTCATGGTGTTTGGCAGCCGCCGCTTGGCAGCGCGCAGTCTCATGCAGCCTGACTATCGGCAACGCATGGTGGCGACGATGATTTGTTGCGCGCCAATCCCGCGCATCCACACGCGCGTGTGGGCTGCCTATCTGCGCCCTTTGAGCACTTCCATCAGCACCGTGGCGTTGTTGCGCCGCTCATCGCGCTTGGCGAACAGCAAGGTCAGCTTTTCCTTGCTGGCCAGCTTGCGCAGCCGCGCCAGATCAGCCTGCAGATCCGGCGTCGCAAGTTCATCGCGATAGCGGCGCTCGAACTCCTCCCACTGCGCCGGATGACTGGCAAACCAGCGCCGCAGATCGTTACTCGGCGCGATTTCCTTCAGCCATTCATCGATCGCCGCCTTCTCGCGGGTCAGCCCACGCGGCCAAAGGCGATCGACAAGCACGCGATGGCCGTCCGTCGCGGTAGGCGGTTCGTAGATTCGCTTGCAGGCCAGCATGAAGGTCATACCGTTCCGATCCCGAGATAACGAACCAGCCCGCGCGCCGGTGACTGCCGACGCATGATTTTTTCATCGATCTGACGATCGCTCACTTACCCGCCTGGAATCCGGAACACCGACGACGGGTGATGGAAGCGATTGACGACGTTCTGCAGCAGCCGCGAAACGTTGTTCTCGAAATTGTTGATCGGAAGGCTGCCGCAGAATGTGATCGAGCCGGTCGAGAAAACCGCGCCATTATTCGGCGTTTCGAAGAAGGTCATGTCGGCGCGGATCAGCTCCTGCGCGGGTTTGCCCGCGACTGTCGTGATATGCGTGAGCTGCTCCTCGGGCACCAGGATCCAAGGCGCCTCGGGCGGATGGTTCTCGGACGCCGCAATCACCAGGGCATGCGCCGGCGTGCCGAGCCGTTTGTCGGTCCGGTCGAGCTCAAACCCCGCCGCGCCATGGCCCGACAGACCGAAATCGCCGATCTTCTCGTCCTTGATGCCTTCCAAAATCCATGACACGCGCGGATCGGAAGCTTCCGGACGCACGCGATAATAAGACCCGACGAAGTTGCCCTGCGCGGTGAACCCGACCCCCGTCAACTCCTGCGGCGGGCGACCATTCCTGCGCCACATGCCGCCATATTCGCCGTCGAGCTGGTTGTAATACTCGCCGGCATCCGCAGCCCAGGCGCGAATGCCGCCTTCCGCGCGGCGAATCTCGATCAGCCCCGGCTTCTCCTGCGACAGCGCGATTTTCCAGTAGAAGCCGTTACCGCCAAGATAGCAGAAGCGGCCGCCGTTATCGCGATAGGTCTCCAGCGCATCCAGCATCTCCCGCGTGTGATACTCGGGATGCGACGCGGTCATGACCGTGCGGTAATTCTTCAGAACGTCGTAGCCTTCGTGATGCAGCTCCCAATCCGTCACCAGGTCGTAGCTGTAGCCCTTGGCTTCGAGCCAGGCGAGCAGGTGCGTGTCGGCGGGGAAATGGCGCAGTCCCGAGGCGCGGATATCGGGATAGGGATAGGTGATGAAGCCGATGCGGACGTTCAGCATCGGCCGATGCCAGGACGCGAAGCAGATGCCGCTGCCGTCGGTATGATAGTTGTAGGTCGACAGACCGTACTCGGGGTGTGCGCCGGGATGGTGCGGATATGCGCCCCAGTCGGCCGCCTGCTTCTCCCACGCTTTGCGCCAATCCGGATTGCCCCATTCGGGACGATCGTGGTTGTGATAGACGACGTAGGTGAAGGTCGAGATCAGGACGCAGATATCAGCAGTCGTCTTGCCTTTCGGCGGAACCACGAAGAACGGGACGTTGTCCTCATGCTCGCCCGCCTTGATGCGCAATGCGTAGGCGCCTGATCGGAAATTCGACGGTACGGTCAGCGTATATGCGGTCGGCCAGCGGCAATCGTCCAGATCGTCCTCGTGGAAGTGGATCGCGGCGTATTCATTCGGCGCGTGCCGCCAGCACATCTCGCGGCCGGTCCAGTTCGCGCCGGTAACCGCGCGCGTGGGCTGGTTGACCAGCGTGCCATGCAAACCGTGCGGTCCGAAATCGAAGATGCGATTGGTGGCGATATCGCGCGAAAAATCCCATCCCGCGATCAGGCCAGCCAACGGATCGCCATCACCCGTCACCGCAACCTCAGCCGGCGTCAGGGCGCGCGAAAAAATCATCGGCCGCTCGATGCGGCCGTTGAAGGACAAACTGACGAACTCGTCGGTCACGCCGCTGATGAAGACATGGCCTTCGACAATCGGGCTACGCAGGGTCAGACCCAGCGCGGCCGATCGAACAGCCCCTTCCCGCTTGCCGGCCTTCAAAGCCTGGCGGTTCAAGGTCGCCCGCCCCGCCATGGGGTCATAGGTCAGCCAGAGGCGATACCAGGTCTGATCATCAACCGGCGCCGGCAATTCCAGCCGCACCAGTTGGCCGTCCTCCTGCGCGAACGTGGCCACGAAGCGGCCCTGCGCGTTCATGCCGAGCACGATACCGCGATGCCCTTGCGAATCGAGCAGCGAGAAAATCGCGCAGTCCCGATTGGCCAGCTTCGTCGGTTGAACGGTGACGACCAGCGTGAAACTGGAAAGGCCGGTCAGCGCCGCGCTGGCGTCGATGCGTGCATAGGAGCCGCGCTGGACACCATGACGCGCGGGATGCGCGACGGTCTTGACCCGCGCACTGACGGCCTCCTCACGGAGTCCCGGGCCGGCGGGATTGGGATCGGCGCATATCACGCGGACGAGGCGTGTCTCGACAGGCGTGCCGGTGGCATTTGAAACCTTGAACGCGATCGTTTCGCCTGGCCGGACAGAAAGCCGGTCGGCATATGCTGCGATCGGCAACATCGAGACCCCCTCACCCATTGCACCCGTCCAAGACGAGTGCTGCGCAAGTAAGGTTTCTCGAAAGCGGCATCGGGTCAAGCACCGACGCCGCTTTCCTGGTGCTTAAGGCGCGAGCGAAATGGGCGCCGGTGGTGCCTCGGGATCGCGCTCGCCCACCAGTTCCCGGTGACCGTCGCGACCGTAGATGTCGGGACGGAATTCAACGCGCCCGTCGGCTTCCGCCCATGCCGTGATGTATGTGAAGTAGACGGGCACCTGCCGCGTCAGCGTTACATCGTGCGCCTGACCGGCGTTGATGACGTCCTGCGCCCGGCCGGCGCCTTCCCAGCCCTGCTCGTAACGCGCAATCCACTCGACAAGCTGGAAGACATCCTGCACGCGCACGCAGCCTGCGCTGAAAGCCCGCGCGCGCTGGTTGAACAGCTGCTTCATCGGCGTGTCGTGCATGTAGACGATGTCCGAGTTGGGCATGTCGATGCGGACGAGACCCAGCGCGTTCTGCGGACCGGGGTCTTGCCGGAATTTGATTTTGTTCGCATCGGCTGTACGCCAATCGATATGCGTCGTGTCGATCTCGGGACCACCAAACCCATTGAACGCGCGGATCTGCTCCTTCTGGAGATATTCGGGTTCTTTCACCAGGCGCGGAATCAGATCCAGCGAAGCCACGCTGTCGGGTACACGCCAATAGGGGAAGAAATTCAAAGCCCTAATAGTAGCTTTGATGCTCGGCGTCTGGCGATCGGGTTTGCCCACGATCACCCGATGGCGCAGGCGAACCTCGTAGCCCTCGACCGCTTCGAGCTGGAAGGCGGGAACATTGACCAGGACATAGCGATCTTCGACGCGGCCCTGCATCAATTCGCGTATCCGCCGCTGGTTGAGCCTGAGCTGTTCCAGACGCGCATGTGCCGAAACGTTGAGCTGCGCCAAGGTCGGCGCATCGACGCGACCGGACGTGCGCAGACCGAAGCTTTCCTGGAAACGCTTAATCGCCTCTTCGAGCCGCCCGTCGAATCGGAAGCTCATATCGAAGCCATTGCCGTGGGACGGATGATCTCCGGAGATCACCAGCCTGCGGCGAACATAGGGAATGCGCTCGTCATCGTCACCGGGGCGGAGAATCCGGCCGGGTGGAATTGGCGTCCAACCGCCTTGCGAGACGATCTTCTGGTAGCGATCGACAGCTACGTCCATCTGCTGCAGCATCGTATCGCTGCGCATCGGCACGGCATCCGGCCGCAAATCATTGACCACGTCGGGTGGCAGCGGCGCCGGCGTCCGCACCCTGTTGTTGGCCAACGGGTCAAATATGTTTTCCCACCACTTCGCTTCGGCAGCCTGGGCTTGGGCGCGGGTCGCACCAAGCGCGAGGGCACCGGCACTGGCCCCCAGAAGCAAGCCGCGTCGGGTCATGCCGAGCCCCGTTGCGGCCGTGCCCATCTGTTCGGATTTCCGATTCCGCATCTCGAACTCGATTGGTTGTCTCATGATCAAACGAACTGCGAAGCAGTCTGTTGCCCGCAACAAATGCCTACATAGCCTGAACGAAAAGATTTGGCCAAACAAAGGCTGTTGATCAGACCGCGACCCATTGCGGCTGCCGTTGTGCCTGCGTTGAGCGGTCAAATTTGCCGTCCAACTTGTCAACTGCACCCCCGTCTCTATACGTTGCTTCCAATGACAAGAATCGGCCGGGTTCAGCCGGCCGTGTTAACTAGGGAGAACAAACGATATGGCAGACTTCAGTCGGCGTCAGATTTTGACGGCCGGTGCGATGACCGGGGCCGCAGTTGCGCTCGGGACACGCCCGTCATGGGCGCAAGCCAACTATCCTTCCAGACCCGTGCAGGTGATCTGCCCATGGGGTGCTGGCGGCGGCACCGATGCCACCGCCCGCATCATCTCGGCGATCCTGGAAAAGGACCTTGGCCAACCGTTCAATGTCGTGAACCGCACAGGCGGCTCAGGTGTGGTAGGACACTCAGCTATCGCCACCGCAACACCGGACGGTTACACGCTCGGCATGATCACGGTCGAAATCACGATGATGCATCATCAGGGTCTGACCGAGCTCAATCCGACCAGTTACACGCCGCTGGCGCTGATGAATGAAGACCCGCCCGGTATCCAGGTGCGCTCTGACAGTCCCTACAAGAACATCAAGGACCTCTCGGAAGCCATCAAGTCAAAGCCGGCCGGTACATTCAAGGCATCCGGCACAGGTCAGGGCGGCATCTGGCACCTTGCGCTGGTCGGCTGGCTCACCGCCATGGGCCTCAAGCCCGATCACGTGCCGTGGGTCCCGTCGAACGGCGCAGCGCCCGCCATGCAGGACCTAGCCGCCGGTGGTGTCGATATCGTCACCTGCTCGGTGCCGGAAGCCAAAGCCATGCTCGATGCCGGAAAGGCTATTTCGCTGGCTGTCATGGCGCCGAAGCGCAACGCCGCCTTCAAGGACGTACCGACGTTGACCGAAGCTGCCGGCATTCCTTATTCCGTCGGCGCGTGGCGCGGCATTGCAGGTCCGAAGGGCTTGCCACCGGAAGTGGCCACGAAGGTCACGGCCGCCCTCAAGAAGGCTTTTGACTCGAAGGAGTTCAAGGATTTCATGACATCGCGCGGCTTTGGCATGACCTGGGGCGATCCGACAGAGTTCGCCAAGTTCATGGCCGAGGGCGATGCCAAAATGAAGGCCGCCATGACCGCTGCCGGTCTGGCGAAGAAGGCTTAAACATGTGCCGGCCGCAACCACTCTGCTCATCTCTGGTTGCGGCCGACATACGCACTCTGCTACCGAACCCAGTAAACAAAGAAACAGAACGAACCGCCGTTACTACCAAGCTCTCGACAAAGACAACGTCGCCCGCAACGCGGGAAGACGGGCGAGATGGCAAGTTCGTCGACTGTCGCACGCTAGAGGAAACTACGCGACGGACGCCTTGCGTCTAAAGCGGAAGCCAAGGGAGCCGCACGTTTTACATGCGCATAAATGACAGCATATCAGGCTTGGCACTCATCCTGCTGGCCTCCAGCATGATATATATATCGTTCGGTTTTCCGGATTTTCCGGGACAAAAGTATGGACCGGCATTATTCCCGCAGGTAGTGGCGTCAGGCCTGATCATTTGCGGCCTGTTGCTCGTATATCGCGGGCTGTCCAGCCGCCGTGATGGCGGCCGCATGGTCGAATTTGCCGAATGGACGCGCAAAGGCAGCAACGTCACATCTTTCGTTCTGCTGCTGTCGCTGGTGCTGCTCTACATCTTCACATCGGAGCAAATCGGCTTCATTCCGATCACCTTTGCCATCCTCATGGTGCTGTTCCTTTGGCTACGCGTTCGCCTTCTGACGGCGTTGATCGTGGCTCCGGTCGCAACCATCGTGGTTCACTGGTTTTTCGCAGACCTCCTGCGCGTGCCACTGCCTCGTGGCCTGCTCCTGCACATTCTTTGAGGTCCAGCGCACATGATCGATATCCTCTTTCAAGCGGCCGCCCTGGTGTTTGATCCGCACGTGCTGTGGGTCTGCCTGTTCGCAGCTATCTTCGGTATCTTTGTAGGTTCGGTCCCAGGCCTCACTGCCACGATGGCAACGGCACTGCTGGTTCCGGTCACCTTCTTCATGCCGCCCGTGCCAGCCATCGGCGCCATCGTAACCGCAACGGCAATGGCCATCTTTGCCGGCGATATTCCCGCCGCCATGCTACGCATCCCCGGCACGCCAGCCTCCGCCGCCTACGCCGACGACGCCTATCAAATGACCCGCAAGGGCCAGCTTGATCTATGCCTTGGCGTCAACCTCGTGTTCTCGGCCATCGGCGGATTGTTCGGTGTCGCGATCCTGATCGTCGCGGCGCCGATGCTCGCGGAAATCGCACTCAACTTCTCGTCCTTTGAGTACTTCTGGCTGGCAGGCCTCGGTTTGACCTGCGCCACGTTCATCGCGCAGTCCGATCCGCTGAAGGGCTTTACCAGCCTGCTGATCGGCCTGGCCATCGCGACGGTCGGTATCGATCCGGCTGCCGGGCAACCGCGCTTCACGTTCGGATCAGTCGAGCTGCTTCAGGGCGTCAGCTTCATTCCGGCCATGATCGGCCTATTCGCGATCTCGGAACTGCTGCGCAACATCACGACCATCGATCAGGCCGGCGAGCTCGTGAAGCAGTCGGTCGGAAACATCTTCAAAGGTATCGGCCAAGTCTGGCGCATTTATTGGCCCAACTTCCTGCGTGGTTCGGCGATCGGCACCGCGATCGGTGCGCTGCCGGGCGCCGGCGCCGACATTGCGGCCTGGATCTCCTATGCAGTGTCCAAGAAGTTCTCGAAGGAGCCGGAAAAGTTCGGCAAGGGACACATCGAGGGCATTGTCGACTCGACGTCCGCGAATAACTCGTCCGTGGCGGCAGCCTGGATTCCGGCACTGGTGTTCGGCATCCCTGGCGATTCGATCACGGCGATCGTCATCGGCGTGCTTTACATGAAGAACATGAACCCGGGTCCGTCGCTGTTCCTGGAAAACCCGCAGCTCATCTATGCGGTATTCATGATTTTCATTCTCGCCAACCTGCTGATGCTTCCAGTAGGCTGGGCCGGCATCAAGCTGGCCAAGCAGACCCTGCGCACACCGCGCAACATCCTGCTGCCGATCATCCTGATCTTCTGCATGGTTGGGGCCTACGCCATGACCAACTCGATCTATGGCGTCATCATCATGCTCATCCTGGGCGTGTTCGGCTGGATACTGGAGGAGAATGGTTTCCCCGTGGGGCCGATTATTCTCGGGTTGGTGCTCGGCGAACTGTTCGAGCAAAGCTTCATGACCTCCATGATCAAGGCGGACGGCGATATTCTCGGCTTCTTCTCACGGCCGATCGCTGGAACGCTCGGCGTCCTGACGCTGGTTCTATGGGCCTACATGCTGAGCCGTCCGATGTTCGCCAAACCCGCCCCGGCGGAACAAGGTTGACTTCCGCGGGCGGGCACTTGTCCGCCCATGCCACTCGCTCCCATGGAGCCCAGACGCGCGCGGCAACGCGCGCGTCGTTCGTTCCGGCAGGCCCGCATACCGCTGCTGTCGATAGCCACCGGCTCGGCCTACCGCTGATCGTCCCTCGCTCCGCCAAACACCTGTCGGTATGCCCGCCTGCATTGCATGGGTTACTGGGATACCGCGCCGTACGGTTGATTGGCCGCTTCCGCCGGCGGATCTGCGCCTACACCAAGCGATGAAACGCGGCGGGCATTCGCCATGTCCCCCCACCGAAAGGCATACCCACACCGCAGCCGCGACGCGTGTGTGCGTAGGGAACCGAGCCCAACGCCCCGAGTTCTCCGACGACAATATTGGTGGTGGACTGAGATGGAGTTGTGCATGCGAAGCGCCATCGTTTCGGCGCTGATAGCCACATCGATGGCCGCTCTCGGCTTCGTCCCGGCGTGGGCTGAGGGTCAGCGGACCGTCGACACCGATCTCGTCCGTGTCCGCGTCGACACGATCGCCAGCGGCCTCGACCATCCGTGGGCTTTGGCCCTGCTGCCCGATGGCCGGTTCCTCGTGACAGAGCGCAACTCCGGCCAACTACGGATCGGCAATGGGATTGGCGAGCTGTCAGAGCCGGTCGAGCACGTGCCGGACGTCTATCGCTATCAGGGCCCGGACGAGCTGAGCCAGGGCGGGCTGTTCCACGTTGCCCTGCACCCCGATTTTGCGCGCAATCGCCTCGTTTACCTGAGCTTCTCCCAGCCCTCATCTGAGGGCGCCGGAACGGCCTTGGCCCGCGGACGGCTCAGCGATACCGGCGGCCCGCCTAGCCTTGATGACGTGGAAATCATCTACTCGATGAACGTGCATGACTCGAGCGGCATGCACTTCGGCGGCCGCTTCGTATTCGAGCCGGGAACCAACAACATTCTGCTGTCCGTTGGCGATCGACAGAAGATGTCACGCGCGCAGGATTTGACCGACCACGCGGGCTCGATCGTCCGCATCACCGACGAGGGTTATACGCCGCCTGACAACCCATTTGTCGAGCAGGACGGCAAAAACGAGATGATCTATTCGTGGGGACATCGCAACGTCCAAGGCATGGCGATCGAACCGCGCACCGGCGCGCTGTGGGTCAGCGATCATGGCCCGAAAGGTGGCGATGAGATCAACCAGATCAAACCCGGCCTGAACTATGGCTGGCCGATCCAGACCGGCGGCGTCGATGAATCCGGGGCACCGATCGGCAATGGCGCCTATGTCGAAGGCATGCAGCCGCCGGTTCATATCTGGCAGCGCCCGATCACCCCCTCCGGCCTGGCGGTCTATGACGGCAGCCGGTTTCCCATGTGGGCGGGTAATCTGCTGCATGGGAGCCTGACCGCGCACGGGCTGGTTCGCACCCGCATCGAGGATGGCAAGGTGACTGCCGAGGAAATCATTCCGCTCGAACGCCGCATCCGCGACGTGCAGGTGGATAAGGATGGCGCGATCTGGCTCATCACCGATCATGAGAACGGCGAGGTGCTACGGCTGGTGCCGCAAGAGCCGGAAGCAACCGGCTTCGCACCCGGACCGCCGGGCTACGGCGGCGGCGTTGGCAAATAGCCTGCCAAGCATAGCGCGGATCAGCGCTTCGTTCTCAGCCACAACGCGCCGAGAATGAGCAGCGGCACGATACCCTGGATCGCCATGATGCGCAGCGCATCGACGGTTTCAAAGCGGTCGAAAAGCCAGCCCGTATTATAAAAACCGATGGTCGAGGTGCCGATGAAGACGGCCAGGAATCCGGTGGCGCGACCGCGCATCTCCGGCGGCGCCATAGTGTAGACCAGGGCATACTGGCTCGCCGCGAAGCCAGCAGACGCGACGCCGATCATGAACAGGCAGAACGCCGCCACGCTGAGCGTCAGCCAAGCCGACATGAGCAGCAGCAGCGCGACGAAACTGAGCGTGCCGAAATAGTAAAGGCGGAACAGCGACCGCTGCCCCGCCAGCATACCTATCACAATCGCGCCGATGGTGCCGCCGATGCCTTCGCACGATGACAGCGCTCCGATGCCGACCGGGGACAGGGCAAACTCCCGCTCACCGATCACCGGCACCATGCTGATGACTGGGAAACACCAGATATTGAACACCACCGTGATGCCGAGCACGATCAGCAGCGGTCGACTGCGCAGCAATTCAGGCGGCGGAATGAGGATTGCAAACGGCGACGGCCGCGTGCCGGCAGTGGATGGCCGCGGCGCGCTGTTGGGCAATTCAAGGCTGGCCGACAGCACGAAGCAGATCAAATAAACGATCGTGCTCAAACCAAAGATGCCGGTGATGCCCAGCCATTGATACACCAGTCCCCCGAGCAGCGGCCCCAGCGCGCGCATCGTGAACATGGTCGAGCTGTCGAAGCTGCTGGCGGCGGTGATGTATTGCGGCCCGGCGGCTTCCATCATCAACTGCCGTCTGAGCGGCATATCAGTGGTCCACAGCAACCCACTGATGATGGCGCTGGTCAGGACTATACCATAGCCAGCCAACCCGGCCGCGGCGATCAGAGCCATCACGGCCGTCGCCAGGAAGGCCAGGAAGTAGGCGATCATCAGCATGCGGCGGCGATCGAGATAGTCCGCCAACGCGCCGACCAGAAAGCCGAGCAGCATGTACGGCACCATGCGCACGATCGCGACCAGTGCCACGAGTTGCGGCGATCCGGTTACCTCGTAGGCGAACACGCCGAGCGCAAGGAATTCAAGCCAACGCGCCATGCCAACCGCGGCGCCGTTGAACCACAGGAGTCGGTAGTCGGGCACGGCAAAAAGCGCGCGCATCGTGGAAGGCTGCTGGGTCACCGGATGATTCAGGCTGGAGCGACAAGGGATCTACTATCCCTGCATCACCATGACTGACGTCATCACCGCTGTCGACAAATAGCCGTGCTGCGCCGCAGCGAATTCAGTGCTGAAATCGCCACGGCGCAACTGCTGTAGCTCAATTTAAGAAACGCCTACTCCAGGCAGAGACCACCGCGCTTCAAACGCTCGATGATGCTCTCGCTGATCCCCGGAACGCGCTCCACGTCTTCCCAATTGCGAAACGGCCGACGCTGAACCAGGGCCTGAACGCGTGCCGGGCCGACATCCGATACACCCGCCAGAAGATCCGGTGAGGCTGTGTTGAGGTCAAATGTGCTGCATGAGTGATCGCGGAGAGCACTCTGTTCGCGGTCGCGAGCCAAAGTCGTCAACGTCATCAGTAGTTTGCCCTCTTTACCCAAAAACTACCCACCAACGCCGCCGCTGCTGGTTGGTTCCATGCGCAACAATCAACCAGAAATTGAGCGTCAGTTGGGCAAAGCAGAGGTTTTCCCGCGACTTAGCGATACAGATCGGCGCGCGTCGGCGGCAGAGGCGACGGGCCCTTGGCATTGCGGCTGGCCAGCGTCTGATAGATACGCAGCGTACCGCGCGTGAACGCCAGCGAGACGCCGGCGAGATACACCACCCAGATACGATACTTCTCCTCGCCAACGTAGGCGATCGCCTTCTCGCGTTCGGCGGTCAGGCGCTCGCACCACAGCCGGCAGGTGCGCGCATAGTGCAGCCGCCAGGCTTCGATGTCGTTGACCTCGAAACCGGCGCGCTCCATTGCCACGGCCGAATGTCCGATGTCGTCCAGTTCGCCGCCGGGGAAGATGTATTTTGCAATCGCGCGTTGCTCGGGACGCATGCGCCGGCCCCGCCAGGATTGCTTCGGCGCGCGGCGCGAAATCGCGTGATTGAGGAACAGCCCGTCCTCGGTCAGCAGCGAACGCACCTTGCCCATGTACTTCGGAATGTTGGCGAGGCCAATATGCTCGTACATACCGATCGAGGCGATCTTGTCGAACTTGCCCTCGACCGATGCATAGTCCTTCAGTTCGAGAGTGATCTTGTCGCCAAGACCGAGTCGCGCCACCTTCTCGCGCGCGAAATCGAGTTGTTCTTGCGACAGCGTAATGCCGTGCGCCATCACGCCATGATGCCGGGCCGCGTGGCAGACCAACCCGCCCCAGCCGCAGCCGATGTCGAGAAACCGATCGCCGGGCTTCAGCCGCAACTTCCGGCAGATCATCTCCAGCTTGTCGTACTGCGCGGTGGCGAGATCGTTTTGCCAATCCGTGTAATAGGCGCAGGAGTAGACCATCTCAGGATCGAGGAAGAGCGCGTAGAAGTCGTTCGACAGGTCGTAGTGGAACTGCACGAACGCTTTGTTGTCGCGCTTCTTCTGTGACCGGCCGGTGATCTCGCCATCGAAACCGTGCGCGTCCTGCGGCTTGGTCGCAGGCTCCAGCAGGAACGACGACAGCGACCGCAGCAGCGTGAGTTTGCTCAGCCCCTTCAGCTTGGCCGAGCGGCGGCCGCGTTCCAGTTGCAGGCCGAAGTCGATCAGCGTGCCGCCGCGGAAATCGATCAGGCCATCGATGTAGTGGCGGATGATGTTGTCGAGCGACGGCCGGCGCAGCAGCGCCCCGATAACACCCGGTCCCGCGATCGAAATCTCGAACGGCCCTTTGACATCGCGCCCCAGCGGCACGCGCGAGCCGTCCCACAGCCGCACGGAGGCGTCCAGATCAAGCTGATCGGCCACCATGCCGATCAACTGGCGCGCAGCCGCAAGCTGACGTTCGCTCTTGCTCATGCAATCCCCCGCCGGTGTTGGTATTAGGCAGCGATTTGCATATTAGCCGCGCGTGGGCTCTCCATGATAGCTGCAACACCCATGCCCCCGGCTGTGCAAACGGAAATCAAGCCACGTCCGCCGTTCTCATGCAGTATCTTGGCGAGGTTGGCGACGATCCGGGCGCCGGTTGCGGCGAACGGATGCCCGTAGGCCAGCGACGAGCCCTTGACGTTGAGTTTCGCGCGGTCGATGGCGCCGAGCGGGTGATCCTTGCCCAGCACCTTGCGACAATACTCGGGATCCTCCCATGCCTTCAGCGTCGCCAGAACCTGCGCGGCGAACGCCTCGTGGATCTCGTAGAAATCGAAATCCTGCAGCTTTAGCCCCGCGCGATCCAGCATCTGCGAGACGGCGATCGTCGGGGCCATCAGCAGACCGTCACCGCCGACGAAGTTATTGGCCGCCGTCTGGTAGAAGGTCAGGTAGGCCAGCACCGGCAATCCGTGCTTTGCCGCCCACTCCTCCGATGCCAGCAGCACCCCGGCCGCGCCATCGGTCAGCGGCGTCGAGTTGGCCGCCGTCAGCGTGCCGCGGCCCGTTTTGTCGAACGCGGGCTTCAGCGTCGCCAGCTTTTCAAGGTCGATGTCCTCGCGAAGGTTGTTGTCGCGGAACACGCCGGCGCACGGGATGATCAGATCATCCTGATAGCCCGACGCATAGGCCTCGGCGGCCTTCTTGTGGCTTTCGTAGGCGAACTGGTCCTGCTCGCTGCGCGGGATGTTGTAGTCCTGCGCCATCAGCTCGGTGTGCTGGCCCATGTTGAGCCCTGTGCGCGGCTCGCCGACGGATGGCGGCTGCGGCGCCAGTTCGGCGGGCGACAGGCCCTTGAACACCTTGATCTTGTCCCACATCGACTTCTTCTGGGTCATCTGCGTCAGCCGATTGGCGAAACGCTTGGAAAACACGATCGGCGCGTCGGACGTGGTGTCCGAACCCATCGCAATACCGCATTCGATCTGCCCCGACGCGATATTGCCCGCGATGCTCATGGCCGCCTGCAGGCTGGTGCCGCACGCCTGCACCATGGTGATGCCAGGCGTGGAGGGCGCCAGCTTGGTGCCGAGCACGGCTTCGCGCGCGATGTTCCAATCCTTCGAGTGGCTGACCACCGCACCGCCTATCACTTCGTCGATGTGCTCGCCTTCGAGATGATACTTGTCGACCATGCCATTGAGCACGGCGGTCATCATTTCGAGGTTGGACAGATCGGCGTACAGCGTATTTGACCGGCAGAACGGGATGCGCACACCGCCCAGCACAGCAACACGGCGAAGAGATTGAGCCATCACTTTGCTCCTGTCAGATCCCGCTCGCACGGCGAGCAGGCCAAGTCCATAAGCTTCCCCCCGCTGCCGGAGAGAGACCAGATCTATTCGGCGGCCGCGCGCGGTTCGCCCACCACGCCGCCTTGCGTACTGGCGCGATAATGCAGCGGACCGCCACGGAACGGTGCGAAGCCGGTGCCGAAAATCACGCCGGCATCGACCAGATCGGCATTCGCGACGACGCCTTCGTCGAGGCAGCGTTCGCATTCCGCGATCAGCGGCTCGATCAGTTCACGGCCGAGACGTTCAAGCCCCGCCTTGTCGTAGGTTTTGACGGCCTTCTGCGGCTTGCCGTCCTTCCAAACGTAGAAACCCTCGCCGGTCTTTTTGCCGAGCTTGCCCTGCGCCACCATGCGGTCGAGTTCGGAGTTGTCGCTCGCCAAGCCGAGGATCTTGCCAACGTGGGCGCAGATGTCGAGGCCGACGGTATCGGCGAGTTCTATCGGACCCATCGGCATGCCGAACGCGCGCGCCGCCTCGTCGATGCGCTCCTTTTCCTCACCGGCCTGGAGCCGCTGCATCGCGCCCATCAGGTAGGGCGCCAGCACGCGATTGACCAGGAACCCCGGCACACTCTTCACCACCAGCGGAAACTTGTCGATCGCGGTGACGAACTTCGCGCCCTTCTCTATCTCACTGTCGCGGGTGCCGGCGCCGCGCACCACTTCCACCAGCGGCATCTTTGCGACCGGATTGAAGAAATGGATGCCGATCAGGCGGCCCGGATCGGCAAGCGCACGCGCGATCTCCTCAATCATGATCGAGGAGGTATTGGTCGCCAGCACAGCTCCGGGCTTCAGCTTGCCCTCGATGGACTTGAAAAGCTCCTGCTTGACCTCAAGCTTCTCGACGATAGCCTCGATGACCACGTCGACGCGGCCGATGTTCTTGCCCTGCGGATCGGCGATCAGGCGCGCCTTGGCTGCATCGCGCTGCGCCTTGGTCTTGAACTTGCGCGCGAACAGCTTACCCTGAGCGTCGATGCCGCGCTTGATCTGCTCGGCCGAGATATCCTGCAGCGACACCTCCATGCCGGAGGCGACGCACCAGCCGGCGATGTCGGCGCCCATGGTGCCGGCACCGATCACGTGAACGCGCAGCGGCTTCCAATCGAGGCCCTTCGGTGCCTGCGCCTTCAGAAGCTCCAACAGGCGGAACGCGCGACGCAGATTACGCGAGGTATCGCTGATCATCAGCGGCGCGAAGGCACGCGTTTCCGCCTGCTTCAGCGCTTCCAGATTGCCGCCGTGGGTCTCGAACAGGTCGATCAGACGGAACGGCGAGGGATAATGATCCTCGCGCACCTTCTTACGCGTCTCGGTGCGCATCTTGTTGGCGAGCAGGCCGCGCGCCGGCCACTGCGCCAGCATCGCTTTCAGCCATCCGGCCGGTTTCGATTTGCGCTTTTGGAGCACCGCCTTGCGCGCGGCCCAGCGCAGGTTCAGACGGCTCGGCACCAGTTCGTCGATATAGCCGAGCGCCCGGGCAACGGGCGCGCGCAGCATCGAGCCGGTGAGCATGTTCTGCATCGCCGACAGCGCGCCGGCCAGGCGGATCGAACGCGCCGTGCCGTTGAAGCCGGGGAACAGGCCAAGCTTGACTTCAGGGAAGCCGACGCGGGTGGCGTCATCGCGCGTGGCGATGCGGTAGTGGCAGGCAAGGGCCAGTTCCAGGCCGCCGCCCACGCAGGCGCCGTGGATGGCGCACACCACCGGCACCGGCAGGCGCTCGATGCGGTCGAGCATCATGTTGACCGGCCGGATCGCCTCGATGACCTTGGTCTCGGTGTCGAGCTGATCGAATTCGCGGATGTCAGCGCCGACGATGAAGCTCTTCTCCTTGCCGGACATCATGACAAGGCCGGAGACTTGCCCCGACCCCGCCAGCCCCTCGACGTGTTGGACGATGGCGCCTAACTCCTCAAGCGGCCGCCGGCCGAGCGCATTGGCGCTCTCGCCTTCCCGGTCGAAGATGGCCCAGGCGATGCCTTCCCGGTCGACGGAAAAGCGCCAGTCCTTCAGTTGTGTCATGTCCGTGACTTGCGTCGTATCGACCACGCTGAACCTCCTTGCCCGCCTACTCGGCCGCAGCCCTGTTCTCACCCCGGGAATTGTGGCCGACGCTGATGTAGTGCGGTCTGACCTCCGCCGGGTCGAAATGATCAACGGCAATGACACGATCGGTGAGGTTTTCGACCTCGCGCAACTGCGTCGCCTCGGACTCGCTGATGATGCCCTGGCGCGCCGCATCGCCGATCCAGTCGATACCGTGATAGCGCCTGACCTTGCCCGCCCGGATCGCCCGTTCGAGCTTCTTCTCCGCCTCTTCCGCCGCGATCACCTTTTCCATCGCGACCTCGAGCAAACCGGTCGGATCGCGCGGATCGCGGGTCAGGTAGATGTGCCGCGTGAGACGGTCGCGCACCTCGCCCGGCTGCAGCACCAGCCGCACGGCTTCGTGGCCGAGACGGTCCGGCGCCGGGCGGAAGTGATGACCCAGCGGGAACACCAGCACACGCATCAGCACGCCTCCCCAGGCAACCGGGAAGTTGTCGATGGCGCCGCTGAGCGCATCATAGAAGCGATATAGTCCGTTGCGCGCCGCCATCTCGACGATGACGCGATCGTCTTCCGGGCGGCCGTCGTCATCGAAGCGCTTCAGCACGCAGGCCAGCAAGTACAGCTCGGCCAATGCATCCGCCAGCCGTCCAGTGATCTTCTGCTTCACCTTCAGGCTGCCGCCGAGCAGCGCCACGGTCAGGTCGGCAACCAGCGCAAAGTTATGCGCGCCGCGCCAGATCTGCCGATACCATTCGCTCATACGGCCGACTTTGTCAGGCGCATCGGCCAGCATGCCGCCGGTGAGATTATGGAACAGCGCGCCGAACACGTTGGCGACGCTGAACGAGATGTGGTTGAGGAACGCATCCTCGAAGGCGACGAGCCCAGCCCGCGCATCGGGGTTCTGCACCGCTTGAATCTCGCGATAGAGATACGGGTGAGACCGCAACGCACCCTGCGCGAATGTAATCAGCGTACGGGTGAGAATATTTGCGCCTTCCACCGTGATGCCGATCGGCACGGTCTGATAGGCAGACTGCAGGTAATTTGTCGGTCCATCGCAGATGCCGCGGCCACCATGCAGATCCATGGCGTCATTGACGGTACGGCGCATGCGTTCGGTGGTCTGGTACTTCATCAGTGCCGAGATTACCGCAGGCTTCTCGCCGCGGCTGACCATGGCGGCCGTGGCAGCTCGCGCCGCTTCGTTGACGTAGGCGGCCTCAACCATACGCGCCAGCGGTTCTTCCAGCCCCTCCATGCGCCCGACCGGCAGGCCGAACTGGCGGCGCACCCGTCCGTAGGCGGTCGAAAAGCGTAGCAGCGCCTTGGTTCCCGCGGTGGCCGACGACGGCAACGAGATCGAGCGGCCAGCCGACAGGCACTCCATCAGCATACGCCAGCCATGGCCCGCTTTGTCCGCGCCGCCGATCACCCAGTCGAGCGGGATGAAAACGTCACGGCCCCAGTTCGGACCGTTCGGGAACGCCATGCCGCCAGGCAGATGGCGGCGGCCAATGTTCACGCCGGGGTGGTCGGCCGGAATGATCGCCAGCGTGATGCCGACGTCCTCGCCCTTGCCGAGCAGGTTGTCGGGATCGAACAGGCGGAAAGCCAGGCCAAGCAGCGTCGCCTTGGGCCCGAGCGTGATGTAACGCTTGTCCCACGACAGGCGGATGCCAAGCGTTTCCTTGCCATCATGCGTGCCGCGCACCACCATGCCAATGTCGCGCATGGTGGCGGCGTCGGAGCCGGAAGTGGGGCCGGTCAGCGCAAAGCACGGAATCTCATCGCCGCGCGCCAACCGCGGCAGGTAGTGCTCTTTCTGCGCGGCGGTGCCGTACTTCTCGATCAGCTCGCCTGGACCCAGCGAGTTGGGTACCATGACGATGGTGGAGACATCCGGCGAGCGCGACGAGATCTTGCCGAGGATCAGCGACTGCGCCTGGGCCGAGAAGCCGAGGCCGCCATGCTTCTTCGAGATGAGCATGCCGAGGAAGCCGTTGCGGCGGACGAAATTCCAGATGTCTTCGGGGATGTCGCGATCGGTATGCCGGATCTTCCAGTCGTCGATCATCCGGCACAGGTTTTCGGTCGGACCGTCAAGGAACGCCTGCTCTTCCTCGGTCAGCGTGATCGGCGGAATACTGGCGAGCTTGGTCCAGTCGGGACGTCCGGAGAAGATCTCGGCATCAAATCCGGTGGTGCCGGCATCCAGCGCCTCCTGCTCGGTATCGGAGACCTTGGGCAGCACGCCGCGAACCATGCGGAAGGCTGGCTCCACGACTACCCTGCGCTTTACCGCAGGGATCGACAGCGCGGCCAGGGCGAGAGCCGGCAGCCAGCCGACCAGGCTCCAGAACCCGAAGCCGCTGGGCGTACCGCTGAATATTCCCGATTGCAGGATGAATGTCACCGCGGCCAGCGCGGCGGCCCACAGCGCCAGTGACGCCCGGCGCATGGCCAGGAAAAAGACAAGCGCAACGCAGATCAAAATGAAGATCAACCCGGACATGGACTTCGCCTCCCTGCCATGTCGCTGTTCTGGCCGTCGCCGACGGTGATGCGCATGGTTAACCGCTTGACCTTAACGTCAAGTTGAAAATTCAGGCGATTGCTCGGATCAAGACACAATCCGTTATCATCGCCGCCCCAAGACTTAACCGAGCATACGCAACCGCGTGCGCTGCTCGTTGAGGGCAATATAGATAGTCCAGTTCGGGCTTGCGAGGCGTGGGGGCCGCCAACATGGTGCTTTATGCGGAAAAGCTGCCGTCAGCCGCCGCGTTGCCAACATTCAAGCACATACATATTCTGATCATACGGTATTCGGGCTCAGGATGACCCAGATGGCGCAGGACTCTAGCACTGCGGTTGCTGATACGGCTTCAAAAAGCGAAATGCTGGCGGGCATGCAGCAGGCTGCTTCCGAAGCCGCCAAGTTGCTGCGCTCGATCGGCAGCCCGTACCGATTGATGATCCTGTGCCTGCTGATGGAGAGCAAGAAAACCGTCAGCGAGATCTCGGAGGCCATCGGCGCGCGGCAAAGCCTGACCTCGCAGCACCTGACTCATCTTCGGCTGCACGGGCTAGTCGAAGTCGAGCGGCGCGGACATTTCGCCTACTACTCGCTCGCCGACACCGTGGCCAAGGACATCGTTGCGACGCTTTATAACCACTACTGCGCCGGCAAGATGCAGAAGCCATGAGGGCTGCCCTATCGGAGGGAAAGCCCAAGACTTGCAATAACAACACACACGATACGAGGAATGCTTGATGAAGGGCCGCGTGGTGGCAATGGGACTGGCAATGAGCGCAACAGCCACTGGCTCCGCAACCGCCTCGGATCGCTTGATGGCTTACGGCCAGCATCTGTCGCAGGAGTGCACGGCCTGCCATCGCGTCGATGGCGTCGACAACGGCATTCCGTCCATTGTCGGCCTGGAAAAGGACTACTTCACCGAAACGCTCGGTTTCTATAAATCCGGCACGCGCAACAATCCGGCGATGTCATCGGTGGCGCAATCGCTGGACGCCGAACAGATCGAGGCCCTGTCGGTCTATTTCAGCTCGCTGGCGCCCAAGCCAGCCAAAGCGACCGCGAAGGACCGCAAGCGCTGAATTGAACCGCCGCCAGAGCGCTCTGGCTCCCTGACCAATCGCAACTCGCGCCCTCAGCGAGTTGCGCATAACTCCAGCGAACTCCGGCCCAATGCAAAGCGGCCAGGGTGACGTATCGTCCTGGCCGCGAAGCTCAACCGATCGCCTGCCTCAGCCTGCCATCCACCAATGGACATCAGGCCGAAGCCAGGGCCGGACTCAGCCCTTCTTCTTCTTGGCAGCCGGAGCTGACGGCGCCTTGGCAAACATCTCGGTGATGATGCTGTCGTACCAACCAACGCTCTCAGCGTAGTTCTGCTTACGCACCTCGGCATCCTCACCAGGCTTCGATACGAAACCGCCGGACGACGCTAGCTTACCTTCCGCTGGCTGATAGTTGGCGCCGACCTTGATGCAATCGTCCGGCGCAACCAGTGACCAGCAGGTGTTGCGGAAGCGGGCCGGGAACTTTTCCTTCTGCGACACCGCGCTCAGGATGTCGGCCACAACGACCTTGGCCTGGCTGTTGGCCGAGAACGCCGACTTCGGCATTTCAGTCGCGATCGTGGCGTCGCCGAGAACATAGACGTCCTTCACCTTCGCCGAAGCGAAGCTGTCCGGATTGATGGGGCACCAGTCGCCTTCAGCGCAGCCGGCCTTGATCGCGATCTCGCCAGCCCGCTGCTGCGGAATGACGTTGACCACATCGCCGGTCCACTTCTTGCCGTCCTTGATCTCGACTTCGCGCGTCTTCGGGTCAACGCGAGTAACCGCGAAGCTGTCGATCTCATTGGTCAGGTTGAGCTCGATGATGTCCTTATAGTAGCGGTTCACCGCTTCCATGAAGACCGGCTGCTTCGAGAAAGCCTTCTTCGGATCGAGCACGATCAGCTTGGACTTCGGCTTTTTCGTCTTAAGGATGTGCGCGATCATGCACATGCGCTCATACGGGCCGGGCGGGCAGCGATAGGGATTGTTGGGCATCGCCATGATGACCGTGCCGCCGTCCTTCATGGAGTCGATCTGCTTCTTCAGCAGCGCCTTCTGGGCGCCGTCGGTGTTGTAGGCGTGCGGCATGATCTGCGCCGCTTCGCGCGAATAGCCGGCGATCGAGTCGTACTTGATGTCGATGCCCGGTGAGAGAACCAGCTTGTCGTAGCTGAACTTGCGGCCGCCGCGCGTCGTCACCGATTTCGCCGAGGTGTCGACATCGGAGGCGTAGTCGCGAACGACTTTGACGCCGAGTTTGGTCAGCGCCGCATAGTCGTGGTTCAGCGAGTCGAAAGACCGGAAGCCACCGAGGTACAGGTTGGAGAAGAACGACGAGCTATAGCGGGCGTTGGCCTCGATCAGCGTCACGTCGAGCTTCCGATCACCCTTCTTCAGGAAGTGCGCGACAGTGGCACCGCCGGCCCCGCCACCGACCACCACGATTTTTGCAGCGCCCTGCGCGATTGCAAACCGGCCAAATGCCGATGTGCCGACGCCGGCCATACCAGCCACACCCGCCAGCTTGGCGAAATCGCGGCGCGTAATTTTCGTCATCTCTAATCCCTCGATGCTGTTGTCAAAGCTTTCCAGCCTACTTCAGTGATGGTGCTTCCTCAGATGCTCGGCCACCAGGCTTGTACCCCGCGCGCTCCAGAATTCGACCCAGCAGACCCCAGAAGAAGTCCGGGCCAGGGTAGCCGACGATCCGGTCAATCTCCACCCCATCCCGCACGATGATGAAAGTTGGCGAGAAAACGATATTCCTAAAATTGATAATATCGGCAGCATTGCGATGTCGGCGGACCAAAGGCGCAAATTTTCCCTCGGCGCTGGCCGCGTAGGCTGTACCAACTTCGCGGTGCCACCGCGCGCAGTAGGGACATCCAGGATCTTCGATCATCAGCAGGTGAACGCCATTGCGCAGCGCATCATTCTGCTCGCTTGCGCTTGCAACGCCACCTTCACGCGCGAGGCCGATGGCAAGCAAGGTTGCGGCAATCGCCAACGCGATGGAGCCGAAATTCGACAGCATCCGGATTTTTTGAAGCCAACCTGTCATAGCATGCGCTCAGCTCATATCTGGAACGCTCGCGACTGAAATGGCACCGAACATCATCATATGCTAATATGACAGGATTAGGTCTGAAGATCGTCCGCCGAAAGGAAAGCCACAGGTCCTCTACTCAATAAAGAGTGACATTAGGCGACAATGACGGCCAGCATATAATGCTGTAAGGTTTTCAACATATCCCAGGCACTCATGAATTGGCGCTTCACGCTGGGACAACGACAGCTCCACAAAGGACATTGAGATGCACGACACCGGATCGGGACTCATCAACAGACGAGCGCTGTTGCAGGGGGTCGGCGCGGCCGGAGTCGCAGCATTTACTCTGTCCAATACTGCTGCGTTGGCGCAAAGCGCCCCACCGCCTGCCGCCCCCGAGGTATGGGAAGCTGCGGTCAAGAAGATCATCGGAGATGCCAAGCCGCTGGAAGGCAAGATCACCCTCGACGTTCCCGAGATCGCCGAGAATGGCAACACCGTGCCCTTCAGCGTCGTCGTCGATAGCCCGATGACGGAGAAAGACTACGTCAAGTCGGTGCACGTGTTCTCGACCGCCAACCCGCAGCCGATGGTCGGCACGTTCCACTTTACGCCAGCCTCCGGCAAGGCGGCGGTGTCGAGCCGGATGCGGCTGGCCCAGACGCAAGACGTGGTCAGTGTGGCCGAGTTCAGCGACGGCCAGTTCGCGATGATCAAGCGCAACGTGAAGGTCACAATCGGCGGCTGCGGCGGCTAGTGGCAACACCAATCAGAAGGACCAAGCCATGTCTGCTGCCAAGCCGCGCGTCAGAGTTCCCGATCCGGTCAAGGTCGGCGATGTCATCGAGGTGAAGTCGCTGATCAACCACATCATGGAGACGGGCCTGCGCAAGGACCGGGACGGCAAGCCGATCCCGCGCAACATCATCAACACCTTCACCGCCACGTTCAACGGCAAGGAAGTCTTCAAGGCTGACCTGCAGCCGGGCATTTCCGCCAATCCGTATATGTCGTTCTATATGAAGGTGCCGGGACCGGGCGAACTGGAACTGAGCTGGCTCGATGATGCCGGCGTGCGGGTCGTCGAGAAGGTCAAGCTCAACGTCGACTGACGTCCGGGGCACCGTTCGCCGCGTCATGGATGGATCCCCTTTGCGTACGTTTTTGAGATGGTTTGCGCTGGCTGCTTGCGTATCCGCGTGCAGCGCGCTGCCCGTTGCGGCCTCTGCCAGCGAGCGTTCAGCAATTGCTCTGCGCGCCGCTGAAGTTCTGCAAACTCATTGCGCGCGCTGTCATCAGAGCGGTGAGGCCGAGGCTGTTCCGGCGCGCAGTCCCCTGCTGGACATTCTCGATCTCGGCCGCGTCGCCCGCGATCCATCACTGGTGCGCCCCGGCTTTTCCGACGCCTCCCCCCTCTACACGTTGATGCTGCGCCGCGCGATGCCGCCTGCCACCGGACAGCCGGACGTCCCCGTGCTGTCGGATCAGGACATCCAGGCGGTGCGTGATTGGATCGATGGGCTGCCGCCGGACGCGGCGCCGAGTTGTACGTCGCGTCTGCCGGTCGACAGCGTGATCGCCGCGGCACTGTCCGGACACGAACCCGAGGTCGCCGCCTCCATGCGCTTCCTCACGCTGCCCTGCGCGGCCGCCGAAGACATGCCCGCGATGCGCGATGCGCTCCAGCGTCTCGTGGGCGCACTGTCGAAGTCGAACGAACCTGCGCGACTTGAGCAGGTCGATACCGCCGGCAGTGTCTTCCGGCTTTCGCTCGCGAACATCGGGTGGCATGCAAGCGACTGGGAGGCATTGGCCAATCAGTCTCCAGACCGGGCCTTGCCGGCGTCGGATATCTTCAAGCTGGCGCTGACCATTACTCGGACGGCTGTTCCGAGCATGCGTGGCGACTGGCTCGCGCATATGGCCGTGCGCGGCCTCGCTCCGCAATTGCCGGCGCCAGCCACCGAGGATGCGACGCAGCTCGCCCGACTGGCCCGCGCCTGGGAGCGGAAGCTCGACCTCAATACGGCCGCGGCCGAGATCGCGATTCCCCACTCCGATCTCGCCGAACGCCTGGCTCAGATCCAAGGCGCCAATGAAGTCCGCGCGCATAAGCTCTTACAGGGTCTGTTATCACGCGCCGATTTCCTGGCGCTGCGGCCGAGC
This sequence comes from Pseudomonadota bacterium, assembly GCA_023412745.1. GTDB lineage: Bacteria > Pseudomonadota > Alphaproteobacteria > Rhizobiales > Hyphomicrobiaceae > ZC4RG25. The sequence continues at coordinate 32 of JAEZBZ010000276.1, read as the reverse complement.
CTCGTCGCGCCGGGCGAACCACTGCCGACGGA
>JAEZBZ010000265.1 GCA_023412745.1 Pseudomonadota bacterium | reverse complement strand
TGCGGCAAGACCACGACGCTGCGCATCATCGCCGGGCTGGAAATGCCGGATGCGGGCGGCAAGGTGCTGTTCGACGATGCCGACGTCACGCCGCTCAGCATCGAGAAGCGCAATGTCGGCATGGTGTTCCAGTCGTACGCGCTGTTCCCGAACATGAGCGTCGCCGGCAACATCGGCTACGGCCTGAAAATCCGCCGCCGCTCGCAAGCCCAGATCAACGCCCGCGTCGCCGAAATGCTGGCAATGATGCGCATCGAGCCGCTCGCCGACCGAAGCATCGACCAGTTGTCAGGCGGCCAGCGCCAGCGCGTCGCCCTGGCCCGCGCGCTCGCCGTGGAACCGCGCGTGCTGCTGCTCGACGAACCGCTGACGGCGCTCGATGCCAAGCTGCGCGACAGCCTGCGTCTCGAAATCGACCAGCTTCTGCGCCGCCTCGGCATCACCGCCATCTACGTCACCCACGATCAGGCGGAAGCCATGGCGTTGGGCGACCGCATTGTGGTGATGGAGCATGGTCGCGTCGCCCAGGTCGGCAAGCCTCGCGAGATCTACCTGCGGCCCGCAACACGTTTCGTCGCAGATTTCGTCGGCACCATGAACCGCCTGAATGGCAATGTGCGCGACGGTGCGTTTATCACCGCCGCAGGCAACATCCCCTGGCTGGACGCACCAGCATCAGCTACCGAAGTGCTGTTCCGGCCGGAGGACGTATCGCTGGCCGACGCCAATCCGCACCTGACCGGCGTGATCACGGCAAGCTTCTTCCTCGGCGACCGCACCCGGCTGTTCGTGCAGGCAGGCGACGAAAATCCGCTGGTTGTCGAAACCGGCGCGCGGCGCGATTTCCAACACGGCGAAACGGTCGGCCTGACCGTCGATCCGCGCGGCCTGATGGCGCTTTAGACGGAGCGGCTGGCCAACGATGCTGATAGCGCAGATAACCGACACCCACATTCGCCCGGAGGGCCGGCTCGCCTACCGCAAGGTCGATACCGCCACCATGCTGCGGCAGTGCGTGGCGGAGCTGATCAAGCTCGACCCGCAACCGGACCTCATCGTGCACACCGGCGATCTCGTCGATTTCGGCTTGCCGGAGGAGTACGCGCGGTTTCGCGAGTTCATGTCGCCGCTGCGTGTGCCGGTGCTGACAGTGCCGGGCAACCACGACGCGCGCGGAGCCATGCGTACCGCGTTCGCCGATGCGGGCTATCTGCCGGCCAGCGGTTTTCTGCACTATGCCGTCGAACGCGGCGGCTTGCGCATCATCGGCCTGGATACGCTGGTACCGGGCGAAGGTCGTGGCGAACTTTGCGCGGAGCGGCTGGCGTGGCTCGACGATACGCTCCGCCAGAAGCCCGACATGCCGACCCTCATCCTGATGCACCATCCGCCGTTCCTTACCGGCATCGCACATATGGATCGGCAGGGACTGACGGGCCGCGAAGAGTTCGCGCGCATCGTGCAGCGGCACGCTCAGGTGCAGGCGATCACCTGCGGCCATCAGCACCGTCCGACCTTTACGCTGGTCGGCGGCCGCCCGGCGATGATCTGTCCGAGCCCGTCCCATCAGGTGGCGCTCGATCTGAGGCCGAATGGGCCCAGCGCCTTCCGGCTCGAACCGCCCGGCTACATGCTGCATCGCTGGGAGGATCAGCGGCTGGTGTCGCACGTCGCCGTGCTCGGCGACTGGCCCGGTCCGTTCCCGTTCCACGACGCCGACGGCAAGCTGATCGACTAGCGCTCACGTCCGGCACGAGCCACGATGCAGCGGCCCGAGATGCCGGGCCCCGCGGTCACTTGCGCGCGAACGCGTAGATCGCCACGCCAACGCCGACCAGCAGGCACAGGAAGAAAACACCCCAGACGATGAAGCGAGGTGCGCCATACGCGCCAAACTCGGTCAGTCCCAGGGCAGACAGCAGCAAGCCGGACACCTGGAAAATGCCGAGAGCCATCAGCAAGGCATTGGTGCGGCGCGAGCCCTCGCGTTCTGCCAGATCGATGGCATCCTTGCGCAGCTCATACAGATTGTGCGTGAACCGCTCGATGCCGGCTGTGCGCTGTCCCAGGCCGCGCTGGCGGACGATCTCATCGAACATCGTGCGTTCGGTGGGATAGCGGAAAATGTTTGGCAGCACGTGCAGTGTCTGATGCTCGAACAACTGCACCCGGGCCTTGAGATCGTCTCGGGCGAGCTGCGCGTTGCCGGCTTTGCGTGTTTCCGTCCAGCCCGCATGCCGTACCGAGCGCTGGATGCGATCGATCAGCCGCGCGCTGCGATCGAGCAGATATTCGTTATAGGCCAACACCAGGTTGGTCAGCATGAAGTACGGACAGCCGCCGATGACGTCGCGCATCTCGGCGAACGAGCGGCTATAGTGCGAATAGCGAACACACGACTGCGGATGAATCAGCAGCGCCTCGCCGTGGACGATGACCGCCTGCGAGAGGCTGTCGATGACCTCGTGCTCGTCCTGATTTTCGACGTCGAGAATATTCTGGCTCAGCGCCGCCAGCGACTGCGCGCCCGCGTCGACGCGGAGCTGTTCGGCAGCCGCCGCGCGGCACCAGGCGATGACATCGTCGTGGCGCTCGGCGCCGACGACCTCGACGCTGGCCGATCTCAGGTTCGACCACGTCATGCCCGCGACGCTGCTGCGAGCCTTATCGCGCTGCTGGTCGTTCCACCCGGCCTTGAGCAGTACCGGACGGATGAGATCGGCAAACACGTTATCGCTGCTTTGCGGATCAGCTAGCGTCCGTAGCCGGTTGTTGACGAAAGTCGCGAGATCCTGGCCCTGCGCCGCGCCGACATAACGGAAGCTGATCTTGGAGCGGATGCCGGAATGATCCTGCCCGTAGCCTGCGCTTGGCGAGCTGACCAGACTGGTCAGCGCCGACACATGCAGCGGGTTCAGCACATTCGAGGTCACCACCTGTCCATCCGCCTGCTGCACCGGAGCCTGGAGCAGGAACGACGGCGAATACACCACATGCCCGCTTTCAAAGAACGCGATGGCATCGCGGAACTGCGCCATGATTCGGACCGGGGGCACCGTGTGAACGTGGCCTTCCCAGATCGTCTCGATGGCGTCGATGTCGATTTCGACGAGTTGCGGCGGGTGCCGCCAATCCATAATCGGCTCAACCATGGCCGCGATCGGCAGTCGCCGCCGACGCGTGAACGGAACGGTCACGTCCACGTAGAACGAGGCCAGCGGTTCGACGTATTGCGAGGCAACGGCAGAACGCTCGATTTCGTCGTGTACGAGATCGAGCCAGGATGCAGGCGACGAGGGTCCCGCTTCACCGTACCAGTGCGCGGACGGAATGAAGCTGTAGCGCAACGCGACCTGGCCACCGGCCAGGATCGACCGTCCATCCACCTCGGACGCAACAGATGTTCCGTTCATGGCACCAGCCCCCGGATTGCGACGCGATCGTTTTTCAGCGACTTCACAACGGCCACATGCTCGGCACTTTGACTTTGCTCAAGCGAGGCGAAGAACTCATCAATAAAGGCTTTGACGTCGGACGCGGGCAGATCGCGCGCCTCGTGGTCATCGTGGCCCAACGTCACCAGCATCAGATCGGTCTGCGGTGCTTTGTCGGTGCCCAGGCTCGGCTGGATGTAGGTGATGTCGATGCGCCGGCCACCCAGCGCCGCGATGATACCGAGGCGAGCCTCGGCAAAGCGGCGGTCGGCATCCGTGGTCTGCGCTTCGGGGCGCTCGATCTCGGCCACCACCAATGGGCGCTTTCCGTCGTTGTCAGCGGTGACGCGCGCAATCGCGTCATCGACCAGGCGCTTGGCCAGCCCCTGGCGCCGGCTTTGCGGCGATATGGCGATGTAGGTGACGAGCGCGGCATGGCTGGCACGGAAGTATTCGATGACGATACCACCGACCACCGCGCGATCCGCCTCCCGCCGCGCGATCACCAGATGCAGGATCGGCGCCGGCGGCGGTTGGTCGTCGTCGAGAAGCGGCAGCCATACGTCCGGCGTTTCGGACTGATCCGGCTTGGGAAACGCCTGACGATAAACGGCCTCATAAAACTCCCAGCACAAGGCATGGCGCGCCGCAGGGTCGGCGATGTCCGCTCTCAGATCGATCAATTCAATCGAATCAGGCACCTAGCCGATCCTTCCTTCTCGGTCTTGTCAGCCATGGATATCGCATCCCGGACGGCAGCCTGTCGACAGGGCAGCGCGGCCACCCGTTAGCAGGTCCTGAGCCAACTTGTGATGCATGAGCACTTCAACCTTGGTGTCGCGGGGCTGAAGCCCGGATAAATCGGTTCTTGGGATTGTGCCGCTCAAGGCCTGGACCCACCTCTGAAAGAAGGCTCTAAACTCCTTTCCGTGCATCCCCCGCACAGCTCAAAATATTCGAGGAAATGCTCGTCCGTGGATACGCTCAGCCTGCAGGATGCCGCGCGGTGCGCCGAGGTGATCATCGATAGGGTCGGGCACGATGTCCGCCTCGCCGTCCCGATCGGCATCGGCAAACCGATCCACCTGCTTAACGCGCTGTACCGGCTTGCTGAAAACGACCGCCGCATCAGGCTGACGATTTTCACCGGACTGACGCTGTCGCGGCCGCGGTTCAGCTCCGATCTGCAACGCCGCTTCGCCGAGCCGATGCTCGACCGGCTGTTCGCGAGTTATCCCGAGCCGCTGTATGTGGAGGCGCTGCGCAAGGACAGCGTGCCGCCGAACATCACCATCAACGAGTTCTTCCTACAGGCGGGCGCGTGGCTGTCGAGCGGCGCGGTTCAGCGCAACTACGTCAGCCTCAACTACGCGCATGTCGGCCCGCATCTGGAACGCGTCGGCGTCAACGTCCTGGCGACGCTGGTTGCGCCGGCGGCTGAACCCGGCGGCCCGTGCGTGAGCCTCAGCTCCAACACGGACGTCACCCTCGACCTGATGCCTTATATCCAGGCGAAACGCAGTGTCGGACAGCCAATCGTCGTAGCAGCCGAGGTCAACGGCAACCTGCCGTATATGCCGGGTGATGCCGAGGTGGCGCGCGCGGAGTTCGATGTCGTCCTGGACTCCGGCGCGCCGCCCTATGAACTGTTCGGCCCGCCGAAGGAACCCGTCTCACTGGCCGACCACGCCATGGGCCTGCATGCTGCCACGATGATCAAGGACGGCGGCACGCTGCAGATCGGCATCGGCTCTTTCGCCGATGCGCTCGCCCACGCGCTCGTGCTGCGCCACACCGACAACGCCGCCTTCCGCGATCTGCTGCATCGTCTCGGCACGCCGCTTCCCGACCATGCCGAACTCACGCCGTTCACCACCGGCCTCTACGGCTGCACGGAGATGCTGGTCGATGGCTATCTGGCCTTGAAGAAGGCCGGCATCCTGCGCCGCACCGTGCCCAATCCGAACGGCGGGCGGACCGTTCTGCATGCAGGCTTCTTCATCGGCAACCAGACATTCTATCGCGAAATGCGCCAGATGCCGGCCGAAGAACTGGCCGAGATCTGTATGACCGGCATTTCCTATACCAACACGCTGAACGGCGACGTCGCGCGCAAGCGGTCCGAGCGCGTCGACGCCCGTTTCGTTAATACGGCCATGACGGCTACCGTGCTCGGCGCGGTCTCCTCGGACGGGCTGCCGGATGGCCGCGTGGTCAGCGGCTTCGGCGGCCAGCATGATCTCATCAGCATGGCGCATGATCTGGATGGCGCCCGCTCCATCATCGCGGTGCGCAGCACGCGGCGCCAGAACCGCACCACGACATCCAACATCGTCGCCAGCCATGCCAACACCACGGTGCCGCGTGCCCTGCGCGACATCATCGTGACCGAATATGGCATCGCCGACATTCGCGGCAAATCGGACTGCGAAACCATCGCCGCGATGCTGAGCGTCACCGATGCCGCCTTCCAGGACGGTCTGCTGAGCGCGATGAAGAAGGCCAAAAAGATGGCCTCCGACGCGGCGCTGCCCGCCCGCGCGGCAGGCAATACGCACCAGCGCATTGTGGAAGCCCTGTCGCCGGCGCGGCGCGACGGGCTGTTGCCGCAGTTCCCGCTCGGCTCGGACATGACCGACGTGGAACAGGCGCTGATCGATCCGCTGCAGCGTCTGAAGAACGCGAGCTTGCCCGACCTGTCGCGAATGGTCTGGACGGGCCTCCGCGCCAGCGAGCTGACGGCCGATGAAACCGCCGCCCTCGACAGACTACAGCTGACCGCACCGACAACGTGGCGCGATAAAGCGCAACGTGCCCTGGTTCTCGGCGCGATCCGACAGCGTTCGTAGTCAAGGCTTTGTGAACGCACAAACCTGCCCCGCCGGTCGCAAACTCACCAAAGTTCTGTCTTACTGGCGGACATCATGATTCATGCTCAACTCGATCTCGGACGCGCTGCTCCGCGCGCTGCGATGGCGTTGCGTCGCGCTGCCTTGTGCGTCGCAGGCGCGGTGGCCGTCACGGCATCGCTCGCATCGACTCGTGCTGACGCCTGTACCAGCGCAACAGCTGGCATTTCCGTCACCTGCGTCGAGCAATATCGCGGATCGCGGCTGAACGATCTGATCGCCAACGATCCGGCCTATGGCCGCGCCGACAGCCGGCTCAACGGCACCGCCTGGATCGGCCAGGACTGGTCGAGCGTGCCGTTCGCGCTGTCGCCAACCGACAATGACTGGAAGCTGCGTACCAGTTCCGTGCACTGGGGCTCCTACGCCAACTTCACGACGGCGAAGAAGATCGAGGACGCGAAGGCGCTGGCGCCGGAAGGCTTCCAGATGCCGAAGCTGGCGACACCACGCGTCAACCAGCGCTTTCAGGTCTGGAGCGCGATGGATCTGAACAGCATCGATGACGGCGCGCCGGACGGCATGCGCGGCAGCGTTGGCGCGGACTACCGGCTGAGCCCGCGCAGCCTGCTGGGCATCATGGTCGACCGGCGCAGCACGTCGGCCAGCGGCGTTTCGCTGTCCGAAAAGGACCAGACCCTCGCCACCTATTTCGCGCTCAAACTGAATTCCAGGATGACCTTCGACACTACCGCCCAGTGGGGCACCAGCCAGGGCTCGCTGTCCGGCGAGTCGTTCGACGCGCACCAGAGCTTGGTGCAGGCACGGCTGCGCGGCAACTGGGCGTATGGTCGGATGCAGTTCGCGCCGACCATCGCGCTGACCCATGGTATCGAGCGTATCGGCGTCGACGCGGACGGCGCCTCGCAGCAGCAGAGCACGATGACGTTCATGCCGCGCATCAGCCGCCCGTTCCAACTCGACGACGGCCAGACGATGGAGCCGTTCCTTCAGTACAAAAGCGAAATCCCGCTTGGCACGATGGATCTCAGTAACGAGGGCTTGCAGTCGGTCGGTACCGGCATAAGCTTCGCCAAGCCGAACGAATACACCTTGAGCGTGACGACCGACGTGCAGGGCATCGCGGCAGACGAGCAGACCAACGTCAGCAGCCGCTTCCAGCTCAAGGTGCCGCTGAAATAGTGGCGTGCGCCGGCGCAACGTATCAGTGCGCCTCCGGTGGCGGCGTCGTACTGGCTGGTTTGCTCATCAGCAGGGTCATGATGCCCATGCCGGCAAACAGCAGCGCCAGCAGCAGGAACACGTCCGCAAACGACAGCACGTTGGCCTGCATCCGCACAATGCGCGCAAGCTGCTTGATCGCCGCCAGATCCGCGTCCGGCATCTGAGACGACAACTGCTCGGTGATCCCCACCAGACGTTCCTCGGCGACCTGCCGACCCCAGGACACGTTCTCGTGCGGGCGAGCAAGATGCAGGTCGAGGCGCTTGTTGAGCACCGTGTTGATCAGCGCCAGACCGACTGCGCCCCCCAGGTTCCGCATCAGGTTGAACAGGCCCGACGCGTTCTTCAATTCCTCCGGCGGCAGCGTGCCCAGTGACAAGTTGTTAATCGGCACCATGCACAGCATCAGCGAGCAGCCGCGGAGGATCTGCGGCAGCAGCAATTGCTCGAAGTCCCATTCCGTGGTGACCCCGGACGCGAGGTAGGCGCCCAGCGCGAAGCCGGAGAAGCCGATCAGCAGCATGACGCGCGGATCGAGGATCTGCGACAGGCGGCCGGCGAACGGCGCGGTCAGGAACATGGCGGCGCCGGTGACGAACATGGTCTCGCCGATCATCAGCGCATCGTAGCCGCGCACCTGCGCCAGATAGAGCGGGTACAGGAAGGTCAGCCCGTAAAGGCCGATACCCATCACGAAACTGAAGGCCGAGCCGAACGCGAAGTTGCGATTTCGGAAGGCCCTTAAGTCAATCACGGGCTCCGCCGCGGTTAAGACGCGCCAGAAAAACGCCAACGCGCCGACAACGGTGACAACTGAGAATACCGCGACGGTTTCATCATCGAACCAGTTGTAGCGCGGCCCATCTTCCAGAACGTACTGGAGCGAGCCGAGAAACACCGCCATCGCCGTCAGGCCAGCGATGTCGAAGCGCTTCAGCAGGGAATGACCCGACTCGTCGAAGTCGACCAGGAAGTAGACGGCCGTCGCAACCGCGATGCCCGGTGCGACGTTGACCAGGAACAGCCAGTGCCAAGAAAACGCGTCGCTTAGGTAGCCGCCGATAGTCGGTCCGATGGTCGGCGCCAGTGTCGCGACGAGACCGATCATCGGCGAGACTATGGCGCGCTTCGATGCTGGAAACAGCGAGAACGCCACCGCGAACACGCTCGGGATCATGCCACCGCCGATGAAACCCTGCAGCGCGCGGTAGACGATCATCTGGTCGATCGTCGTGGCTGTCGCGCACAGGATGCTCGCGAACGTGAAACCGATGGCAGCCGACATAAACAGCACGCGCGTCGACAGCGCCCGCGCCAGGAATCCGGACAGCGGGATCATCACAACTTCGGCAATCAGATACGACGTCTGAACCCAGGGAATTTCATCGGCGCTGGCCGACAGGCCGGCCTGGATTTCCTGCAGCGATGCCGAGACGATCTGGATGTCCAGGATCGCCATAAACATGCCGAACACCATCGCCAGGAAGCCGAACAACTGGCGCGTGGTGACGCCAGCCCAGGCCAGTACCTTGGGGTCGGACGCGGGCAAACGGCCGTTGATGGCGCTGGCGTGATCCATGGCGCGCGTACCTGGTGGTCGAAAGACTGATTAGCGGGCCGGTGTGGCCTCGCTGATGGTCTGGTGCGGTGACGGCGGTTGCTGCGGCGCGGTCCGCGTATCGATCTCGACCACCACTGACATACCCGGACGCAGCTTGCATTCGGCCTGACCAACCGACACCGCGATGCGTACGGGCACGCGCTGCACGATTTTGGTGAAGTTGCCGGTCGCGTTCTCCGGCGGGAGCAGCGAGAACTGCGAGCCGGACGCGGGCGACACGCTCTCGACGGTGCCCTCGAAGGCGGCACCGCCCAGCGCATCGACGCGGACGATGGCTTTCTCACCAACCACGACCTCGCCGAGCTGCGTCTCTTTCAGGTTCGCGTCGACATAGACCTTGTCCAGCGGCACCACCGCCGCGAGCCGCTTGCCGGGCGTCACGTAGTCGCCGACCTGCACATTCCTGTTGCCGACATAACCGTTTAACGGCGCGCGGATCACAGTGAAGGACAGATCACGCTTGGCCTTCTCGACTTGAACTTCAAGCTCCTTGGCGATCTTCAACGCCTGCTCGCGCTGCGCCCTCAGCAAGGCGATATTGGCCTCGGCGGTTTCAATGGCGGCCTCGCCGGCCTTTTCCTGCGCAATCGCGGAGTCGCGCGCGGCGATGGTCGCATCCAAGGTGGATTGCGGCGTATATCCACGATCGGCCAGCGGCTTGGTACGGGCGTAGTCCGACTGCCTCTTGATTACATTGGCATTGGAGGCTTCGAGCTGCGCGCGCATCTGGGCGGCCGTGGCCTCAGCGGCGCGGATCTGCGCTTCGAATGTGGCGATGGCGGCCCTTTGCGTGGCCAGGCGCGCATCGGCCTGATCGACCGCGAGGCGATAGTCGCCGTTATCGAGGCGGACGAGAACTTCGCCTTCCTTGACGTGCTGGTTCTCGATGATCGGCACGTCGGCGACATTGGCCGCGACCTTGGGCGAAATGATTGCCATGTCGGCGCCCACGTAGGCGTCATCTGTCGAGACCATGAAGCGCCCGACGGTGATGTAATCGTAGGCGTACCAGCTGCACAACGGCCATCAATGCGGCCCCGATGGTCGCGAATAGGGCCTTCTTCAGGCGACCACCGCGCGGCGGGGCTTTAGCCCGACCGTCCGGCGGCGACGATGCCTGACCCTGGCACCCGGTTTCCGGCTGGTTGCCGTATTCCCCGTTGGGCTGTGCTGCAAGACGTTGCGTGCGGGGCCTGACGTCGGCCACAACAGCGGCATTGACCTTCCGCTCGCCGTCACGAGCCTGATCGGCAGTGTCCAAATCTCGCGTTTTCATCACAACACCAGACATTGCGGGTGCGCTATCCAACGAATAAAATGAAACTAAACCGTTCGGTTCGCGATTGACATAGATCGCTCGTTTACCAACATCAATGCAAAACTAAACCGTTCGGTTCACTATGCGGCGTTTCTGCGCACCCTTTGCCAGATCGGGAAGATATTAGTGTCGGTCACAGATCCCCCAGCAAACGCCAGCGCGGAGACGCCGCGGCGCGGCGGCCGCCCACCAGCCGGCACCGATCCGCACAAACGTGGCCAGATCCTGCTCGGCGCCGGGCGCGTGTTTGAAACGGTCGGCTTCGACGCCGCATCGATGAATGACGTGGCCCGGGAAGCCGGCGTCTCCAAAGCAACGCTGTACGTCTATTTTGAAGACAAGGAACGCCTGTTCGCCGCCGTTTGCGCTGAACGGCGCGATCGCAATATCACCGAGATAATCGCGCTGCTCGACCATACGGCGCCCATTCCGGAAACCTTGCACACGTTTGGCGCCGCTCTGCTTGAGCGTCTGTCGCAACCTTTCGTCGTCGCCGCCCATCGCATCGTCATCGGCGTCGGCGTCGGCGAGCGCATGCCGGACGTGACGCGGGAGTTCTTCGAAGCCGGTCCGCGCCGGCTAAGCATGTCTCTGGCCACCTACATCGAGCATCATGTACAGGCTGGCGCACTGCGCGTGGATGATAGCTATCTGGCAGCCGCGCAGTTTCTCGAACTGGCGCAAGCGACTGTGTTTCGACCGCGCCTCTACGGCATCCTGACGGAACCGCCGTCGCGCGCCGAGGTCGACAAGGTCGTCGGCGGCGCCGTGACGATGTTCCTTGCCACCTACGCGGTTCGTTAAACTAGTCGACCGGCAGATCGAGCGCGGCCGCCGCCATCCGCGCAACCGCGATGTCCGTATCCGCGGCCATGCCATCATCGAGGAACCATACCGCCGACAATCCGGCATAGGCCATGATCCAGCGCAGTAGCCGCTCGCGCTCGATGCCGGCGACCTCCGTGACGACTTCGAGCTGACGGTCGAACCGTTCCGGCTGCACCGCGCTCGGCAGATCCGGGTTGCAGAAGATGTTGGCGAAGTCGAACCCGCGATCGCCGATCAACCGCTTGGGGTCGATGGCCAGCCAACCGCGCTGTCCGAAATCCAGAATGTTCAGATGATGAATGTCGCCGTGCAGCACGGCGATCTCGCGTTGCGCCGGCAGCAGCCCGCGCGCGACCTCGGCGCAGGTCGCCAAGACCCCGCCATGACGCGCCGCCCCTGGCTCCAGCGCCTCGAACCATCGCTCCAGCGGAATGGCGTCCGGCAGCGGCCTGTCGCGCGGCGCATGAAGCTTGGCCGCGACCCGACACATGATGCGGCTGGCCTCGTCATCCTCCCCGGTCATCGCCATATCGAGCAGCGAGCGCGAACCATCCGCGCGCTCCAGCAGAACGGCATCTGCATCCCGCGCATAGACGCACGCCGCCCCGACGCCGTCCCACCACGCCATCACGCCCGAGCCGAACTTCTCTTCCGCCTCGATGGCGATCTTCAGCATCGAAGGCAAGCCGCGCCAGCGCACCGGCAGCAGTCTGCTGCTATGCGTGCTAAAAGGCGCGCCGTCGGCCACCAGATCCCAGCGTTTCAGATAACTATCGAACATGCCCCCTGAACCATTCCCAACGGAGGTTGCAGGACCAATCACCCTGTGAAGCCGACAATTACCCCACCTCACGGGACCGATTTTCCCGCAAAGGCCCCCAAAGGGATTGACTCCCGCCCCTGCTACACTAAATCCGCGCGACGCGGGCATTTTGTCAGCGAAGCGTCGTCATCCTTTGTCACAATGAGGTGTTGAACCTCTAGCTCTGGGAGATCGAATTGGACAGTGTTCTCATCATTGGCGCCGGTGCAGCCGGATCCGTAACCGCGCAGAAGTGCGCGATGAACCGGGACGTGTTCAAGAAGATCCATCTTGCTTCGAGGCGGCTGGTGAGCTGCGAGAACGTGGCCAAGCGCTGCGTGACCCCGATCGAGATCTCACAGGTCGACGCGGACGATGTCCAGGCCACCATTGCGCTGATCAACAAGGTCAAGCCGGACCTGCTCATCAACATGGCGCTCCCCTACCAGGATCTGCCGATCATGGACGCATGCCTGAAGACAGGCGTGCACTACATGGACACGGCCAACTACGAGCCGCGCGACGTCGCGAAGTTGGAGTACTCCTGGCAGTGGGCCTATCTGGACCGCTTCAAGGACAAGGGGATCATGGCGATCCTGGGCTGCGGCTTCGATCCCGGTCAGTCGAACAT
>JAEZBZ010000214.1 GCA_023412745.1 Pseudomonadota bacterium | reverse complement strand
CCGCGATGGCATGCTGCACCGGATGAGCAAGGACAACTGGGACGCGGTCATCCGCACCAACCTGGACTCGGTGTTCAACCTGACCCGCTTGGTCGTCGACAGCATGCGGGCCCGTGGCTTCGGCCGCATCATCTCGATTTCGTCGATCAACGGGCGCAAAGGTCAGATAGGCCAGGCGAACTACGCGGCGGCCAAGGCCGGTCTGCTCGGCTTTACTAAGGCGGTCGCGCTGGAAGGTGCCGCCAAGGGCATCACCTGCAACGTCATCGCGCCGGGCTACATCAATACGGAAATGGTGGCGGCGGTACCGAAAGAGGTGCTCGACACCAAGATCCTGCCGCTGATCCCTGTCGGCCGGTTGGGCACCGCCGAGGAGATCGCGCGCTGCGTGACCTTCCTTGCGGCTGATGACGCCGGCTTCATCACCGGCGCCTGCCTCGACGCCAACGGCGGCCAGTACATGACCTGAGCGCCCGCGAACCGGCGATCCAGGTCAGCTAGACCGACACGAACGTGTTGGTGCCCTCGTTCAGCACCGACAGCGTCCCTTTGGCGATATCGAAATAGGCGCCGTGCAACTGGATGCGGCCCTTGCCTTCCAGAATCTGGATGCACGGGAACGTGCGCAGGTTGGCGATCGACGTCTTGATGCCGGCGCGTTCGAGATCGGCCCGCATCTCGGCGATCAGCGTGCCGGATGCCTCGGCTTTGGCGGTAATCTCCTGCCGGGCGTCATCGAGGATCGACATCCAATTGGAGATGAACTGAGCCTCGGATTGGCGCGCCGCATCGTGTTCCAGGCAGGCGCGGATACCGCCACAGCCGGAATGACCGATCACCACGATATGCTTCACCCGCAGGTTCAGTGCGGCGAATTCCAACGCGGCGCTGACGCCGTGAAATCTGCCGCTGGTCTCGTACGGCGGCACGATGTTGGCGACGTTGCGCACCACGAACAGCTCGCCCGGCATGGCGCTGAAGATCGTTTCGGGATCCACGCGGCTGTCGCAGCAACTCACGATCATCGTGTCGGGATGCTGGCCGTGCGCGGCGAGCGTTTCGAAATGATCGATGTTCGGCGCGAAGTGCCGGTATTTGAAGCGCCGGAACCGGTCAGCCAATTCTTCCGGAAAATGGGACATGGTTTACGGGCCAGTTCTGTTGCGGGAGGTCGAAAAGTTACTTGCTAATGACTGAGGCGAGCCGCTCAGGTCAACCCCTAGCTGCGCCTGTCATATGTGCGTTGCGGCTAAGGGTTCTGCAGTGACCCACGCCTGCTGGGGCACGAGAGATAGCTCGTCCTTGCCTGCGCTGGCCGCTATGGCGACGTCGACGCCAGCCGCCGCTCGGCCCATAGCTTCGACGTCAGAGGCGCCGCGTAGCCGGTGGCCGAGGAAAAGCCCGGCGAAGAAATCGCCCGTTCCATGTGGAACATCCGCGCGCCAGGGCACATCGCAGCGCTGGGCGGTGTCCGGCGTGACCAGCACTGTTTGCAGCATATCGCCTGCGCGCGCCGCCGACGTGACGACGACGCTGCCATCGCAAAGCTCACGCGCCACGTCACGCATTGCATTGAGATCGCTAGGCGTTTGTCCGCTGAGCCAGCCGAGTTCGAAACGGTTCGGCGTCAGGATGTCGGCCAGGGGCACAAGTTCGTCGCGAACCGCAGCAGCCGCATCCGGGTCGAGATAGAGCCCTTTGGGCTCATCGCCGATAATTGGGTCGCACAGGGAGGTTAGGGCCTGCTCGGCGATCAACCGGCGGACGATGTAGCCGGCGACACGGACGTGATCGACGCTTGGCAGATAGCCGGTCATGACCGCATCGATCTCGCCGAGCCAGCCGTTGCCTTCGAGTGCGGCGAACAATTGATCGATGGTTTCTGGAGCGATGCGCAGACCGGTGCCATGCGCGTGGCCCGGATGGTTGGACAGAAGCACGGTCGGCACCGGCCACGTCTCGTGGCCGAGCGCCTGCAATGCCGGAATGGTGGCGGAAAGCCCGATGTGTCCGCGAACGACCTGGGACGATAGGACGAGCACACGGGCCATCGGCGCACCTGATTAGATGATGTTCAGTTCCATCAGCGGCTTGTTGGCGGCAATCCGCTCATAGCCGAAGCGCGTCAGGTCGATCTTGGAGAAGCGGCCGTCCATGATCAGTTCGCTCACCGCGCGACCCGCAGCGCCGCCTTGCTGCAGGCCGTGACCAGAGAAGCCGTTGGCGAAGTAGAAGTTAGCGATCTCCGGATGCACGCCGATGATGCCGTTCTGATCGAGCGTGTTGTAGTCGTAATAGCCCGCCCAGGCCCGCACCATCTTGATGGACTCGAACAGCGGAACGCGGCTGGCGAGATGCGGCCACACGTCGTTGTCGAACTCGTCATAGTTAATGGCGTCGAGGTCGACCGCCGGCGGCTCGTTCTCTTCCTCCGGCGAAATGCCGGTGATGAACAGCCGTCCTTCGGGGCGGAAGAACACACCGGTGGTGTCGACCGTCAGCGGTGCCTTGTGCAACTCTTCGGGCGCATCGCGACGATCAATCACGAAGATGAAGCGTTTGCGCGGCTCAACTGGCAGCGGGATGCCGGCCATCGCCGCGACCTTGCCGGCGGAGGGGCCGGCCGCGTTGACGACAGCGCCGCAGGCGATGCGATTGCCGCTGGCGGTGCGGACGCCGGTGACGATCTTGCCGTCGAGATCGAGGCCGGTGACGGTGTCATGCAGGAACTCGACGCCGCTGGCGCGCGCCGCCGTGCGGAACAACTGCAGCAGCAAGATCGGATCGATCCAGCCCTCGCCGGACTGGCCGAAGGCACCGCAGGCAAGACCTTCCGTGTTCAGCCAGGAGAACTTGGCGCCGAGTTGGTCGGGCGTCAAAAGCACGATGTCGGCGCCGTTCGCTTGTTGTGTCGCGACGTTGGCGGACAGGACCCCGGCGCCTTCTTCCGAGGCCAGAATAAGATAGCCCTGCTCGCGGAATGGGATGTCGGCTTCGGGTCCGAAACGGTCCTTGAGATTGCGCAGAATATCGACGGTGTAGGTCGACAGCGCGATGTTCTCAGGGGTCGAAAACTGCTGGCGCACGCCGCCTGCCGAACGGGCCGTGCTGCATTCCGCGTAGCTCGGGTCCTTCTCGATGACGACAACGCGCCGGCCTTTCAGCGCGCCGGCTTGCGCCAGATGGTACGCGGTCGAGCATCCCATGATGCCGCCGCCGATGATAACTACGTCTTTGGATTCTGTTGCCATGTGACCCTAGCCCTTGATCAAGTTGCGCCACTCTGCCGGACGGCGCGCAACGTGCCAAGCGACATGCCCGCACACCCCAAAGTTCTTTGGTCTGCCTTCGCGCTGCACTACGGTCGTCCGCCACGACCGACAAGATAAAAGGAGAGCCATGTCCATCCGCCCCCGCCGTAGCGCCCTCTACATGCCCGGCTCGAATGCCCGGGCGCTGGAAAAGGCAAAGACGCTGGCCGCCGATGTCGTCATCTTCGATCTCGAAGATGCGGTGTCGCCGCAGCAGAAGGACATGGCGCGCGATCAGATCATGGCGGCGGTGACGGGCGGCGGTTACGGCCGGCGCGAAGTGGTGGTGCGGATCAACGGTCTCGATACGCCGTGGGGCGCCAAGGATCTGGCGATGGCAGGCAAGGCCGGGCCGGATGCCATTCTGGTACCGAAAGTCTCGACGGCGGCGCAACTTGCTGAAGTCGGTGCGGCCTTGAAGGACGCGCCCTCACGGATTGCCGTGTGGGCCATGATCGAGACGCCGCTGGCGATCCTCAATCTGCGCGAGATTGCGGAATCGGTCAGCGATCCGGCGACGCGGCTGTCCTGCTTCGTCATGGGCACCAACGATCTGGTGAAAGAGACGCGCGCCGAACTCGACGGCAATCGCACCGCGGCGATCTACTGGCTGTCGGCTGCTGTCACGGCGGCGCGGGCGCATGGCATCGACGTGCTGGATGGCGTGTTCAATGCCTTCAAGGATGGCGAGGGGTTCCGGCGCGAATGCATCCAGGGGCGCCAGCTCGGCATGGACGGCAAGACGCTGATCCATCCCGATCAGATTGCTGGTGCGAACGAGGTGTTTTCGCCGTCGGCGGACGACGTGGCGTGGGCGCGCAAGATCATCGCGGCGTTCGAGCTTCCGGAGAACCAGGGCAAGGGCGCAATCACGCTCGATGGGCGTATGGTGGAGCTGTTGCACGAGGAAACCGCACGGCGCACGGTGGCTATCGCGGATGCCATTGCCACGCAGTGAGGAGTGGGCGCGCGTGCGCGCAGGCTGATCGAGGTGACTGAGCAGATGTCCAGCAAGACCAATTCCGGCAGCTTCTTCGAGGACTTCGAAGTCGGGCAGACGATCGTCCATGCCACCCCGCGCACGCTGACCGAGGGCGACGTTGCGGTCTATGCCAGCCTGTATGGCGCGCGCTTCGCGGTGCAATCGTCCGAAGCCTTCGCGCGGGCGATTGGCTATCCGCGCGCGCCGATCGACGATCTGCTGGTGTTCCATACAGTGTTCGGCAAAACGGTGCCGGACATCTCGCTGAACGCGGTGGCCAATCTCGGATATGCCGATTGCCGGTTCCTGGCGCCGGTCTATCCGGGCGATACGCTGAGCGCGGTGTCAGAAGTCATCGGCGTCAAGGAGAACTCCAACCGCGAGACCGGCGTCGTTTATGTCCGCTCGACCGGCGTGAACCAGGACGGCGTGCCGGTGCTGGAGTATGTGCGCTGGGTGATGGTGCGCAAGCGGGACAAGTCCGCCCCCGCGCCCGCCGCCGTGGTGCCGACCCTGCCGGACCGCGTGGAGCCATCCATTCTGAGCATGGCTGTCCCGACGCTGGCGCAGGGAGCATGGGACACGGCCCTGGCTGGGTCGCCGTTCCGCTGGGCAGACTATGCCGTTGGCGAGCGCATCGACCACGCCGACGGCATGACCCTGGAGGAAGCCGAGCACCAGATGGCGACGCGGCTCTACCAGAATACGGCCAAGGTGCACTTCAACCAGCACACCGAGGGCAAGGGCCGTTTCGGCCGCCGGCTGGTCTATGGCGGTGTCGTCATCTCACTGGCGCGGGCGTTATCATTCAATGGCTTGGGCAACGCCTTTCATATCGCGGCGATCAACGGCGGTCGCCACGTCGCGCCGATTTTCGCTGGCGACACACTCTACGCCTGGTCGGAAGTTCTCGATCGGGCGGAGCTGCCGGGGCGTGATGATGTCGGGGCGTTGCGGGTGCGGCTGGTCGGCGTCAAGAACCGGGCGGCGGCTGACTTCCCGCTCAAGTCGGCGGCTGGTGACTACGAGGAGGGCGTAGTGCTCGATCTCGACGCCTGGCTGCTCATGCCGCGTTAGCGGTCGCGCTGTACGCAAGAGATTGCGACCAAGCTCCCCGGACCAATTGCTGCATCGGCGAACGCGCGCTAAAAGGCCTGCGTCGAAGCATTCTAGATTCCATGAGGACATGCCTGATGGCCGAGGCGAAAGCGCGGGAAAAAGCGCCGATCGAGCGCCCGATATCGCCGCATCTGCAGATTTACTCGCCGCTCATCAATATGATGATGTCGATCGTCCATCGCATCACGGGCGCCGCGCTCTATTTCGGCACCCTGCTGGTGGCGTGGTGGCTGCTGGCCGCCGCCACGAGCGCGGAGCATCTGGCCACGGCGAACGCGATCCTGGGCTCGTGGCTCGGCCTGCTGGTGCTGTTCGGCTTTAGCTGGGCAATGATCCATCATCTGCTTGGCGGTGTTCGTCATCTGATCTGGGACCTCGGCCGCGGCTTCGATCTCAAGAGCGTTGACCTGCTGTCGTGGGGCACGCTGATCGGCTCGGCGGTGTTGACCGTGGCTCTTTGGGTAGCCGTATTCGCACTGCGCGGGGGGCTCTGATCATGGGCATGCGCACACCACTCAAGAAGGTTCGCTACCTCGGTTCCGCCAAAGAAGGAACCGACCATTTCTGGATGCAGCGGGTGACGTCGGTTGCCACGCTGCTGCTGATGCCCTTTGCGCTCTGGATCGTACTGTCGTTGATCGGCGCCGACTACGCCACCGTGACCCGCACGCTGGCCAACCCGATCGTCGCGATCCTGCTGCTGCTGTTCGTGCTGACGAACGTTGTGCACATGCGCCTCGGCATGCAGGTGATCATCGAGGATTACGTAAATTCGGAAGGAACGAAGGTTCTGCTGCTGATGCTGAACACGTTCTTCTCGGCGGTCGTCGGGCTTGCCTGCGTCTTCGCCATTCTCAAGCTGAGCTTTGGAGGAGCGGTCTGATGGCTGCAAACGGCAAGTCGGGCAACTTTGAAGCGCCTAAGCCAGCCGTCAATGGCAGGGCATATCCGCTCAACGACCACGTCTATGACGTGGTCGTGGTCGGCGCGGGGGGCGCGGGGTTGCGCGCGACCCTCGGCGCGGCGCAGGCCGGGCTGAAAACTGCCTGCGTTACCAAGGTGTTCCCGACCCGCTCGCATACGGTTGCGGCCCAGGGCGGCGTCGCCGCGTCGCTCGGCAACATGGGGCCGGACAACTGGCGCTGGCATATGTACGACACCGTCAAGGGTGCCGACTGGCTCGGCGATCAGGACGCCATCGAATATCTGTGCCGCAACGCGCCCGAGGCGGTTTACGAGATGGAGCACTACGGTGTCCCGTTCAGCCGCACAACCGACGGCCGGATTTACCAGCGCCCGTTCGGCGGCATGACGACGGAGTTCGGCGAAGGCCCGCCGGCACAGCGCACCTGCGCCGCAGCCGACCGTACCGGCCACGCCATGCTGCACACGCTGTATGGCCAGTCGCTGCGCTATTCGGCGGAGTTCTTCATCGAATACTTCGCCATCGACTTGATCATGGATCAGGACGGAGCCTGCCGCGGCATCATCGCGCTCAATCTTGAAGACGGTACGCTGCATCGCCTCCGCGCCAAGAAGACTGTTCTGGCGACCGGCGGTTACGGTCGCGCCTACTTCTCATGCACCTCGGCGCACACCTGTACCGGCGACGGCAACGCCATGGTGCTGCGCGCCGGCCTGCCGCTGCAGGACATGGAATTCGTGCAGTTCCACCCGACCGGCATCTACGGTGCGGGCGTACTGATCACCGAAGGCGCACGCGGCGAAGGGGGCTACCTGACCAACAGCCAGGGCGAGCGGTTCATGGAGCGCTATGCCCCACACGCCAAGGATTTGGCTTCGCGTGACGTCGTTTCGCGATCAATGACCATAGAGATCCGCGAAGGCCGCGGCGTCGGGCCGGACAAGGATCACATCTACCTGCATCTGGATCATCTCGATCCGAAGATCCTGCACGAGCGCCTGCCCGGCATCACCGAGAGCGCCAAGGTCTTCGCTGGCGTAGACCTGCGTCGCCAGCCGATCCCAGTGCTGCCGACTGTGCACTACAACATGGGCGGTATCCCGACCAACTATCACGGCGAAGTGCTGACGCTGCGTAACGGCAATCCGGACTCCGTCGTGCCTGGCCTGATGGCGATCGGCGAGGCTGCCTGCGTATCGGTTCACGGTGCAAACCGCCTTGGTTCCAACTCGCTGATCGACCTCGTGGTATTCGGCCGCGCTGCGGGCCTGCGCTGCGGAGAGACGGTCGAAGCCCGTTCGGCTCAGCCTGAGTTGCCGGCGGATTCGGCGGACATGGCACTGTCGCGTCTCGACCGCTTCCGTAACGCCAAAGGCTCGACGCCGACTGCTGTGCTTCGGCTGCAGATGCAGAAGATCATGCAGAGCAACTGTGCGGTCTTCCGCGATGGTCCGGTTCTGGTCGAGGGCGTCGAGAAGATCACCGAGGTCTGGAAGCAGTCCGAAGACATCGGCGTTACCGACCGCTCGCTGATTTGGAATTCCGATCTGGTCGAGACGCTGGAATATGACAACCTCATCTCTCAGGCTGCGGTGACGGTGGTGGGCGCCGCCAATCGCCAGGAAAGCCGCGGCGCGCATGCTCGCGAGGACTTCCCGGATCGCGACGACGTCAACTGGATGAAGCACACGCTGGCCTGGGCCGACTACGGCTCGAAGTCGGTGACGCTCGATTTCCGGCCCGTCCACACCTACACGATGACCAACGAGATCAAGTACATCGAGCCCAAAGCGCGCGTGTACTGAGGCTTGTCAGGCGGCCGGGACGACCGGCCGCCGCACCACGCGGCACGGCCATTGGCGAGGTTTGCCGGGCACGACACAGGCTTTTAATGGCGCGGTTCGGCTGAGATCGAACGGAATGCCTTGAACCCGACACAACTGCGCGATTGATACCGCGCTTCCGGTGTAGGGTGATCGCAACCTCTGGATGTGAGTCGCGTCTCGCCGGTTTCATGCGCCGGGCTGCGCAAGCGAGAGGTAGCCTGATCCTAGGACTTTCGACCAGCGGCTGATGTCATGAAGGCACACAACAAGGTCGACGCCGACACGCGCATCGCGCCTGACCCGTTCGCCGTGGTTCTGCCGGCGCTGTCCGCGCTTGGCGCAATCGCGTCCATCGCGGCGGTCAATTGGGTCGCTCAGGAACGCACGCCGGATCGCGCGCGCTCCAAGCGCAAGGCCACCATCGTGCTGCGTGATCTGGAAAGCTGCTGCCTGGGGCTGGTGGAGATTTTCCGTCGCTTCCATCGCAGCCCGAGGCTGTTCGCCGGCGAGGGTGGCTCATCGGCGTCTCCGCTGAAGTTCGGCGTGCATGGTGTGCGCGTCAATCCTGAGACCGTGCGGCTCTACCATCAGTCAGTGAACGACGTGGCGTCCATGCTGGTGCTGGCGACGCAGAATGCGTTCGACGTGATGGCGGCTGTCGAGGACGGTGAGATCGATGTTCCGGAGGAGCTGTTCATCGGCTTCGGCGAGCAGCAGGATCGTCTCAATACTCTGATCTCGCAGCGGGCCACGCTCAAGGTTTCGGTTGAAACGGGCTACTCTATCGCCAAGCGGCTGGCGGCATTGGTCAGCGCTATTCGCCAGCATAAAGTGGACTGACGCAGTCGGCTTTTAGCTGGAAAATCGGTCACTCCTGGCGATGCTCGTGGACAGGGTGCCGCACCTTGGCGCCCGATGTGCACGGAAGCGTTGACACGCGGGGCTCAGGCTCGCATGTCAGGATGGGGGCGGGGCCTGAAGCTTCGCCAAGCAAAAGGGACTTAGGGGAATGGTCCAGCTTACGCTGCCGAAGAATTCGCAGATTCAGAAGGGCAAGATCTGGAACAAGCCAGGCAGCAAGGGTAACTGGCAGGAGATCAACGTCTATCGCTGGAGTCCCGACGACGGGAACAACCCGCGCATGGACACCTACTGGGTTGATCGTGACACTTTCGGCCCGATGGTGCTCGACGCGCTCATCAAGATCAAGAGCGAGATCGACTCCACGCTGACGTTCCGCCGTTCGTGCCGTGAAGGCATCTGCGGGTCGTGCGCCATGAACATCGACGG
>JAEZBZ010000213.1 GCA_023412745.1 Pseudomonadota bacterium | reverse complement strand
ACGTTGCGCCACGTCCCATCCGGATTGCGGCATGCGGTTCCGCGCATCACCTCGCGACGACCGTCGATAAAGATCGTATGCGTGAAATCCCGGCAATCGCTGGGGCCGCGCCGATACGATGCACCGGGCACCACTTCGCCATAGCGACCATTGTCCGGGTTGCGCCACGGTGTCCGTTCGCCCGAACGACCGCGTTCCAGCGCCGCGTACTCCGCCTCCTGCGCCAGCATCTGATCCTGTCGGTCCATGGCCCGCCCGATCTCGCTGCCGACGATGCCGCCGACGACCGCTCCTGCGACAGTCGCAAGAACCTTGCCCGAGCCGCCGCCGACCTGATTTCCGAGGATACCGCCTGCAACAGCACCGACCACCATGCCGGTATCGGCCTTGTTCGGTCCCTCAGGACCGCAGCCCATCAGCAACCCTGGCCCGAACAGCAGTGCCGCAGCGAGTTTCATCCGCATTCCGATAGCCCCCTCGGAGTATGGCGCCGCCCTGCTGGCTTGGTTCGCGCCCATGCAAAGCGAGTTGCTTATGCTTGTGAGCTATCTTCAGCGATTCCGGCCAAATTGCGACGACCTACGTCTTTGTTTCCAACGCGTTGTGGCAAATCTTCAGTTTGTTACCTGAACTTACGCGGAGGGCAGATCGAGCACGACCCTAAGCCCGCCCATCGGCGATGCGGCGAGGTCCAGGGTTCCGCGGTAGGAATTGGCCAAATCACCGGCGATCGAAAGGCCAAGGCCCGATCCTGGCTTGGTCTCGTCGAGCCGCGTCCCGCGCTTGCCGATCTTGCGCCGCTGTGCTTCGGAGACCCCTGGGCCGTCATCGTCGATGGTGATCAAAAGACGCGGCGCAGTGCTCCGCTGCCCAGAACGACTCATTGCAATGTCGATACCGACCGCGCCGCGACACCACTTGCAGGCGTTGTCCAGCAGGTTACCCAGAATCTCCTCGAGATCGTGCCGTTCACCCCGGAATTTGGCATCCGGTGGGCAGGAGAGCGCAATGACAACGGCCTTGTCACGGTAAATGCGCTCCAACGCGCGCTGAAGCGCCTCCACAACTGGGGGCACCTCGGTCACGCGCACCACAGCGCCCGCGCTCGCGGCCATACGTGCGCGATCGAGGTAGTGATTGACCTGATCGCGCATGGTGCGTGCCTGCTCCGCGACCTTGCGGGCAAAGGGCGTCGTGTCATCGTCGGCCTCGTTGACGATCACCGCCAGCGGCGTTTTCAGCGCATGGGCGAGATTGCCGACCTGCGTCCGCGCCCGGTCGATGATCTCCTGGTTCGATTGCAGCAGCGCGTTGAGCTGTTGCTGCAGCGGTTCGATTTCAGCCGGCAGATCTCCTTCCAGGCGCGATGCCTGCCCGGACCGGATGGCCGACAGTCCCTTTTCGATGGCACCGAGCGGCGACAGACCAAACCGCACCTGCAGCAGGGTCACCGCGACAAGCGCGACACCCGCGAGCGTCAGCGCGATGGTCAGTTGTCGCAGAAAGCCCGATACCCGCGCGTCCGGCCAATCCAGCGGCCCCGCGATCATCACCGAGTAGCTCGACGAGGAAGGATCGTCGCTGAGATGATAGACCGCCTCGGCGATGCGGACGCGCTGGTCGTTCGGACCATCGGCGTCCATCCAGCGCGTACCCTGGGCGTCGGGCGAGACCCCGGCTTCGAACGGCGATGGAAGACTGAACGTCGCCAGCGATGGAGAAACCAGCGGCTTGCCTTCGGTGCCCGGCAGCGGCTTGATCTGCCAATACCAGCCGGAGTGCGTAATGTAGAACAACGGCTCGCCGATCTGGCCAGGCGTGCCGGGTTCCCCCTCGCCACGATCGATGCTGTCGGCATGCACGATCGTCAGCAGCTGCTGCAGCCGCTCATCGAAGCTCTCTTCGACTTCCTGACGATATACCGAATGGATGATGAGGCCGGCGACCGGCAGCACCAGCATGGTCGAGATGACGGCTGTCGCGAACAGCCGGAACGCCAGCGAGTTAAGCCGCATCGGGCTCCAGGGTCAGTCGGTAGCCCAGGCCGCGCACGGTCTTGATCACGTCGACAGGGATCTTCTTGCGCAACCGGCCGATGAAAACCTCGATCGTATTGCTGTCACGGTCGAAATCCTGATCGTACAGATGCTCGACCAGTTCGGTCCGCGACACCACACGCTCGTTGTGATGCATGAGATAGGCCAGCAAACGGTATTCGTGCGAGGTCAGCTTGATGGTCTGGCCGCTGCACGTCACCCGCGCCGTCCGCGTGTCGAGCCGCAGCGGTCCGCATTCCAGCTCGCTCTTGGCATGACCGGCCGAGCGACGCACCTGCGCACGCGCACGCGCCAGCAACTCCTCCATATGGAATGGCTTGGCCACATAGTCGTCAGCGCCCGCATCGATTCCGGCGACCTTGTCGCTCCAGCGATCCCGCGCGGTCAGGATGATGACCGGCATATTGCGATCGGCCCGGCGCCACTGCTCGAGAACGCTGATGCCGTCCATCTTGGGCAAGCCGATGTCCAGGATCACGAGATCGTACGGTTCCGTCTCGCCGAGATAGAAGCCTTCCTCGCCATCCCTGGCCGTATCGACAGCAAAACCCGCCTCACCCAAAGCCTGGACGAGTTGGCGGTTCAGATCCGGATCATCTTCGACGACAAGGACACGCACTGAATATCGACCGTTCGCAGTTAACCCGTCAGCGCCCAAGCTGACGGCTCAGTGTATAGCGCAATCCGGCGCGACGTCCTAGCTTCTCGGAACTGGGGAAATCAGGGCGCTGCCGGCGCGGAACCGCGCACGGGCTCTATTTGCCATCGAACGGCTGGCGCGCATCGATTGCTACGGAACGCAACGGTCCCGACGCTGGGCGGACGATAAGACGATAGAGGAAACGCCGGCCAATCTCGCACAGCGTCGATTTGACGATGGTTCCCCCAAGTCGCGCCTGCGAGAAGCGGCTGAGTTGCTCGACAGCCACAAGCCGCTCCTGCTTTACGACTTGGGCCGCCTCCGACCAGCTTTTGAAGCACTTCGCACCCTGCGCCTCGGCATCAGCCGTCCCGACAAGGACGGCCAACGTGAGAGCGAGACTGGCAATGATCGGGCGCATCGGCAAATCATCTCCATTGGTCCGATGACGCTAGCACGAGCGTTCTGAACTCATCATGAATATAGGGTTCAAAGCTGAAATGTGACCTTGCGCCGCTCCAAATTCGAAGTCGCACGCGACCGGCCGTAAATTGTAAGCACAATGCCAAACAATCCACCTATAGCCTGCACCACTTCGATCACACCTTCGCCCAATTCACGCACGAGTTCACTCGTAATATCCAGTCCGATCAGCGGGCCGATAACCGGCAACACCGTCGAGGCGGCGGTGATGACCGCGCCCCAGATGGTCGGGGAATGCGCCCACCACTTGTTGGTTCCTATCCCGGTGTCCGTCGTCGGCATGTCGCTGTCTCCTGTCATGGTCTGGTCGAGGGTTGGGAACTGCGCGCGGCCGATTCGCTCGGCGGCGGCGACGGTGCGATCGACACGGCGCAGCCAGCCACGGCCGAAACGCCAGAAGTGATGCAGGCTGCGATAGCGCTCGCGCCGGATCTCCGCGTAGCGCGCGACCACCTCGCCCACGGTTTGACTGCGCACCGCCGCCAGCGTTTGGGGACCGATCTCGCCATCGGCGGCAACACCCAGTGCTTCTTGCATCATGCGCGCCGCATTGCCGACGCCATGGTTCACCGCCGCATCGAAGTGCATGACTGCGAGTTGCACCGGCAGTCGCGCCGCCAGGGACAAATCCCAATAGCGCTCCGCATAGATCTTCCGCACCAAAGCCGGATCAATCTGCTTCAGTTCTTCGATGAGTTGCGCGCGATTGGTGTCGGTCAGTGCCACGCCTTTCGCCGCCGCATACACTGCAAGCGTGATGCCGCGATTGGTCGGGCCACCCGGATCATGCGGATCGTTGCTCCAATGCCCTTCCATTTCGAGCACGTGAGCGAGCGCAGCATCGAACACGCCGTCGTCAGCCGTTTGCATCGCGCGTGCGGTCGGCCATCGCAAGCCCAGCAGCCGCCCGATATCGAACGACTGTACGTTCACCGCATCCGTCTGATTTCCGCCGAGCAACATGATGCTGTGCGCGTTGACACCGACCACGAACCCGACATGCCCCTGCCCCGGATCATCGCCACGACTGAGAACCGCGATTGCGCCGAGTCTTGGCGTTTCAATTGACGATCCCCAGTTTAGATACGATCGGGCCAGCAGCGAGCGTGTGCTGGCGTAACCAGCGCGCTCCAAACAAGCGCCGAGAAAGGCCGCGCACCACGCCACCTCATCGCGCGTGACGTTAGGATGTCCGACCTCCGCGAAGAATTTGAGAATGCGCGGATTGCTCGCAGCGCCCGGCACCTCGCGCGCACCAGTTTCGCGCCACGCCTCCTCCAGCCAGACGGGCTGCTCCATGGCCATGAGCTCTCCTTGCAGTCATGAAATGAGGGAAGACGTCAGACGCCGAGCGTCACTTCGGCCGATGATCCACGGCCGAAAACCGCGCTGCATTGGTAGACGCGCATCGTGATCTCGTCCGGACTTGTGCCGAAGTCCTCAAGCTGGAGCGAGAAACCATACGTGGCTCTCGGCCCATCTGCCTGAAGCGTCCGCACCACCGCGCCATCAGCCAGGATGTCAATCTCATAGCGTTCGACATCCTCCGACAACGGAACCTCGAGGACGTCCCACGTATCGCCGCCTTTGCGGGTTCTCCGGATCCACGAGATCAGCAGATCGCCAGAGGCATCTCGTTCCACCCGCACATGCACCGGACTGAGCGGTCGCATCCCGATGCCGCGGAATGCATGCTCGGCACTGGCATAGGACGGATGCCCGATGTCACGCGCAGCAGGCCCATATCGCCATTGCGCAGCCAGCCCGATCTCATCCGGCGTGAGATCAACGCGCGCGACCTGCGCATCCAGCAGCACGAACGGCGCCCCGCCGTGATCTCGGCACCCATGCCCGGAATGTGCCCGCCATCGAATGTGACCTTGCCTGTCGCCGGATCGGCGGTGACGAACTCGCTATGCGCCATGCCATCCACCGCGACCATAACACTTCCCGCCACTGGCTTCGTGATCACCCGGTGGAACGGCGCATGCAATGATCCGTACGTCTTGCGCAGGTTGAACACAGACGTCTCACCGTCGCCGGTACCGATGAGTTGATCGGTCGGCGATGGCGGCTGCTGCGGCGCGCACGATTTCCAGTCGCTGTGATCGCGCCAGCGAAAGCCGTAGAGCCGCCCGCGCCGTTCCTCGAAGAACGCGATCACCGCATGCAGGTCATCGAGCGATTTCACGCCATAACCGGCGTTATAGCTGCGTCGCGCATCGGCCCAGCGACTGTTGCGCTCCTCATATCCCGAACCGAGCACCACCACATCCGTGCGGCGCTCCGGCCCGCCGACAGATCCACGCGAAATGTCGGTTGGAAACAGAACTTCATGAAAACTCATGAGCGCTCCTCACGATCACAGATTGCGCTGGCCCATGGCCACCGCGCGCGACAGCATCGCCGCGACTTGCGTTTCGGAGCGCCGGAAGCTCTCAGCATCCGGCGTCGTGATGTTGATGGTGACTGAAACACCGCCGCCGCCGCCGGCTCGCACACCAAGCTTGCCATCGGGCCCGCGCGCCAGGGGCATGATCGCTTCAGGCCCGCTCTCGCCCGCCAGCCCCACGCGCCCGCCGGCCAGCGGAAAGGTCACCGGGCTGGCAATCACGCCACCAGCGGCAAACGGCACAGGCAGCGAGTTATGAACAACACCGCCGCTCGCGAAGCCGACACCGCCAGACATTAGTTTCCCCATCAGCGAGCCGACGCCCTGCTCCAGCGGTCGAAACGCGGCCTGCAGCGCCATCCGCGACAAACTCATGGCCAGCGTACGGAACACGTCGCCGAGATCGCGGCCGCGGAAGGCAACGCCCTCGAACGCCGTCGTCAGCGCCATGCCGAACTGACGACCGAACCGCGTCGCCGTAACCAGTTGCTGCTGGAGTTGCGAAATGTCGGCGTCGACGGCGACCGTCCACACCTCATCGGGTTCAGCCATTCCGCACTCCTGCGTTCGTTACACGTTGCGTAATGTCAGGAAACGCTCGCATCATCGTGTCCAGCTCCGCGCGGCTCGGCACGCCGCCGTCGGCAACTCCACCGAGCACCCGCATCGCGGCCGACAACTCACGCGGTGTCATCGACCAGAACGTAGCGGGTGATAGCCGCAGCAGACCGAACCCCGCCGCCATCACGTCTTCCCAGGGAAAGGGGCTGGTGCGCGCACCTCCCCGCGCGCGGCATTCGCTGCAACACCGACCGCAGCACCAACCAATCCCGCCGGTCCTCCGAACGTCGCCGACAGCAACCGCGCAACAATATCGACAAATCCAATAACACCGTTGTCCGTGCGCATGGTTCGCACGGCCTCATCGGTCACGTCGTGCCCGGCGCCACGCAGCCCCGCGCCGATGATGCGCGCAGCGTCTTCCGCGCTGAGCTTGCCCTTCTCGAACCGCTGCGCCAGCGCCAGCATGTCCTCGTCGCCGAATGCGCTCTCCAATTCGGCCAGAGCGCCCAATGTCAGGCACAGCGTCCAGGTCTTACCGTTGATACAGGCTTCGATCTCGCCACGTCGTGCATTTGCCATGTGCTCGCCCCCCGTTACGCAGCGGCGGTGAAGCTGAGTTCGCCGGCTGATTCCAGCGACAACTCGAACGCGACTTCGCCATCATGCCGCCCTGTCAATTCAAACGCCGAGATCTGGAACAGTCCTTCCACCGTTCCGAAATCCGGCACCACCACCTGCCAGGCGCGAATGATGCCGTTGAAGAACACGCTGCGGATCGTCTCGTCTGAAGCCGCATCCTTGAAGATCCCGGCGCCGGTGATGCGCGCGCTCCTGGCACCTGCCCCGGCCAGCAATTCACGCCACTGTCCCGCAGATTCCTGATGCGTGACATCGACGGTCTCGGCATTGAATGCCAGCGTACGCGACCGCAGCCCCGCCACCGTCTGGAACGCCCCTTCGCCGTCGGCATCGATCTTTAACAGCAGGTCCTTGCCCTTCTGTGCGGCCATGTCGTCCTCTCATTTCGGATTGAGATGCAGTTGGTTTGTCAGTCGGCGGGCTCGGTGACGGCGCGCAGCCGGATCGTTCCCGAATAGCGCTCGCCATCGGCTTCGCGCCGCGTATCGGATGCCTCGTGGCGCAGGTTGATCAGCCGATAGCCAATGGGCAGCAACGGCCTATCATGCAGCGCGGCGCGCACGGCTTCGATGATTTGCTGTACTTGCGCACGGCCCTGGTCTTGCGACCACACATTCAAGATCACGATGTGCTCGTTGCCACGATCGCTACCTGTGCTCCAGTCGCGCTCGCTGGTGGTGCCGAACGTCACGAACGGATAACTCGCCCCACGCGGGACGTGATCGTAAATGCGCGCGCCACCGAGCACAGCCAGCACGTCAACGTCCTCAGTCAGCGCCGTATGGATAGCCGCCTGCAGCGCCCAGCTTGCCGTTGTCATGTAAAGGTTTCCACATTGGTTGCGCGCGCGCGATCGTCGGTCGTTGCGGCATCACCCTGCGAGTTTGGCCGTCGCCTTGCCCGCAACGCCTCCGCAATCCGACGCGGCAGATCAGCAGCAATGCGGCTGCGCAGACCATCAAGCCGTGCGGAGATCTTCACGCCACGACCTCCTCGCACAGGCAGCTCAGCCAGCGCCGGGTGCCATCGACATCGCGCACGGCGCGGATATCGTAACGGCCACCGCGTGGCGTCACGAAACGCATCTCCGGCAGCAGATCCGCGCGAAAGCGCAGCCGTACCTGATGCGTGACACGCGCGCTGACGCCATCCGAAATGGAGCCCTCGCGGCCCGCGACGGTCGTCACCTCGGCCCAGACATCGGCCACCCGTTGCCAGGTCAGCGTCGCGCCGCCACCAGCGGACGCAGCCGACAGCGGAGCCTCCAATCGCAGGCGATGGCGCAGCGCGCCCAGTCGCGGCCACCTCATAGCCGCACCCCGCGATACGGCGCCAACAGTTCGGAAACCGTATCCGGAATGCGCGTCGCCGCGGTTCCGAACGCTACCGGCTCGCGCTGCTCGTACCAGTGCGCGATGAGCATCAGCAGCGCTTGCCGTATCGGTGCCGGCACATCCGCGCCTGCATCACCGAACCCGGCCTGGAACGTGATCTCGATGCCCTGCGCTGGCCCATGCATAGGCCATTGCCGCGATACGGGCAGCAATCGCGATCGGCTTCCTATCACCTCGATACGAAAGCTATCCGTATCGACCGCGGTGTCGGCTCCATCTTGAGCGATCGCCGAAATGCTCTCGATCGCCCGCACCGGAAACACAGGCAGCGTCAGAGCTCCAGTCTCCGGCCACGCATCAATCCGCAACGACCAGCCTTGCGTGATCATCGCCAGGCTCAGCGCCGTCTCGATATGCAGCCGCGACGTCACGATCAGGCTAGCGATGAGCGCATCCTCATCGTCGTTGTCGATCCGCAAGTGCGCCTTCGCATCCGCCACCGAAACCGGCTCGACGGCAGGCGCTGCGGTCAGGACCAGGCCCATGACAGCTCCAATGCTTCCAAAATATACGGGACTATTGATGCAGGCGAAGCCGCCGTGAGGGAGGAGCACGACGCACTTCGCCCGCGTGGCTCCGGCGCTGCGGCGCCGCGAGCCAATACGTCAGCCGACGCCATATGCCGCCGGCCGCCTCAGCAGTTCAGGATCAGGAACCGAACTTCAGCAGCTTGATCGCGTCGAAGTTCTGCACACCGCCGCCAACGCGTTTGGTCGTGTAGAACAGCACGTACGGCTTAGCGCTGTAGGGATCGCGCAGCACGCGGATGCCGATGCGATCGACGATCAGATAGCCGCGCCGGAAATCACCGAAGGCAATGGAATAGCTGTCCTCGGCGATGTTCGGCATGTCCTCCGATTCCGCCACCGGGAAGCCCAGCACCGTCGACGCCTCGCCCGGCTTGCCCGAGGGCTGCCAGAGGTAATTGCCGTCGGCGTCCTTCATCTTGCGCACCAGCGCCTGCGTCGCCCGGTTCATGACGAAATGAGCGTTGCCGCGATAACCGGACTTCAGCGTGTAGATGAAGTCGATCAGTTTGTCGGCCGGATTGCTGGAGGGGAACGCACCATCGGTGCCCGTCGCGACGAAGCCGAGATTGCCCCACGACCACGACGCATTGGCGACCTTGGTGTAATCGAGGAAGCCCTTCGGCCGGTTGCTGCCGTTACCGCTGACGAACGCAGTGCCTTCCTGCTCGGCGAAGGCGGTGCGCACCTCGTCCGCAATCCACTGGTCGATATCGACCGCGGCATCGTCCAGCAGCGACTGTGTCGCCGCCGGCATGGCGTACAGCTCCATGGTCGGGAACGACAGCTCGGCCAGCACCGGGCTATCGGTCTCATCGCGATCCGCCTTCTCGCCAACCCAACCGGTCTCGGCACCGGTCGTCGCGAACGGCTTCTTGTAGACAGAACCGGACACCTGCCGCACGCCAGCGATGGCGCGGATCGGCGAGATGTCACGCACCGCCAGGTTGATCGAGCGCTCGGTCTCGACCGGCACCACGAAGCCACCTTCCGAGCCGGTGCCAACCGACAGGGCCTTGCCCTCGAAATCACGCAGCGCGTGGTTCTCACCGCGACGCACGTAGCCCTCGAACACCATCTTATGGTCGAGGCGGCCCGTTGCACGCTCTCGCGATCCGCCGATCGGCGGACGTCCTGCCTTGTGCGCCAGGTCGTCGACGATGCGCTTGTGCTCGTCGAGCGCACGGTCGATGCGCGACAGCTTGTCGACCGTCACCACGTCGGCGCTCATCGAACGCTCGATCTCGCCAAGGCGGCGATCGTTGGTTTCCTTGAAGGCGTCGAACGCCCGCATGAAATCCTCGAAGGCACCGCCGAGATCCGCGTGCGACGGCGACGACACCGACTTCACTTCCAGTCCTTTGTTCAGCATTGCGATCATTTTCCTCATACGCTGTGGGGTTGTCTGAGGAGCCGCGAGGCTTCTGCCATCTGCTGCAGCAGTCGCGTCTCCCACGCGGAGGGCTGCCCCGCATCCCGCAGAGGACGGAGCCCTTTGAGGCCATCGCGCATCACCGCGCGCGCCTCCGAGCGCGAAAACCCAGCGTCCTGCGTGAGCCAGCGCTCAAACTCGCGTTCACTCGGCCGATGGCCGGCGAACGGTTGAGACTTGATGGAAGCGACGCGCGCCTCCGGATGCATCGGGAAGGTGACGATCGAAATCTCCCACAGATCGATCTTCTCCAGGCGGCGCACACCACTGCGTGCATCGCGCACGCCCTTCACGGCGTGAAAGCCGATCGACAAACCATCGATCGCACCGGCCCGCATCAACGCCAGCACGTCGCGCGCCTTCGCCACCTCTGTCGCCAGTCGGCCGCGCACATACAGCCCGCGCGCGTCCTCATAAACCCTGTCCCAGGTCCCGATCGGCTGGTTGGGATCGTGCTGGAACAACATGCGAATGCCTTCAGCCTGGCGCTTCGCGATGCTGTCGCGAAACGCGCCCGGCATGACGATATCGCGGCCGAGATCCTGGCGATGAAACAGACTGGCGTAGCCCTCGAACGTGCCGTCCAGCGTCACGTCCTTGACGTTCATCGAAGTCAGCTTGACCTCGCGGGTCGGGGCGTGCGGCCCGGCCTGTAGATGATGCATCCTCTTGGCGTCCCCTCGGTTGATCGCAGTCAGGCAATGCGCTCAGGCGGCTGGCGGCTCGTCACCGCCCGCAGTCGGCCCGTAGCCAACAGCCGCGCGCTTCTCGTTGCGGGTCAGGAACGTGGCGCGCTCCAATCGCGCCCACAGCGCCTCGCGTTCCGCCGACAGCCCCTCGATGCCGTCAAGATCGGGCTTCAGCACCAAGGGCTGGCCCCACACCGGACCAAGCCAGCCCGACAGCGACTTGGCCGTGCGATTGACCAGCGGCACCACCGTCTGCCGCCAGAAGGTGCGGTTGGCCTCCTGATAATTGGCATACGTATTGTCACCAGGAATGCCGAGCAGCATCGGCGGAACGCCAAGCGCCAGCGCAATCTCGCGCGCCGCCGCATGCCGCGCGTCGATGAAATCCATGTCGCGCGGCGACAGGCTCATCGCTTTCCAGTCGAGCCCGCCTTCCAGCAGCAGCGGGCGCCCCGCGTTGCGCGCGCCCTGGAAGTTATCTTCCAGCTCCGTCTTCAGCCGATCGAACTGCTCGCCGGTCAGATGCCCGCCGGAACTGTAGACGAGCGCCCCGGACGGCCGCGCCGAGTTGTCCAGCAGCGCCTTGTTCCAGCGGCTCGCTGTGTTGTGCAGGTCGATCGCAGTGGACGCGGCCTCGATCGGAGACAATCCGTAGTGATCGTTGACCGGATGAAACAGCTTGCAATGCAGAACCTTGGAGATACCGGGAACAACCTCTCCCGCGATCCGATGAGTACGGCCAGCCAGCACGTAGTCGAACGCCTCGGGCCAACCATCGGCCCCTGGCACGACACGCACGCGATCGGGCCGCAGGACATGCAGCTCGCGCACATCCTCGCCGCTCGCGACGGCTTCAAGGTACGCATTGCCCGCCACCAGCAGATGCCCGTACCAGGCTTCGAGCAGATCAGCCGATGTCTGTCCAGGCGCCGGACGGTTCAGCAGGTCCAACATCGGATGACTGTCGATCTCCGCCTCGCCCTCGTACAACAGCAGCGGCACCGAAGCTGCGGCCTCCGAGATCATGCGCACCGAGCGATACACCACCGCATTCTGCATCATGCCTTCGCGGGCAAATGCCGCGTAATCGCGCGGCATCCAAGCCGGCATACCGAGCCCTTCGAGCGCGATCAGCGGACCGACCGCGCCCGCCTTCTGCTCCGTCGCCGGCGCGCTTCGGCCACCCATCAGCGCACGCGCCATCCGCGCCAGCCGCGAGGGCCGTCGTTGCAGTGCTGTCATGTTGTCCCCTGTGAAGCAGCGTTATCAGAGCATCCGCACCAGCGGCTGCGGCGGTGCGTCGAGCATCAGATCCGTCAGCGCCCAGACCAGCGCGTCGAGCCGGTCCGGGCTGCGTCCTCCGGCGAGGCCGTCGGCGCCGAAAGCCAGCATCTGCGCTTCCAGCGCGGCGAAGGTGCCGGCAT
>JAEZBZ010000146.1 GCA_023412745.1 Pseudomonadota bacterium | reverse complement strand
TTTCTGGACGTTCATCCTCATGACCGGTCTCGCCGGTGTGACGACCGTCGTAAACGTCAGCCTAACCTATTCGGCCACGACGCCGAACTCCGAGATCTATCGCCAGCTCGATTTGTTCGGCGATGTGCTGGAGCGGGTGCGTTCGGATTACGTCGAGAAGCCAGACGACTCGATGCTGATCGAGTCGGCCATTAACGGCATGTTGGCTGCGCTGGACCCGCACTCCGCTTATCTCAGCCCGAAGCACTTCCGCGATATGCAGGTGCAGACCCGCGGAGAGTTCGGCGGTCTCGGCATCGAAGTCACCATGGAGAACGGCATCGTCAAGGTCGTGTCTCCGATCGACGATACGCCAGCTTACAAGGCCGGGATCCAGGCCAACGACCTGATCACGCACCTCGACAACGAGCAGATCGTGGGCCTGACGCTCGAGCAGGCTGTCGAGAAGATGCGCGGTCCAGTCAACACGCCGATTACGCTGACGGTTGTGCGCAAGGGCCGCGATGAGCCCTTTGACGTGAAGATCACGCGCGACGTCATCCGTATCAACGCGGTGCGCTCGCGGCTCGAAGCCAACGACGAGATCGCCTACCTCAAGATCTCGACGTTCAACGAGCAGACGCATGCCAACCTTGTGAAGCAGGTTGAGGTGCTGAAG
The DNA here is from genome assembly GCA_023412745.1 of Pseudomonadota bacterium. Taxonomy (GTDB): domain Bacteria; phylum Pseudomonadota; class Alphaproteobacteria; order Rhizobiales; family Hyphomicrobiaceae; genus ZC4RG25. The sequence continues at coordinate 7,345 of JAEZBZ010000146.1, read as the reverse complement.
AAACAGGCCGGCAAGAAGCTGAAGGGGTTCATCATCGATCTGCGCAACAACCCCGGCGGTTTGCTGGATCAGGCTGTGGCGGTTTCCGATGACTTCCTCGAGAAGGGCGCCATCGTTCTGACCAAGGGCCGCAACCTGGAAGAAACCCAGCGCAGCCAGGCTCGTCCGGGTGATCTGGCCGACGGCAAGAAGGTTGTTGTCCTGATCAACGGCGGCTCGGCCTCGGCTTCCGAGATCGTGGCGGGCGCAATCCAGGACCACAAGCGCGGCACGGTGATCGGCACCCGCTCGTTCGGCAAGGGTTCGGTGCAAACCATCATCCCGCTGGGCAGCAACGGCGCCATCCGCCTGACCACCGCCCGCTACTACACGCCGTCGGGCCGTTCGATCCAGGCCAAGGGTATCGATCCGGATATCGTGGTTGAGCAGGATTTGCCGCCGGAGATGCAGGGCAAGGACGCGCCGAAGGCGCGTGGCGAGGCGAGCCTGCGCGGTCACCTCAAGTCCGAGTCGAAGGATGGCAAGGAAGCTTCCGGTTCGTCGGCTTACGTGCCGAAGGAAGCAGAAAACGACAAGCAGCTTCAGTACGCGCTGTCGTTCCTGCTCGGCACGGCGACCGAAGCAACCACTAGCGAAGCCCAGAAGGCTCCGGTTGCGCTTGAGAAGAAGGCGAACTGACATCGCAGATCGGAGCACAGTCTCGTGCTCCGATCGACGCATGGAAGTGAATTTGCTGCCGACTTTCTTGGGCGCCCTTGCGGCGCCCATTTTCTTGGTGCACACCGCCTGCGATCAACCTGATTGGGAGTTCAGACATGACGATCGAATCCGACGCCGCCTACCGTCCTTGCGTCGGCATCATGGTCATGAACACAGCCGGACTTGTCTGGATCGGCCGCCGGCCGGACGCGCCGGATGAGCCGGATGAGCCGGAAGGTCCCGGCACCTGGTGGCAGATGCCGCAAGGCGGCATCGATCCCGATGAAGACCCGCGGCTCGCCGCTCTGCGCGAACTACGCGAGGAAACCGGCCTGTATTCCGTCGCGTTCGTCGCCGAGCATCCCGAGTGGCTGCGCTACGACCTGCCGCCGAGCCTGATCGGCAAGGCCTGGGGCGGCCGCTGGCGCGGACAGCGCCAAAAGTGGTTTCTGGTACGGCTGACCGGTCCGGATTCCGAAGTCAACCTCATCCCACCGGCCGGGCACCAGATCGAATTTTCAACTTGGCGATGGGCGCAGCTCAGCGAACTACCGGGCCTGATCGTGCCGTTCAAGCGTGACGTCTACAGCGCGGTGATTTCAGCCTTTGCGCCTATGGTGCGGCCGGCCTCAGTCTGAAACGGCGTCACCGCTGTCCACCCAGCGGACGAGATGCTGCAGCAGTATCGACCACAAATCGGGGGCTTACGCAAACTCCGCACGCTCGGTCAGCCGGTGCGCGGATGTCGGTCTCGCTCCTCCTGCGGCAACCAAGGCTTGATCGGAAGCGCGCCGGCGGCAGCGATGTCGCTTACCGGAATGGCATGCATGTCTGCGCAGAAGCGGGCCAAACGCTCGGCCAACGCCGCGCACTCCGCTTGGCTCAACCGCTCATAGTGGTCGGTCAGCAGGTGATCGCCGGAGATCTTGCTATGTCGGGAGAAACCGGCGACCGTCGTACAGCATCAAATCGGCATGGCGCGTGACGGTCTCGCGCATCGCGCTGATGTCGGCATCGGGCGTCATGCTGTCCGGCGTGCACCTTTATCCATCACTCTAGAGAAAGCACCTCCCTGGCCATCGCGAAAACCCGGCCGTTCCTTTGCCGTTCGTTGCGCCAACTGCGCCGGCGCGGCACCTGCCTGCGATGCCGCAACCCCACCCCTGCCGATGCAGCAAATCTTCGATCAGCATAGCGAGGGGCCGGCCAGAATAACGGCCAGCAGCCTGTGCGCTGCGTCCGACCAAGCCAGCGTCTCCGCCAAGTTTACATCGCCAGATAGAAAGACACCTCTTCGCGCGCCTTGCATATTTCCGGACACGGTCAAAAGGGCGAGGATATAAGAGTATGATCGCATCAAGCGTCATGACTATGTCGTGAAGCGATACGATACTGATTGATTAGCCTGCATAGGCTGGCTCGACATTCGCGTTGCAAACGCCGACTGCGGAACAATGCTACAATTCCGATTCGTACCGTGACTCTATGGACCGACCGCGTTGACGTTGACTGAACAAACCAGCCCTCCCGAACTGCCGTTGCGCCCGTGCGTCGGTATCATGATGCTCGACCGTCGCGGCAAGGTCTGGATCGGGCGGCGTCGGCCGCGCTGGCTGGCCAAGGATGTGCCGGCCATTTGGCAGATGCCCCAGGGCGGCATTCTCCCTGGCGAGGATGTGCGGACGGCCGCGCTCCGCGAACTACACGAGGAAACCGGCGCGGTATCGGTCGAGATCCTAGCCGAAATCCCCGGCTGGCTGTCCTACGAACTACCGCCCCACTTGCTGGGCGTTGCCCTGAAGCGACGTTATCGCGGCCAGGAACAGCGCTGGTTCGCCGTGCGCTTTTCCGGCCCGGACAGCGAGATCAGCATCGAACCTTCAGCCGGTGCAAAGGCCGAGTTCAAGGCGTGGCGATGGGCTGATCTGAGCGAGATCGTCGATCTCGCGCTCCCATTCAAGCGGCCGATCTACGAACGCGTCGTGCGGGAATTCTCACATCTAGTGCCCTGACGCGCGATCCGCAGACCGCGCGTACACCGGCAGCTCAAGATCAGGCGCGACTACCCTGCAGCACGCGCAGCCGATCAACGGCCGACTGCGCGATGAAGCGCGCGTCGTCGTCCTTGGCGGCAGCCAGTTCAGCCTCAGCGGTCGCGAGCTCCGATGCGATCACGCCGGAAGCCGATGACGCATCAGCATCGAATGCGGTCTCTGCCAGCACCGTCAGACGGTCGGGCTCGACTTCCGCAAAGCCGCCCTTCACGAAGATGCGGCGCGTGCTGCCCGGAAGCTGCACGTCGAGCACGCCGGGACGCAGGGTCGCGATCATCGGCGCGTGGTTCACAAGAACGGCGAAGTCACCTTCAGACCCGGGCAGCACGACCTGCTCCGCCTGCTCCGACAGCAACACCCGCTCAGGGCTCACCAGCTCGAACTTGAATGTGTCTGCCATTACGGCTCCTCAGCCTTCATTCTCTCCGCCGACCCACCTGGAGCACGCGGTCATTCTTGTTCGTCGCCGTCCGATCCCGCCTCTTCGGCCTTCGCCTTGACGTCTTCCGGGGTCTGCAGCTGCGTCCCGCAAAACGGACAGAAGAACATCGGATGGTCGACCATGCCGGGCTCTTCGTCCTCAAGGTCGATGAGCCCGACTGACAGGTAGAGCACGCCGTCATTACCTTCGGTAATCAGCGGCTCGAAGTCGGCACCGGCCATCGCCTCCTTCAGTTCGGCACAACAGCTGCCGAACGTCGTTGGCGTATCTCCGGCTTTGTTTTCGTCTTCGGCCATAGGGCCTTGATCCGTACGTTAGGCGGCTTCGGCCAGCTTCTCGGCCTTGGCGATCGCCTCTTCGATGGTGCCGACCATGTAGAACGCCTGCTCTGGCAGGTGGTCGTAGTCGCCGTCGCAAAGGCCCTTGAAGCCCTTGATGGTGTCGGCGAGGCCGACCAGCTTGCCCGGCGAACCGGTGAAGATTTCAGCGACGTGGAACGGCTGCGACAGGAAGCGCTCGATCTTACGGGCGCGGGCGACCGTCATCTTGTCTTCTTCGGACAGCTCATCCATGCCGAGAATGGCGATGATGTCCTGCAGCGACTTATAGCGCTGGAGGATCTCCTGAACCTTACGGGCGACGGCGTAATGCTCCTCGCTGACGATGGCCGGCGACAGCATGCGCGAGGTGGAGTCGAGCGGGTCGACGGCCGGGTAGATGCCCTTTTCAGCGATCGAGCGCGACAGAACGGTGGTGGCGTCCAAGTGGGCGAACGAGGTCGCGGGCGCCGGGTCGGTCAAGTCGTCGGCCGGCACGTAAATCGCCTGCACCGAGGTGATCGAACCCTTCTGCGTGGTGGTGATGCGCTCCTGCAGGGCACCCATGTCGGTGGCCAGCGTCGGCTGATAGCCCACGGCCGAAGGAATACGGCCGAGCAGCGCTGACACTTCCGAACCCGCCTGCGTGAAGCGGAAGATGTTGTCGACGAAGAACAACACGTCCTGGCCCTGGTCGCGGAAGTATTCGGCGACGGTCAGACCGGTCAGGGCGACGCGGGCGCGGGCACCCGGGGGCTCGTTCATCTGGCCATACACCAGAGCGCACTTGGACCCTTCTGCCGAGCCGTTGTTCTCCTTCGGGTCGACGTTGACCTTCGATTCGATCATCTCATGATAGAGGTCGTTGCCTTCACGCGTACGCTCACCCACGCCAGCGAACACTGAGTAACCACCGTGCGCCTTGGCGACGTTGTTGATGAGCTCCATGATGAGCACGGTCTTGCCGACGCCGGCACCGCCGAACAGGCCGATCTTGCCGCCCTTGGCGTACGGAGCCAGCAGGTCGACGACCTTGATGCCCGTCACAAGAATTTCAGCTTCCGTGGACTGCTCAACGTATTCCGGCGCGGCAGCATGGATCGGGCGGTTCTCGACGCCCTTGATGGGACCGGCTTCGTCCACCGGCTCGCCGACGACGTTCATGATGCGGCCGAGCGTGGCGTCACCGACCGGAACCGCGATTGCGCGGCCAGTGTCGGTCACCTTCTGGCCACGAACCAGACCTTCGGTCGAGTCCATAGCGATGGTGCGAACTGTGTTCTCACCAAGATGCTGGGCGACCTCCAGCACCAGGCGGTTACCCTGGTTGGTGGTCTCCAACGAGTTCAGAATTGCCGGCAGCTCGGCCTCGAACTGCACGTCGACGACAGCGCCCGTAACCTGGCGGATGCGACCGACTACATTGCTAGCCATTGCTCATTCCCTATACGTGCAGCGGTTGATAGTTCTTGCGATGCTTGCGCACCGAATACGGCTCTTCAGTCAATCCCGGTCTACAGTGCCTCTGCACCGGAGATGATCTCGATCAGCTCCTTGGTGATCATGGCCTGACGGGTCCGGTTATAGGTAATCGTCAACTTGTTGATCATGTCGCCGGCGTTGCGCGTGGCGCTGTCCATCGCCGACATGCGGGCGCCCTGCTCCGACGCGGCATTCTCCAGAAGGCCGCGGAAGACCTGGGTCGACAGATTGCGCGTCAGCAGCGACGCGAGGATGTCTTCCTCGCTCGGCTCGTATTCGTGGATCGCTTCCGCACCCGACGTGCGCGCGCCATCCTCGCTACCTTCCGGCAGCTTGGCCGGGATCAACTGAAGCGCGGTCGGCTTCTGGTTGATGACCGACTTGAACTCCGAGAAATACATGGTCGCGACGTCGAACTCGCCAGCCTCGAACATCGCGACAACCTTGTGCGCGATTTCCTCGGCGTTGACGTAGCTGATCTGACGCACGGCGCGAAGATCAACGCGATCGACGATCGACTTGCCATAGTCGCGGCGCAGCAGGTCGTGGCCCTTGCGGCCGACAGTCAGGATCTTGACCGTCTTGCCAGCAGCCAGAAGGCGCCGGATGTCCTGGCGTGCCAGCCTGGCGATGTTTGAATTAAAGCCACCGCACAAGCCGCGCTCCGCCGTCATCACGATCAGCAGGTGCACCTGGTCCTTACCGTTGCCCACCAGCAGCGGCGACAGGCCGTCCTTGCTGGGGATGCGCTGGTTGAGGTTGGCGAGCAGGGCATCCATACGCTCAGCATATGGACGCGCCGACGTCGCCGCCTCCTGCGCGCGGCGCAGCTTGGCAGCGGCCACCATCTGCATGGCTTTGGTGATCTTGCGCGTCGCCTTCACGGAGGCAATGCGATTCCTGAGATCCTTCAAGCTCGCCATGGCGCGTGCTTATTCCCGTTCATTGAACCGCCCCCTCGACCCCTCAGGGGCCGAGGACCGAAGCCTGGGATCGCCCATACGTCAAGCGATCCCAGCCTCGTCCTAATCCTCCCTCCAGAACCGAGGGAGGCATGCATCTTAAGCCGTGAACGCCTTCGCGAACTTATCGATCGCGTTGACCAGCTTCTTCTCGGTTTCCGCAGACACCTGCTTCTCGACGCGGATGCTTTCCACGACGTCGGCGTACTGGTCGCGCATCGTGCGCAGCAGTTCCTGCTCGAACTTGCCGACCGCGGAAACCGGGAGCGGATCGAGATAGCCGCGCGTACCCGCGAAGATCACAATGACCTGCTCTTCCATCTTCAGCGGCGAGAACTGCGGCTGCTTCAGAAGCTCGGTCAGGCGCGCGCCACGTGCAAGCATGCGCTGCGTTGCGGCGTCGAGGTCCGAACCGAACTGAGCGAACGCGGCCATTTCGCGATACTGAGCAAGCTCACCCTTAATCTTGCCGGCGACCTGCTTCATCGCCTTGGTCTGGGCCGACGAGCCGACGCGCGACACCGACAGACCGACGTTCACGGCCGGGCGGATGCCCTGGTAGAACAGATCCGTCTCAAGGAAGATCTGGCCGTCGGTGATCGAAATCACGTTGGTCGGAATGTAAGCCGAAACGTCGTTGGCCTGGGTCTCGATGACCGGCAGAGCCGTCAGCGAACCGGCGCCGTGGCCGTCGTTCAGCTTCGCTGCGCGCTCCAGCAGACGAGAGTGGAGATAGAAAACGTCGCCCGGATATGCTTCGCGGCCCGGAGGACGACGCAGCAGCAGCGACATCTGACGGTAAGCGACGGCCTGCTTGGAAAGGTCGTCATAAGCAATCACGGCATGCGAGCCGTTGTCGCGGAAATATTCGCCCATGGTGCAGCCGGTGAACGGCGCCAGGTACTGCATCGGAGCCGGATCGGACGCGGTTGCCGCGATGACGATCGAATACTCGAGTGCGCCGCGCTCTTCCAAGACCTTCACGAACTGCGCAACCGTCGAGCGCTTCTGGCCGACCGCGACATACACGCAGTACAGCTTGGCCTTCTCGTCGTCGCCCTGGTTGAGCGGCTTCTGGTTGAGGAAGGTGTCGAGAATGATCGCAGTCTTGCCGGTCTGACGGTCGCCAATGATCAGCTCGCGCTGGCCGCGGCCGACGGGGATCAGGGCGTCGATCGCCATGAGGCCGGTCGCCATCGGCTCGTGCACGGACTTGCGCGGCAAGATGCCCGGCGCCTTGACGTCGACGCGCTTGCGCTCAGCCGACTTGATCGGGCCTTTGCCGTCGATCGGGTTGCCAAGTGCGTCGACGACGCGGCCGAGCAGCTCACGACCAACCGGAACTTCCACGATGGCGCCGGTCCGCTTGACCGTATCGCCTTCCTTGAT
>JAEZBZ010000368.1 GCA_023412745.1 Pseudomonadota bacterium | reverse complement strand
CATTGCCCACGCCAGCCACGAATTGCGCACGCCGCTGGCGTCGCTGCGCGGCTTCGTCGAGACGTTGCAGGGCCCGGCACGCCATGATGCGGCGGCCCGTGAACGATTTCTTGGCATCATGGCCACGCAGGCTGCGCGCATGACGCAGCTCATCGACGATTTGCTTTCTTTGAGCCGGATCGAGATGCACGTTCACGTGCAGCCACGGGGCATCGTCGATCTCAACGAAGTCGTGAACTTCGTGGTGCAGGCCATGGAGCCGGTCGCCCGGTCCGCCGGCGCGGTGCTCGACTACCGGCGCCATGCTGCGCCCGCGCGGGTGCGCGGTGACCGCGAAGAGTTGGTGCAGGTGGTGCAAAACCTGGTCCAGAACGCCATCAAATACGGCAAGGATGGCGGGCGCGCGGCTGTCAGCATTACGCGGGAGGCACGGTTGCGCGGCGGGCCGGGTCGCTTCGCCATCACGGTCACGGATGACGGACCGGGCATCCCGCCGGAACATCTGCCACGTCTGACCGAGCGCTTCTACCGCGTCAGTGCGCTCGCCAGCCGGGAAAAAGGCGGCACAGGCCTGGGGTTAGCCATTGTGAAAAACGTGATCACCCGGCATCGCGGCGAATTGCGGATCGCGTCGCAGCTTGGCGAAGGCTCGACCTTCACCGTACTCCTGGATGAAATGTCCGGTGACACTCCGCCCAGTGAATAGCCCATAATTCAATATTTATTATGTAAAATCAATACGTTGAGGCGTCATAAAAACATAGCGTGCTTGGCCTAGTAAGGGGCCGTCGGCGCAGGCGGCGCCGTCTAGGGTGCAGGGGTCGGTTCCCCGCACAACCAGGGAGACTCAGTGTGAGCACCATGCTTAAAACTATTGCCACGGCTGCGGCCGTTGCCGGCGTCGTCGCCTTTGGCGGGATGGGCGCTCAGGCCCAGACCCGCGATCAGATTCGCATCGTCGGGTCCTCGACCGTCTTTCCATTTTCCCAAGCCGCGGCTGAGGAGTATGCCAAAAAATCCGGTAAGCGTGCGCCGGTTGTTGAATCCACCGGCACCGGCGGCGGTATGAAGATCTTCTGTAGTGGCGTCGGGCCACAACATGCGGACGTGACTGGCGCTTCCCGCGCCATGACCGAATCCGAATACAAGGACTGCATGAAGAACGGCGTCACCGACATCACCGAAGTGCAAATCGGCTTTGACGGCATTGCCTTTGCGTCGTCGAAGGATGGTCCGGAAGTGAAATTGACCAAGAAGCAGCTTTTTCAAGCGCTTGCCGCCGAGGTTGAAGTCGACGGTAAAATCGTTGCCAACCCGTACAAGACCTGGAATCAAATCGATGCGTCGCTGCCGAGCGCGCCGATAACCATTTTCGGGCCACCCCCGACCTCCGGCACCCGGGACGCGTGGGTCGAACTCGTCATGCACAGCGGTTGCAATGAGTTTCCGGCCATAAAGGAGCTTCGCTCGTCCGACCGTAAGCGGTGGGATGTGGTCTGTTCGCGTATGCGCCAGGATGGGCCGTTTATCGAGTCCGGCGAAAACGACAACTTGATCGTACAGCGCCTTAGTGCCGACAAGAATGCCCACGGCATTTTTGGTTTCTCGTTCCTCCACGAGAACATGGACAAGCTGCGGGGCGTTGCGATCAACGGTGTAGAGTCGAAGATTGAGACGATTGCCGATGGCTCCTATCCGGTTTCACGTCCGATTTTCTTTTACGTGAAGAATGCGCACCGCAATGTTATTCCCGGGTTGTCGGACTTCGTCGCCGAGTACGTGTCCGATGGTGCGATTGGTCAGGATGGCTATCTCGCCGAGCGCGGGCTTACTTCTCTTTCGAAGGAGAAGGCCGGCGAAGTCCGCAAGAGCGCCACGAGTGGCGCCAAGATGAGCCGCTACGGAAACTGACGAAAAGGTCTGGCCGCACCACGTTTGTCCGTGGTGCGGCCCTGTATAACACGCTGCAATTGAGCAGAGGTGTTTCCACGATACGGGGCCATCCAGTGTTCGGTTATGCAATCGTTCTGATTCTTCTGATGTCGGTGATCGCGTACGTGGTAGGCCGCATCAGCGCGACTTCCTTCGCCCATGCTGGCGGAAGCCACTCCCGGCCCGTTTATCATGGCGCCTTTGCCGCTGTCTGGGTCGGTATTCCAGCCTTCTTGCTAGTGATGACCTGGACCACACTGCAAGGCCAGATCGTCGACCACCTGCTCATGGCGACGCTTCCCAGCGAAATGCGAGACGCATCCAGCGCGCAGATGTCGCTTTACCTGGCAGAGATCAAGAACGTTGCCTCGGGTATGGTCTTTAACCAGCCAACGCCCGCAATCCTTGAAGCTGCTGAAACTTACAGCCGCTGGCAGGATATGTCCCGGTGGGCGATGCTGGCAGCGACTGCGGCGGTCACGGTGCTAAGCCTACTCGTGGCTCGAGCCCGTCTTTCGCCGCGCTTTCGTGCGCGCAACAACTTCGAGCAGATCGTGACTTGGATCATGATCTTCTGCTCTGTGATTGCCGTGTTGACGACGCTCGGTATTATCGCATCACTCGTTTTCGAGGCCGCGCGTTTCTTCGCGCGCGTTCCGGTTTCGGAGTTTCTTTTCGGCTTACGTTGGGAACCGCAAATCGCGATCCGCGCGGATCAGGTTGGTGGGGAGGGGGCGTTCGGTGCGGTCCCCGTCTTTACTGGCACTCTACTCATTGCCGCCATTGCCATGTTGGTCGCGACGCCGATCGGGGTACTTTCTGCAATCTATCTCGTCGAGTTCGCCAATGACCGCGTTCGGGTCATCGTCAAACCTCTTCTGGAGATTCTCGCGGGTATCCCGACGGTCGTTTATGGCTTCTTCGCTGTGCTGATTGTGGCTCCTGCGGTGCGGGAAGCCGGCTCGCTATTCGGTATTGCGATTTCGCCGAATAGCGCGCTCGCTGCTGGCGCCGTGATGGGCATCATGATTATCCCCTTCATTTCGTCGCTGTCTGACGATGCGCTAAGGGCCGTGCCGCGCGCCATGCGTGACGGCTCGCTCGCCATGGGCGCGACCATCGGGGAGACGATGACTCGCGTCATGCTCCCGGCGGCCCTTCCGGGCATCATGGGCGGCATTCTGCTGGGAGTCAGCCGTGCCATAGGCGAGACGATGATTGTTGTCATGGCTGCCGGTCTCATGGCTTCCCTGACGTTCAACCCGGTCGATGGCGTGACCACCGTTACGGTTCAGATCGTCACTCTCCTAATTGGCGACACAGAGTTCGACAGCCCGAAGACTCTGGCGGCCTTTGCGC
>JAEZBZ010000367.1 GCA_023412745.1 Pseudomonadota bacterium | reverse complement strand
GCAGCCGCTATGTTCGGAAGCAATGCCTACGGAGATGATGAGCCGGACATCAGCGACCTTGAACTCAAGGAGCCGAATCCGAACTATGGCGGATGAAACCGGGAGATCTCGTACGCTGGACCTTTGTACAAGGTGACGGCCAGCGAAAACCCCGGCCTGCCATCGTTATTGCCACTGTTCCTCCTTTTGATGACTTGCTGATCTGTGCAGTAAGTTCTCAGATCCATCGTGAGGTGAAAGGACCACCTCTCCTTGAGCGGTCTTCACCCGTTTGTTCCCGTATCCGTTGCGGCGGTTCTTCTTTCCGGCCTCTACTTGCAAGTGAGCATCCATCTCACCCCGCAAGCTGGCTTCCATGATCCGCTTGATCAATGGTGTGAGTACACCTTCCGCTCCTGATAAGGGCTTGCCTTGCATCAGCGATCGGATCGCCACCTTCTCGAAGGCTTCGTAGTCGAATTTGTCTTTCTCTTCCATGGCTGTGTTGGGTGTTGATAAAGTTCGGTGCTTTTCAACCATGACACAGTTAATGAACAGTCTCGACCCATAGAACTCTCTGGCTTTTTACAAGTGGGCTGTTGATTCTTTTCTGAACAACTTCTAATTACCTACTTGGTGACGTTTCCAGATGCGTGATAGTTTCACCCCAACACACTGACGGCTTTTTCAGCATGGCAGAGAACTACAATTTCGCTGGTCACGAGACTTTCCATTGTCGCCCGTTCTGGTTGAAGAAAGGGCATGATTTCCTGGAGCAGAAGCGCCGATTTTCTGATGAGGATGCAGTTGCCTACCTCGGTGTGGGTAAGAACATGGTCACTTCCATCCGCTTCTGGATGAAGGCCTTCGGCATGGCCGATGATAGCGGACTATCCGATATTGGACGAAAGCTCTTGAGCGATGGTGGATGGGATCCATACCTAGAGGATATCGGCTCCCTTTGGCTGCTTCACTATCATTTGGTGAAGCAGAAACACAACTCCATTGCAAGCATCGTGTTCAAGGAACTTCGCGACCGGTCACCTGAGTTCAACGTTCTTAATTACACGAACCACGTTAGTAGTGAAGGTGTCAAGGCCAATCCAAAAACATTGGAGCGCGATTTCAATACGTTCCTCCGTAACTATCGGGAGAAGGAAGGTGACGAGCTGGATGATCTTTCCGGCCTATTGTCCGATCTGCAATTGGTTGGCATGACCAAAGTGGACGCTAAAGATGAGGTCGACCGGAAGGCGCGGAAAGTCTACTACATCGAGCGGAAGAAGCGTTCCTCGCTGCCCTCAGCTATCTTGCTCTATGCGATCCTCGATAGCATTCGGAATCAGCTCTCGCTTAGCTTGCCCGTTCTAATGGACGAGGTGGGCAAGACCTTCGCTTTGGACCGTGATGGCATGCTGGAATTGCTACAAGATATCGAAGGGAAGCACAAGGGCGTGACCCTTTCTCGCGTGGCCGGTGTCTATGAACTGCAGTTCAAGAAGCGTCCTGAACCCATGATGGTATTGGCCTCCTACTATGAAGACTAAATTCTCCCTCTCCATCAACGTCCTCCGTGATGAGGGCAAGGATTTCGGTTACATCCCAACCGTGAACGCAAAGCGTATCGCGCAAGAGATCTTGCAAAGCGAACGGTCCGGCACTCATGCGTTCCAGGTTATTGGCAGCTATGGTACCGGCAAGTCCGCATTCCTGCTCGCCTTGACAAATACGCTATTGGGCAAGGCGCGGCACTTTCCCTTCAAGGGGGGAAAACGACCGCCAGGTGTGATTAATCTGACTGGTGAATATGGCTCGTTGATCGGTCATTTGGCCGACCACTTTGAGGTTAAGCGCGACAAGAAAGATTTCCGGCAAGTACTGGATGCCATCCATGAGCATTACGAGCAGCATGGCCGGCTTTTCCTGATCATCGATGAGTTCGGCAAGTTTCTCGAGTATGCCGCTAAGCATGACCCAGAACGGGAGATGTTCTTCTTCCAGCAGTTGGCCGAGTTTGTCAATAAGCCGGATCGGAATGTCACGCTGATTGTGACGATGCACCAAAGCATGGAGGCCTATGCCCATGGTTTCACGGCTGCACAGCGGATGGAATGGCGCAAAGTGCATGGTCGCCTACGCGAACTCACCTTTAATGAACCGACCGCTCAACTGATCCGGCTTGCAGCGGAGCAACTGAGCAAACAACGGCTGTCAGCTCCAAAAGGCGTCCCTGTCGAATTGTTACCTGAGCTGATTAAGGGTCACACCTTGTTCGAGGTGGATGAAGAAGGCTGGAACAATGAGGAGCTAATCAAGCTCTATCCGCTGGACCTGGTTGCGGCGCATGCGCTCACCAAGGCGCTTCAAGCCTACGGCCAGAACGAACGTTCACTCTTCACGTTTCTGCGATCCGAGCGCATTAATCCACGGCATGAGAATGGCTTGTTTGGTCTACCACAACTATTCGACTACCTGAACAGCGAGTTCTACACCTTTTTACGCTCGGCTGGCAATCCGCACCGCAACCGGTGGGAAATGCTGTGGTCCGCATTGGAGCGGGTGGACGCGGCGTTCGGCAAGAAGCGAGAACCATACGAAGACTTGATCAAGACCATTGGCTTGTTGCAGTTGTTCGGTGGACAAGGCGCGACCGTGAACGATGCGTTCCTGAACGCTTATGCCAAAGCGGTCTGGGGGGCAAGGACCGTGACTGATCAGCTCAAGGACCTCCAGCAAAAGAAGCTCGTGCTCTTCGTGAAGCACCGCGCCTCATACCGCATGACCGAGGGCACGGACCTCGACTTCGAGGCTGCGCTGCAGGAAGCATCTGGGCAGGTGGAGGAGATCACCAATGTGGTGGAACGGCTCCGTCCGCACTTCAAGCGTCAGTATGTCCTGGCTAAAGAGGCTACGTACCGTACGGGCACACCGCGGATGTTCGAGTACGTGCTGAGCGAACAACCGATCAACGACAAGCCGAAAGGTGCAGTGGATGGTCTCATCAACTTGGTCTTCAATGCGCGACTTTCAGAGAATAAATTGAAGGAGCATTCGGCAGCGACCGAGGAAGCCATTGTGTACGGGCTGTTCAAGCACACCGACGCGATCCGGGAATGCCTGATGGCCATCAACCGCGCCCAACGCGTGATCGAACAGAACGAAGAGGACCGTGTGGCCGTGAAGGAGCTGCGGAACATCCAGCAGCACCATGAAGCCTTGCTTGACCACTATGTCCATGAAGCGCTCTTCAATGGAGGAAAACTTGGGGTGAAATGGGTCGCCTTGGGCGGTGATGCGGAGTTGCTGAATGAACGCCAATTCAACCGGAAGTTGAGCGAGGTGGCCCACAGGGTCTACGGTGATGCACCACTTCTCCGCAATGAGCTCATCAACCGCGAAAAGGTCTCGCCCACAGCATCTACGGCCCGTAAGGCCCTCTTTGACCTCATTGCGGAGAATTGGGACCAGCCTGACCTCGGTTTCCAGGGCAATGAGTTCCCGGCCGAGCGCGCCATCTACACCACGCTGCTCAAGGAGAACGGCATCCATCGGAAGACCAAGGAGGGCTGGGAACTATACGCTCCCGAGAAGGGCAGTTCCTTCCAAGCGCTGTGGCACGTATGTGAACAATTTTTGGCGGAAAGCCGACACGGCCGCAAAGGCATCAATGAGTTGATGGAACGCTTGGCCGAACGGCCCTTCAAATTGAAGTATGGCTTGGTGGAACTGTGGGTGCCGCTTTTCCTCTTCATCAAACGCGGTGACTTCGCACTCTACCGCGACGATGCCTTCGTGCCGGAACTGAACGGCACGATTCTGTACGAGATGACGCGCCAACCGCGCTCCTTCCAAGTGAAGGCCTTTGCGGTGGACGGTATCCGCCTGAAGCTCTTCAACAGGTACAAGGCGTTCCTGGGGAAGGAAGAGGTAAAGCATCTGTCGAACGGCGATCTGATCGATGTGACACGGCCCTTCCTTGCGTTCTATCGCAGCCTCCACGCGTACACCCAACAGACTGACAAGCTGAGCGCCGAGGCTAGGGCGCTCCGCGAGGCCATCAAGAACGCTACCGACCCGGAACGCACCTTCTTTGAGGACTTACCCAATGCATTGCGCATGTCCTTGGAGGAACTGGACCGGTCCGACGAGCAACTCGGCAAGTTCATCTGCTTCCTAAGCGCGGCCATTGACGACCTGCAGCAGGCCATGCCGCGCTTGGTGGAGCGCATCGACACCTTCATCGGTGATGAGGTGCTTGGCACGGGTGCTCGGTTCCCCGGGACCCGCGTTGCGCTAGCCAAGCGCCTGAGCAGCGTCCGCGAGCACCAATTGTTGGACCACCTGAAGCCTTTGTTCAAGCGGAGCATGGCGCCGCTGGATCAAGCTGATGCGTGGATCTCATCTGTGGCCGAAGGTGCCTTGGGCAAAGCCCTGAACAAGTTCACGGACCGCGAGGAGGACATCCTGAAGGAGAAATTGGGCGGTCTGTACCGGGAGCTGATCAATCTAGCCGAACTCCATCAAGTGGAAGAAGACCCGGCCGAAGCACCGGCCCTGCGTTTAAATATTACCACATCAGCCAAAGGCACACGGACCGAGACGATCGAATACCCCGTGAAGAAGAAGGCCCAAGTGGAGGAACTGGTCCGCGACCTGAAGGAACGGCTGAAGGGTGATCCATCGATCGACCGCGCTGCATTAGCTTGGTTGCTGAACGAAGAGCTGAATAAAGCATGAGCGAAGTGAGACACGTGCTCGGGATATCAGGTGGCAAGGATAGTGCGGCCTTGGCCATCTTCATGAAGGACCGCTATCCCCAACTGGACCTCACCTACTACTTCACCGATACCGGCAAGGAGCTCGACGAGACCTACCAGCTGATCGAACGGCTGGAGAGCTACTTGGGCAAGAAGGTGACCCGCCTGGAATCGGAAGAGGCGAAGAAGTCCGGCCAAGATCCGTTCGACTATTACTACAAGGTGTTCCGGGGCTATCTGCCTTCCTCGCAGGCGCGCTGGTGCACCAACTTGATGAAGATCCAACCTTTCGAGGCATTTGTAGGCAATTCGCCCACGCTGTCCTATGTGGGCATCCGGGGTGATGAAGATCGCGAAGGCTACATCAGCACCAAGCCGAACATTCAGGCCATCTTCCCCTTTCGGCGCAACATTTGGAGCGATGGCGTCATCCGCACAGTGCTGGACAATGCCAAGATCGAGCACGTGTCCGACCTCTACGCCGGCGAGTTCAGCGGTATTAAGCTGGACCTAGTGCAACAGGTGCTCCGTAAGCCCATTGAGCAAATCGCCAACGACCGTATGGGCAACGCCCGTCGTCAGGCCGAAAAGCTGAAACGCGTGCTCGACCTGGGTGTTTCATCCTTCAACCGCATCGTCTTCCAGTTCCTAAAGGACCTGGAGATGCCCATCAGCGCTTTTGCGGACTACGCCTTGCTCGATAACGAGGAGGTACTTGTAAAGGCCGACATCTTCCGGCTCTTGGAGGACAGTGGCGTGGGCATTCCGGGATACTACGAGCAGAAGGAGTTCGCCTTGGGCGACAAGAAGGGCACGTACGCCCGCAGCCGTTCAGGCTGCTACTTCTGCTTTTTCCAACAGCGCATCGAGTGGGTGTGGCTCTACGAGCAACACCCCGACCTCTTCGCCAAGGCGATGAAGTACGAGAACGAGGACGAGGGCTTTACGTGGGCACAAGGGGAGAGCCTGAAGGACCTGATCCACCCGCGCCGAATTGAGCAAATCAAAGCGGAGGCGTTGGCAAAAGGCAAGGATAAGAGCAGCAATAAGCTGTTGGCTATTTTGTCAGAAACCGATGACCGTGAATGTTTAACCTGTTTCCTTTGACGAGCGAATGAGAGAGCATAAGCCTACCGTCTATTTAGCGGGTGGACTCATAAGCCAATGGCAAGAAAAGATAATAAGTGAATTGAATGGACAGTTCAGCTTTTTCAATCCGGCTCAACATGCAATTGAAAACGGTGAGGAATACACCGCCTGGGACCTTCATTATGTGCGGAGGGCTGATATCATATTTGCGTACATGGAAGCGTCAAACCCATCGGGTATTGGTCTGTCGGTAGAAGTAGGATTTGCAAGGGCACTAGGAAAGACAGTGATTCTTGTAGATGAGCGATCAGCGAATGATTTAGCATTCGCACATCGTTTTCATATAGTTCGTGAAACTGCTTCTATCACTTTAAACACACTCTCAGATGGCCTTCGCGTCTTACAGTCATTTGTCAGGGGTATTCATTAATCAGACTGCAGCAGAAAAGGATTGGCTGGATATTGTAAGCGCCTTGGCACCAGCGGTGTTAGGCTTGATAGGCCTCTGGTTTGCCTTTGACGGTATTGTACGTCCGATTCGTGCGAACAGAATTCAGAATCGAATAACACAGCTCGAAACTCGATTAAACAGTTTTTATGGACCGTATTATCATCTTAGACGGAAAAGTGATCTTCTTTATAAGAAGCTAACGCAACCCTACCTTCACGAAGCTGGCTTTAGCGTCCTGCGAAGAATATTTACTGACCATGAGTTCACCTCTAATGACAGACTGCTCATCTCAGAAATTATCGCCATTGGAGAGCAGTGCGAAGCCTTAATAGCAGCAAATTCAGGTTACATAGATCAAGGCCACCTAAGAGACAATCTTCTGCCACGTGTATCCCTTCATTATCGCATACTGAAGCTTGCTTATGAGGGCAAATTAAAACCTGACATACCGAGGTTTGGCGATATGACGTTTCCAATTGAAATCGACCAAGCTCTTAAAGACGCAATCTCCAGTATAGAAAAAGAAAAAACGGAGCTTGAAAATAAACTATCCAAAAGATAGGTTGTTGTATAGATTGTTTTACTAATTCATTAAATCCAAGAAACAGTTGTCGTTCTCTAAAAAGAACGCCGCATCCTCCTCCCGCTTTGCGCGGATGATATCGAAACCTCCGTTCGCGTACGCCTCAAGGAGTGCTCTGAGCTCTGTAAGTTTATCCTCCACCTCCTTCTCCTCGAGGTTCTCCAAGGCGTTGAAGTCAATATCCGCCTTCGCGAAGAGGGCCATGATAAGGTAGTCAACGACCTCAGTAGGATGCCAGGCCTTGATCTCGATAAACTTCTTCTTCTCGGTGCCTCGTGCGATGGGTAGACGGTAATCCCGCTTCAGTCCCAACAGGGCTGCATACATATAAATCTCATAGCGGGTAGAGAAGTATTTGCCTTGCTTCCATCGTTCTGCTTCGGTCTGCGTACCCATTTGTCCGCCCTGCTCGATGGTAAATTCAAGGATCATGTCGTAAAAGCGCGCATCATACTCCGGTGCGCGTTCCTTAAAGCGTGCCAGCAGTTCCATATCAATTCAACGATGTAATTCGGGTTGCCAATGAGTTGCGGTTGCTACGCTCTGCTTCGGGGATGG
This sequence comes from Pseudomonadota bacterium, assembly GCA_023412745.1. Lineage (GTDB taxonomy): Bacteria > Pseudomonadota > Alphaproteobacteria > Rhizobiales > Hyphomicrobiaceae > ZC4RG25. The sequence goes on along the minus strand of JAEZBZ010000367.1, from coordinate 5,492 downwards.
TCGGCTCGATCTGGTAAACCTTGCCAAGCTTCACGTCTGGGTCCTGCAGAAGTTGTTCACGCAGTGCCAGATTCTTATGGAACTCCTTGCTCATGATTATGCTCTGGCGATACACCTTGCTCACCGTACGACAGAAACCCATCGTGTAGTCCTCTCCAAACACGGACATCGGTGCATCGGTGATCAGGGTATACAGGTCGGTGGTCCTAGTACCCTGGCGTGCAGAGATGATGGCCATGATGGTCGCCAACTTGATCAGAATAATGTTCCCCGTGTTCAGGTTCAACAACACACTGCCCTGCTCATCCACAAGCTCAGGCATGTAGTTGCCATTAGCCAACTCCTTCAAGCGTATAATCCCACGCGCGGACTTGTTACCGCTGGTCATGGCCTCGTAGTGCTTGTTGGCCTCAGTCTCTAGCATCGTGACCAACTGCTTGAATACACGCTGACGCGTGCGATGGGCTACGGTCTGAAAATCGGTCAAAACGTTGACCTTTTCCGTCAGGTAGGCTGGTATCTCACCGGTCACCAGTTCTTTTAGTTTAGATAGGATCGTATCCAGTTCTTTTCTTCGCTCGGCAATGATGTGCTCAAATGAACTCGTTTCTCGCGTGAAGCGCTGGATGTTGCTTTGATGAGCCGCGAATTCGTGAGTCAGATTTCTGGCAGTCTCAACATCAAGTGCCGAGTCGTTGATCAAAGCCTGAATGTACCCTGTCAACTTTTCCAATTCTGCACTGAGGTCCTTTGAGCGGCTTTCATACTTCTTTATCGTTCGCCGCACATTGGCAATGTCAGCATCGACACTCTTGATGACGGGCTGAAGTGAAAGGCCATTGTTATACAGCCGTTTGAGGTCTCCGTCGAACTGATGCTTTGAAACCGCCTCCTCGCGCAAAGTCTCGAGTTCTTGGCTGGAACGGTCAAGGAGTTCCTTCATCTTGTTCCAGGCATCAGAGCCGCGCTCGGCAACCCTATCGCATACCAAGCAGCGCTCCTCATCCAACATCCGTTGAACGTGGATAGGCTCCGGCACATCCGCCGGTAGGCGTGTTTGCATGGCCCGTTTCATGTTTGCCTCCTGATCGATCTTGGCCCGTAGTTCAGCTTGTAGCTGCAGCTTGCGCGTAGTGTAAGGGCCATACTTGGTACTGTATTCCTCGAACAGGTGCTCAGTGCCTTTTAAGACCCATTTACTCGTGAATAGGCGCTTATGGAAGAAGGTCAGCTCCTCGTTAAGGTCATCACCGATCTGCGTAAGTTGGGCTTCTTTCTGTACCCTCTTGCTTTCATAGTCACGTATCTGCTCAGCAGTCGCGACTCGCTGGAGTAACGCTTCCGACCTTTCCTCTGCTTGAGATTGATTATCCCGGAGCTTGGTCAAATGAGCTGTGCTTTGTTCAATATCCTCGCTCAGCTTTTTCCGTTGAACTTCCAGATTCTCACTAGTATCCCTGTCCTTACTCTGCTCACGGAGCTTCTTATTATATTCCTTGTCGGCCGAGTCCTTGAGGGAGTCAGCCAAGGCGATCAGTCGATCATATTGTGCGATGTTCGAGAGCACATTGATCGCCTGAGTAAGGGAAGCATCCTTGTTAAAGTCAATGATGGATTCCACCTGTTCGCCCTGGAACCACATGTAAGGCTTGATGTTATCAGGCAACACCAAAGCCTTTATGCGTTCTTGCTCGTCAATATCGGTGATGATCGTGCCTGTGCCTAAACCGAGCTGCTTCTTTCGAATGATCAACTCGCTGCCCTCATCTTCCCTGACCTGGTCGCTCAGCTTCTTGACGCTGTAGCAACGCTCCAAAATATACTCATGGCCCCGCTCATTCTGTTGAAGAGTGATCACTACTGATGAAGTGATCGGGCCTTCTTGAGCCTCATGTATCGCCTTATCCGAGACTATCTGCCGCTTCATAAAGCGCGTATCCCTGAACTGTTTTCTATTGGAGTCGAAGACCTGGTCATACATGACCCAATAGAAGGCATCGAATAGCTTGGACTTGCCATAGCCATTGTCCCCGATGATCAGGTTGATACCCTCTGTGAAGTCAAACTTGTTGTCTGAGCCACTACCACTGTAGCACATGAAGTTGCTCAGCTCAATACTCTTGAGGATCATGACGGCGTATTCAAGAGCTGATTGATCCTACGTTCCGTGACACGCCCGGTCTCGCCGTTGGTATCTCCGTCGATGGCGATCTTGAGGACCTCGATCAATTTGTTCGAGCGCTTATCAGCCCACCTAAATGTATCTGCCTCGCCCGGTTTAAGGAAGCCCTTCTCAGTAAAGAGCTCATCCGTCAAATAAGCGCGTAGCATTTCCTCCTTCATGCGTTCTTGAGTTCTTCGTGGATCGTATAGACGTTCAACCCGTAGTGCTCGCAAATCTCTTGGAAAACCTTTTCAGTGTGATATGGGTCCATGGATAATGACGCAAAGTACATTACGCGCTCCAATTCTTTCCTAACCATTTTCTTCTCTATTTCAAAGGTCTCGTCTCCGGGATGAGAAACGGTCAGATCAGGTATGACCACAAGATCATGTATCACCGCACAATACTTGTCTGGGTGATTCCTGAGTATCCGTCCGCGCCGTTGAATAAATTGACGTGGATTACCTGTACTTGAACAGAAAATAGCGTGCTCCGCTCTCGGAATATCTACACCTTCATCCAAGCATTTCATTGAAGCGATCACGTGGATACGTCCATGTTTGAAATGCTCAAGAACCGCGTCCCGGTCAGGCATTCCGCTGATGAACTTATTCACCATCAGCTTGGGATCAAGTTCGCTCACCATTCGGGTGTATTGATCAATGATATTCACTTCTTCCACGCTGACTTTACCGGTATCATCGTCAACCACTTCCTCTGTCCGAATGCCCTCAGGCACATAGATAAAGGTGTACCGTAGGCCTCCCTCCTTCTTTAGTCTCGCTAGTAAGATAGTTCTTGCTGCTACGAGTTTATTCTTCGCTTTATGAATGATTCTTTTTCGCTTAAGCAGTAGCCGCTCGATCACATCGCTATTCTCCTTCTTTCCCTTGCTCATGACCGCCAACTTCGCCAGCTTTTGGGAAATCTCCACATACTCTATGAGTTCATCGGGCTCAAGCCTTACGATATGGGGGTAATAGTAGTATTTGCACAGGATCCCTTCCTCAATGGCTCGCTCCATTGGAAACGCGTACACATAAGGCTCGCGGTCATGGAAATAGTTCTCCATAGCCACGCTTCCCTCGGGGTCATATATACGCTTCGGTGTTGCGGATAGGCCGATACGCTTTCTTGCAGGTATCTGTTCCAGCTTGCCCAGGACCGATTTTGAACCTATGTTGTGTGCCTCATCAGCAATGAAAAGCGTGTCCTCCGGCAACTGCCTGATGTACTTCAAGAACCGTTCCTTGACGAAAGAAGCATATGTACTTATGATGATAAATGAAGTTGGAATACGCTTAGCGTCCGAAAGCATCGTAGCCAACTCCCTTTCCCACTTCTCCTTCGAGGATACTCGTATAATGTCCTTGAAACTAAACCCACGCGCCTCAGCATCCCATTGTTGAACTAAGGTGATAGTCGGCACTAGTATTAAAGCATGGTAGAGGTTTTGCGGATGCGCCTTTGTCTCCTCTAACAGGCAATTGAGAGAAGTAATGGTCTTACCTGTGCCCGTTGCCATGGCGAAGATCCCTTGGCGATCATTAGCCAGCCATCTTTGGTAAGCCTCCTTCTGATAAGGTCGTGGACCAGCTCTGTAAGGGAACCGCGGTTCCTTTGCCATCTGGTCTAATTCTACCTCAAGTTGATAGACCAGCTGCTTGAGCTTTGGAGTACTCCCAAGTCTCTCTCGCTTGGAGAGAAGCCTTTGCTCTTGCTCCAATAGTTCATTCAGATCCATATCACCGAATTCCGACTTGATCGCGACCGTTACGTCTTGTACCGCTACATACTCTACAAGATCACTCCTCCTACTTCGAATGCGTTCAAAATAATCATGCTGTTCTTGAAGCCAGCCCTTTGACCTACTATCCTCCCAAGACATAAATGCGTCCAATTCCTCCAGATTTTCCAACATTCCATACGCGGTAAAGTTGCACGAAGCCTTAAACCCAACTTGATCTACTCCGTCAGAGAATACTCCTGATTTATAATGTGCTATTCCTTTTCTGTTCTTGGGTCTAACTATTACAAACTCAATGCGGTCATTTGCGATCAACCAAGCCAAACAATTGAAAAAGTGTTTACCTGTATCATCTAAGGCCGCCTTTATGGACTGAATGTCCTGAAGATCGAGAACGTCATCTGGCAACTTCCCCCCTTGCCCTTGTTCAATAGCTTGTTTATCTTCCTGAGACAGCACGTTATTGGCAATGACCCTCATCCTTCCACCAGCGTGGAGGAATTTTGCGAATCCCAATGACAGTACGTTTATAGCTGAAGAACTGAAATATCCTAAAAGAAGATCCAAATGTGTACTTGTGGATAGGGCGTTCAAATAGAACTCCAACGGCTCATTTGAATCTCCTGATCGATACGAGCGGCGGGGGGGCCAGTTAACTTCTCGAAGCATCCGACCGCTACATTACTGAATTTTTCTTTGATCAAGAAGCCGTCATGCCTTTCTTTGGGGTGCGTCAGGTTTTGTCGTTTGGGATAGTTTTATTGCCCCAATCATAACCAGCTAGAGATCAACATTATGACACCGAACGATCTACGCAATTCAGAAGAGGCACTCATGCAAGAGTGGTACGCGGAACTGGAACGGCCCAAGGGATTTGTATTCGATGGGGCGATGGACGCGAGTCGTTATCTCGGCCGAGGTAAACCGAGAATCCTATTTATTCTCAAAGAAGCTCATTCAAAACATCTGAAGCCATGGCATTTGAGGGAATACGTCCTCTCTAAGGATTGTGAGTGGCGCACATGGAATAACGTTACCCGCTGGAAGATGTTACTCGATGCTCTTCATGAAGATCCAATGTTAGAGCCCGAGGATTTTTGGAGAGAGAAACTTTCGTGGCTTAGCACTGCTGATCGCAATCGGGAAATGGCAGACGTAGCAGTGATGAACCTGAAGAAAGTTCCAGGTAAAACACGATCATACATGAAGTCCATTTATGCAGCCGCAGTGCTGGATAAGCGACGCCTACAGGACCAATTCGATCTCCTTGACCCCGATGTAGTAGTGGTGTGCGGTCCTATGCCTGAGTATACACCTCATTTAGATCAGATCGATCAAGAATGGCTTCATAGGTCACCAGAGGTACAGGCAGTGCGTGTGAGATATCCTGATCGCGAGCGGGTAGTGATCTATACCTATCATCCGCAGGCTAGTGTAAATGCGAAGGGTATGGTGGTCGGAATGGCGAGGGCCGTGAGATCACTTTAAGAAACGAGATCATCCAGCCAGGCATCAGCGCGTGAGCGATTGAAATGGAAAGCCCGCAAGCCCGGTAATCCGGGCGCGGACTTGCAGCGGAAA
>JAEZBZ010000261.1 GCA_023412745.1 Pseudomonadota bacterium | reverse complement strand
ATGCAGATCCTTCCGGCCGTCGCGGAGGAGGGCTGCTTCGCCCTCAAGGGCGGGACCGCCATCAATCTCTTCTACCGGGACATGCCGCGGCTTTCCGTCGACATCGATCTTGTCTATCTGCCGGTGAAAGAGCGGGCGGAAAGTCTGGCCGAGATTGACGCCGCGCTTGAGCGCATCCGCGGCAAGATCGAAGCGACGGTTCCGGATGCGCGTGCGCAGCGCATTGCCGGAGGCGGAGGCGGCGACACAAGAGTCCTCGCAAGCCGAGGCACTGCTGAAGTGAAGATCGAAACCTCTCCGGTTGCGCGCGGTGTCGTGCATCAGCCGGCAGAGCGGGCAGTGACCGCCGCGGTCGAGGACCGCTTCGGCTTTGCCGAGACCCTGGTCGTTTCGTTCAACGATCTGTTCGGCGGCAAGCTGCATGCTGCCCTCGACCGGCAGCATCCGCGCGATCTTTTCGATGTTAAGCTTCTCTACGAGAATGAGGGACTGACGGACGCCCTCTTCCGCACCTTCCTGGTCTATGTCGCAAGTTCGGGCCGCCCGCCCCATGAGCTCTTAAAGCCGTCGCTGGCGGAACTCGACGCTCCATACGCAAGAGAGTTCGAAGGCATGACCAATGTCGCCGTCCCCATCGCCCAACTATCCGAGGCCAGGACGCGGCTGATCGCCGACATCAAAGCGCGGATGGACGACGACACGCGCCGGTTTCTCTTGTCACTGCACGATGCCGAACCCGACTTTGGTCTCATAGGCTTGCCACACGCAGCAGACCTGCCGGCTGTCCGATGGAAGCTGCAGAATCTTGAAAGGCTCAAGCGCGACAACCCGGACAAGCATGCCGAGCTGCGCGCTGCGATCGAGAGCGTATGGGCCGACTAAGTCCATGGCAGATATCATCGAAGCGCAAGATTCCAGCCCATTGCTTGAGCGCTATCTGACGCCTTCTGGCATGGCTGCAGCCCACGCCGCTCTCATCGAGCGATATGCATGGTTTCTGCATGTCAGCGACGCGGACCTCTTCGCGACCATAAAGTCCGAAGGGCTCAAGCCGAATAATCCCGGATGCGCGGCCCCTGACCTGGTTCTCAAGCATCTCAAGGACAAGGCGCAAAAGGTTCTCTGTCTTCGGCCGCAGTCGACCTTCGACACCACGCCTCAACGCGGAAACTCACGCTTTGTTCTTGCCGTTGGCAAACAGGACCTGCCCACCACCATCGGCCTTGACTGGTCTTACGGCGGCGCATGGAATCTCGCCGGCATCATCAAGAGCGATGCGCCAAAGATGTCCGATGAGCAGGTCTTCTGCGAAGTCGTTCGAAGATGGGGATCAGTCATCACCTATGACGGCATACGTGCATCGGCGCTTCGCGTTCGCTGCGAGGGAATGGCCGAGGATGATCCTGCGGCGTGGCGGGAGCTGCCAACCGTCGAACGCAAGGACCTGTACGTGTTCTGAGCCGCCGCTGCGCGCTTCGACGAGCGTCGCGGAACGCCGCAAACCTGCACCGGTGTGCGACAGGTGTGCGACAAGAGCGAGCGGGATTTTCGAATAACCGCGTAAGTACTTGAAGGAATTGGTGGAGCCGAGGGGAATCGAACCCCTGACCTCTGCAGTGCGATTGCAGCGCTCTCCCATCTGAGCTACGGCCCCATTTCGCGATGGCACGCGAGACGCGGCATTTAGGAGCGGTGGTCCCGTATTGTCAAGCAACCGGCAAGCGCTGTGCCGCGCTGGAGCGATTTGATGCGGTCACTTCGGCTGGGCTGCATTCCGCGTGATTTCATTGGTCGCCACGTGCGTTGGCGGTGATGCCAAGCCGTTGGCGAAGTTCCATACTGAGACGGCGCGCTGTCGTTCTGGACTTGGCCGAGCACGGGGCCGAGCACGGGGCAGGTACGGAAAGCGGCGATCGATCTGGGTTTACGGGTTCATGGCGTGCCAAGGAGCCCGTTCCGGCCCGCAATTGCCCATGGATCAACATTGCGCCCTTGCCCCTGGCGCCGCGGTTCGTCTACATCTCTGGCACCATCCGAGGAGACCTGCGCGCGATGATACCCCTGCTGCTTTTCATCGACTATCTGCTCAGCCTCTACACGTGGGTTGTCATAGCCAGCGTCATTTTCTCCTGGCTGATCGCCTTCAACGTGATCAACTCATACAACCAGTTCGTGAGGTCCGTCTGGCAGGCGCTTGGCGCCGTGACGGAGCCGATCCTGCGGCCGATCCGCCGCATGCTTCCGGATCTTGGCGGATTGGACCTGTCGCCGGTTGTGCTGCTGCTCGGCATCTTTTTCATCCGGTCGGTCGTCATCCGCGGCTGGATCATTGACGGCATGCTGGCGGGATGACGACGCAGCCGGTGGCGGAATCGGTTTGGCGCCGGAGTGCGGCCGGGCTGTCGCTGCGGGTCAGGCTGACGCCGCGATCCTCGCGCGATGCCGTCGAAGGCGTTGAGCAGACGGCTGAAGGCGTCGCGTTGAAGGCGCGGGTGCGCGCCATCCCCGAAAACGGGGCCGCCAACGCGGCTCTCGAGCGGTTGATTGCCGAGTGGCTGGGCGTGCCGAAAAGTACGGTGAGCGTGGCCGCGGGCGGCAAGTCACGCATCAAGACTGTGGTGCTGAGCGATAGCGGTCAGCTCACCCAAGATGATCTGCAGAACAAGATCGCGTCCATCGCGACGTAGAGGAGAAAAGTTATGCCTACCGCGCGGATCATTGACGGCAAGGCGATCGCTGCAGAGCTTCGCCAGACGGTCGCCGAAGAGGTTGCCGCGCTGAAACGAGAGACCGGCGTGACGGCGGGATTGGCCGTGGTGATCATCGGCGACGATCCGGCGAGCCACGTCTATGTGCGCAACAAGGCGCGCTCGACGGTCGAGGTGGGCATGCAGTCGTTCGAGCACAAGCTGCCGGACGATACGGCCGAGGGGACGCTGCTGAAACTGATCGACGTTCTCAATCGCGATCCGTCCGTCCATGGCATTCTGGTGCAGCTTCCGGTGCCGCCGCAGATCGACTCGCGCAAGGTGATCGAGGCGATCGATCCGAACAAGGACGTCGATGGGTTCCACCCGGTCAATGTCGGTCGGCTCTCGGCCGGCGAGCGGTCGCTGGTGCCGTGCACGCCGGCAGGCTGCATTCTGCTGGCCAAATCGGTGAGGCCCGAACTCAAGGGGCTGGAGGCTGTTGTCGTCGGCCGGTCGAACATCGTCGGCAAGCCGGTGGCGCAGTTGCTGCTGCGCGAAGATTGCACGGTGACCATTGCGCATTCGCGGACGCGCGATTTACCCAGTGTGGTGCGGCGCGCTGATCTGGTTATCGCGGCTGTCGGCCGGCCCGAGATGGTACGTGGCGATTGGATCAAGCCGGGCGCCATCGTCATCGATGTGGGAATCAATCGCGTCGAGGGCGCGGATGGTAAGGGGCGCCTTGTGGGCGACGTGGCGTTTGCCGAAGTGGCCGAGGTGGCGGGCGCCATTACGCCGGTACCGGGCGGTGTCGGTCCGATGACGATAGCCTGCTTGCTGAAGAACACGGTGGTGGCGGCGCGGATGCAGGGTGGGCAATCATGACGGCGATTGCTGCGGCGAATACCGACGGCATGAAGCGGGCCGGTAAGCCGCTGCGTATTTGCGTGGCTGGTGCGTCGGGTGGCGTTGGCCGCAAGATCGTTGCCGCGATCTTGGAGCGTGCGGACGACTTTCAGCTTGTCAGCGCCGTCGCGCGACAGGCAGCCGGCCAGGATATTGGCGCTGTCGTCGCGGGCACGCCGTGCGGCGTCATCGCGACGAATAACATGACAGCGGCGCTGGAGGCCAAGCCGGACATCCTTATCGATTATACGCACCCAACGGTCGTGCGTGGTCATATCGATATGGCGTTTGCGCGCGGCATTCACGTGGTGATCGGCACGACGGGATTTTTCGCCGAGGATTTCGACCGCATCGAAGCCGCGGCCAAGGCGGCTGGTGTCGGTGCCGTGACGGGCAATTTCTCGCTGACGGCCGCGCTGATGCAGCATCTGTCGAAGATCGCCGCGCGGTATGTGCCGCACTGGGAGATCATCGAGTATGCTGGCGCGCACAAGCCGGACGTGCCGAGCGGTACGGCGCGCGAACTGGCCGAACAGCTCGGCAAAATCCAGTCACCGTATATCGACCTGAAGGGCGATCAGCTCATCGGTCCGATTGAATCGCGTGGCGCGACGGTTGGCGGGGCGCATGTGCATTCGGTGCGGCTGCCTGGATGCCCGCTGGCGGTCGAGGTGATATTCGGTCTGAAGGGCGAGCGGCTGATCCTGCGCCACGACGAGCAGGACAATTCAATCTTCGTCGATGGCTCGCTGCTGGCCGCGCAGCGCATTACCGGCATCACGGGACTAATCCGTGGGCTTGATGAATTGATATTCGTGGACCAGTGAGCGTTGCCGGGCCGTGCGCGGCTTGGCCCGTGTTTCAAAGAGGCTGCCCGCCGAGCGGCAGCCCCTTTTGAGCATTACGGATCGTAACCCTCGACGATGACGATATCCACGATGCCATTGGCATCGCGGATTTTGGCTGCGGCCTGATATTCCGGCGAGTCGTAACAGGCTTTGGCTTTTTCGAAGCTGTCGAATTCGATCACGATGTGACGGTCGCGATCCTGCCTGCCGCTGCGAACTTCGTGCTTGCCCGAGCGCACCAGGAAACGCCCGCCGTACTTGCGCAGCGGCTCGGCATTGGCGGCGATGTAATCCTTGTATCCTTCAGGATTTGTGACGCTCACATGAGCGATCCAATAGCCCTTGGGCATGTGACCTCCGTCGTTTTTCCTGCCCGCCGCTCAAGCCTGATATTTGGCGAGTGATGCCTTGGCCGCTTCGAGCAGCTTTGCGCCATCAAGATTGCGGCTCTGCATCTGCTTGATCCACGCTTCGACAACCGGCTCGGTCGTTTTCACCCATTTGGTCTTCTCGTCCTCGCTGATCGTCGTGATGGTATTGCCACCGCGCTTCTGAACCATTTCGAGCACGGAGTTGCTCATTTCATCCCAAATCTTACCCGCCTCGCTCGCGAACGCCATGCCGGACTGGTCGTCGATGACCTTTTTGAGGTCAGCCGGCAGGCTGTCGTATTTGGCAGGGTTCATGGCCAGCATGAAGGTGGCGGTATAGAAGGTCGGGGAGCCGGGAATTTCCGTGTGGAACTTGACCAGTTCCTGCACTTTGACTGCGGGCACGACCTCCCATGGGATCACAGCGCCGTCGATGACCTTCTGCGCGAGGCTTTCGGGGACCTGCGGCACCGGCATGCCGATCGGGCTAGCGCCGAGCAGCTTTAGGGCTTCTCCGGCAAGGCGCGTCGGGAAGCGCAGCTTGAGGCCCTTCAGGTCATCCATGGTGTTGACCTGACGATTGGAGTGAATGACGCCGCGGTCATGACACCAGAAGCTCAGGAGGTGAACGTCCTTGGTTTCTTCCTTGAGATGCTGTTGGGCATAGTCCTGTGCCGCGCGTGCTGACACGCTGGCATTTCGCGACGCGATGAAAGGCAATTCGAACACTTCACTCGCCGGAAAACGCGATGCAGTGTAGCCCGGCAGCGTCCAGATGATATCCGCGACGCCGTCTTTTGCCTGATCATAAAGCTGAGGCGGCGTGCCGCCGAGCTGCATCGAGGGGAAGACATCGATCTTCAATTTGCCGCCGCTCGCTTCGGCGACACGCTTGGTCCACGGCATCAAGACCTTTGTATGGACGTTCGACATCGCCGGAAGAAAGTGATGCAGCCGGAGCGTCACGTCGGCAGCTTTCGCTGGCATCACACGCAGCACCGCGGGGGCGGCAATGCCGGCACCAATAGTCGCGATGAAGGTACGGCGGGTCACCGTCATGGAGGTCTCCTCCCAGCTAAATCATTGAATTTTGTGACTAATGTTTGCGCGCAGCAAACAGGAATTGGTTCAGCACTGTAGCCTTAAAAGGCGAGGCCGCGAAACCGTTCTTTCAGCCTTTAGCGGCTTCCGGCGGATCACGTGAGCGCCGTGCACAGAAACCTGACAGGTTGGCGTCCGGCTTGGTCTGTGGTTTGCTAGGTCTATTACAGATCCAAAATACACCCAGAGGAGCCGTATGCGTTACGAAGCGCCTGAAACGCTCGACGCCGCAGTCGCGCTTTTGGCCGGATCGCCGGGCGATGCCCGCATCCTGGCCGGAGGCACCGACCTGCTGGTTCAACTCAAGACCGAAATCATCGCTCCCGACGTCGTCGTCGACATCAAGCGCATCGGCGAACTGCGCGAGATCAAGCGCCAGGCCGATGGCGCCTTCAGGATCGGCGCCGCGGTGACAGGCGCTGAGCTGAAGGAACATCCCGAACTGAAGAAGGTCTGGCCGGGCGTGGTGGAAGCCGCCAACCTGATCGGCTCGACCCAGGTCCAGGGCCGCGCCACGCTGGGCGGAAACCTATGCAACGGTTCGCCTGCCGCCGACAGCGTGCCCGCCATTATCGCGGCAGGCGCGGTGGCGATCATCGCGGGCCCGGGCGGGCGGCGCGAGGAGCCGGTGGAGAACATCATGCTGGCGCCGCGCAAGTTGTCGCTGGTCAAGGGCGAGTTCGTGGTCGCGTTCGTGTTGCCGCCGCGTCCGGCGCATGCGGCCGATGCCTACCTGCGATTCATTCCGCGCACCGAAATGGACATCGCGGTGGTGGGCGCTGGCGTCAACCTGATACTGGACGACAAGGGTGTGGTGACAGCTGCGCGCGTCGGTCTCGGCGCGGTTGCCGCGCGGCCGCTGCTGGTGCCGGAAGCCGCCGGCGCGCTGACCGGCACCAGCCTCGATGCGGCGGCGCTGGATCGTCTCGATACTGCAGTCCGGGCCGCCTGCAAGCCGATCGATGATAAGCGTGGCACGCGCGAGTTCCGCATCAAGGTCGCGGGCGTCATGGCGCGTCGCACCGCGCAGAAAGCATACGAACGGGCGAGGTCTCGGTAATGGCGAAGCATCACATCGCGTTCAATCTGAACGGCGACCCGGTGGAGGCGCTGTGCGAGACGCAGCAGACGCTGCTCGATGTTCTGCGCGACGAGCTGGAATTAACCGGCACTAAGGAAGGCTGCGGCACCGGCGATTGCGGCGCGTGCAGCGTTGTCGTCGATGGCCGGCTGGTGTGCTCGTGCCTGATGCTCGGCGTCGAAATGAACGGCAAGTCGGTGGACACCATCGAGGGGATGGCAAACGGCGATGAGCTGCATCCGCTGCAACGCAAGTTCCTGGAGCACGCCGCGCTTCAATGCGGGATCTGTACGCCGGGCTTCCTCGTCGCGGCCAAATCGCTGCTGGAGCGCAACAACAATCCGACCGAAACGGAAGTCCGCTACTGGCTCGCCGGCAATCTTTGTCGCTGTACCGGGTATGACAAGATCGTGCGCGCCGTCATGGATGCGGCCGCCGAGATGAGGAGTGCCTGAGCCATGCAGGAACGTGTTCGCAATTCCGGTTCCTCCGCTGAGTTCAAGATCATCGGTTCACGGCCCATTCGTCCCGATGGCGTCGACAAGGTGACGGGCCGTGCCCGCTTCGGTGCGGACTATAACCTGCCCGGCCAGCTCATAGGCCGTGTGCTGCGCAGTCCGCATCCGCACGCGCGTATCCGAAGCATCGATACGTCGAAGGCCGAGAAGTTGCCGGGCGTGAAGGCGATCGTCACCGCGACGGATTTTGCCGAGCAGCCGTCGGAGTTCATTCCGGCCGGCGAGTCGATCATCAACTTCCGCGATGTGTCGCGTAACGTGCTGGCGCACGACAAGGCGCTGTACGAGGGGCACGCGATTGCTGCCGTGGCGGCAACGAGTGCCAGCATCGCGAAGCAGGCGCTGAAGCTGATGGAGGTCGATTACGAGATCCTGCCGCATGTGCTGGATGTCGATGACGCCATGAAGGCTGACGCGCCGTTGTTGCACGAGGACATGATCACCGCTGGCATGAAGCCGGCGCCCGAGAAGCCATCGAACATCGCCAAACGGGTGGAGTTCATTCTCGGCGATGCGGCCCGGGGCTTTGCCGAAGCCGATGTCGTGATCGAGCGGGCATTCAAGACCAAGCCGGTGCATCAGGCCTATATCGAGCCGCATGCCTGCATCGCGACGGTGACCGAGGATGGCCAGGCCGATCTGTGGGTTTCGACGCAGGGCCACTGGGTGGTGCGCGCGCATTGCGCTCAGTTGCTAGGCTGGGACATCTCGAAAATCCGCGTCACGGCCACTGAAATCGGCGGCGGTTTCGGCGGCAAGACGGTGGTTTATCTGGAGCCGCTGGCACTGGCGTTGTCGGCGAAGGCCAAGCGTCCGGTCAAAATGACCATGACACGCGAGGAGGTGTTCCGCGCTTCGGGGCCGACGTCGGGTGCCAGCATGATCATCAAGATCGGCGCCAAGAAGGACGGCACGATTACTGCGGCCGAGGCGGAGCTGAACTATCAGGCCGGCGCGTTCCAGGGATCGCCCGTCGGCCCGGGTGCCATGTGCGCGTTCGCGCCCTACGACCTCGCCAATGTGAAGGTCGTCGGCTACGACGTCGTTACCAACCGGCCCAAGGTGGCGGCTTATCGCGCGCCAGGTGCGCCGATCTCGGAGTATGCGGTCGAGTGCGTGATCGATGAGTTGGCACAGAAGCTCGGCCTCGATCCGATCGCATTCCGGTTGAAGAACGCGGCCAAGGAAGGCACCAAGGCAGCCTACGGGCCGAAATTCGGGCCGGTCGGGCTGATCGAAACGCTAAAGGCTGCCGAAGCGCATCCGCATTGGTCCGCGCCGCTAAAGCCGAACCAGGGCCGTGGCATCGCGACGGGGTTCTGGTTCAACATCGGCGGCGAGACGACGGTCCAGCTGCAGCTCAACGAGGATGGCACGCTGAACCTGATGGCCGGCACGCCGGACATCGGCGGACTGCGCGCGTCGCTCTGCATGATGGCGGCGGAAGAGCTTGGTGTGGAAGTGTCGAGCATCCGGCCGCTGATCGCCGACACCGGCTCGCTCGGCTACAATTTCCTGACCGGCGGCAGCCGCTCGACGTTCGCGGGTGGCATCGCGGTCGTCAATGCCGCCAAGCAGGTGATCGACCAGGCTTGCGCGCGCGCCGCACTGTTGTGGGATATCCCGCGCGAGGCGGTGACCTACGAGGACGGCGTGATCAAGCCGGCCGGCGATAACGCAGGTCAGCACCAGCCGATGACGCTGGGCGATATCGCGCGCAAGGCCGGCAAGACCGGCGGGCCGATCGTCGCCAACTCGTCGATCAACGCGCAGGGCGCTGCGCCGACGTTCGGTACGCACATCGCCGACGTCGAGGTGGATCCCGAGACCGGCCGCGTCAGTATCGTGCGCTACACGGTGATACAGGATGCCGGCAAGGCCGTGCATCCGAGCTACGTGGAGGGACAGTTCCAGGGCGGCGCCGCTCAGGGCGTCGGTTGGGCGCTGAACGAGGAGTACATCTACGGCGATGACGGCCGGCTGCAGAACGCGGGCTTCCTGGACTATCGCATCCCGGTGGCCTCCGATTTGCCGATGATCGACACCGTTATCGTCGAGGTGCCGAACCCGCGCCATCCCTATGGTGTGCGCGGTGTCGGCGAGACGCCGATCGTGCCGCCGATGGGCGCTATCGCCAACGCTATCGCCAACGCCACGGGGCTGCGCTTCACGGAGCTGCCGATGTCACCGCCGAAAGTCTTGGCGGCCATCGACGCGGCACGGACCCGCGGCGATGCAGCCTTGAAGGTGTGAGGACGGCAGTACGCTGCCTCCCTCTCTCCCTCAGTGGAGAGAGAGCTGGTGTGCGCGGCATCGGGCTGCGATGAACAGGAATACCCCATGGCCCAGGTTACGCTGGTTGGAAATCTGCGGCAGTTCACTGGCGGGGTGACGAAGCTGGAGGTTCAGGCCGGCACTATCCGGCAGCTCTTTGCGCGCCTGGGTGAAAGGTATCCCGAACTCGCCCCGCATCTCGAAGGGGGTCTGGCTGTTGCGATCGACGGCCAGATCTACCAGGATGCGCTCCTACAACCTATCGAGCCAGACGCCGAAGTCCATGTACTGCCGCAGATCGCGGGCGGTTGACGCTGCAGCCGTGCATCGGGCGCAGTTGGGCAAGCATCTCCTTGCGAAATCTGCTAAGTTGCCGCCGGATCACCGAAAAGGGGCGGAACATGGCTTTTGGAGGAATGAACGCGCTCGGCATTGTGTTGGCTGCCGTGGCTGGATTTCTGTTCGGCGGTGTTTGGTACGGCATCTTCTCGCGGCCGTGGATGGTCGCGGCGGGCATCAAGGAGAGCGATGTCGCTGGGGGCTGGCAGAAGAACACGGTGCCGTTCATCGTCGCGTTCGCTGGGCTGCTCATCATGGCGACTGTTCTGGCGGGCATCATTGGCCATCTCGGCCCCGGTCAGGTGACGATCCGCAACGGCATCATCAGTGGGGCGTTCTGCTGGGTCGGTTTCGTGATAACGACGATGGCCGTCAACAACGCCTTCCAGGGCGCCAGAACCACGTTAACGTTCATTGATGGTGGCCATTGGCTCGGCGTTCTGCTTATTCAGGGCGCGATCATCGGGCTGTTCGGCGTTTGAATCGGGGCAGTGTGCGAGGCTTCGACCAACGAGGCAATTGCGGCCGGCACGCCTCGCCGACATAATGCCGGCCAACAATGCAATCATGATCTGGGAGGTTGAGGGCCATGTCAGGAAAGAGCTACGCCGTGCCCGCAGAGTGGGCGAGCCGGGCCTGGGTCGACACGGCGAAATACCAGGAGATGTACAAGCGCTCGATCGCCGACCCGAATGGGTTCTGGGGCGAGATGGGCAAGCGTATCGACTGGATCAAGCCCTACACTAAGGTCAAGAACACCTCCTACGCGCCGGAAAACGTGTCGATCAAATGGTACGAGGACGGCACGCTCAACGTCTGCGCCAACTGCGTTGACCGGCACCTTAAGAAGCGCGCCGACCAGGTCGCGATCATCTGGGAAGGCGACGACCCGACCCACGACGAAAAGATCACCTACCGCCAACTGCATGAGCGGGTCTGCAAGTTCGCCAACGTGCTGAAGGCGAACGGCGTCAAGAAGGGCGATCGCGTCACCATCTACATGCCGATGATCCCTGAGGCCGCCTATGCGATGCTGGCCTGCGCGCGCATCGGTGCCGTGCATTCGGTGGTGTTCGGCGGCTTTTCGCCGGACAGCCTCGCCGGCCGCATCGACGATTGCGACTCCAAGTTCATCATCACCGCCGACGAAGGCGTACGCGGTGGTCGAACCATTCCGCTGAAGAAGAATACCGATGAGGCGCTGAAGAAAACCAAAGGCGGCGAGAAGGTGCTCGTTGTCCGGCGCACCGGGAATGACGTGCCCTGGGACGCTGGGCGCGATCTGTGGCTGCACGAGGAACTGGTCAAGGTCAATGCCGATTGCCCGCCGGAGGAAATGAGCGCGGAAGACCCGCTGTTCATTCTTTATACGTCCGGCTCGACCGGCAAGCCGAAGGGCGTGCTGCACACGTCGGGTGGCTACATTGTTTATGCGTCAATGACCCATCAGTACGTGTTCGATTATCACGATGGCGACATCTACTGGTGCACCGCGGACGTCGGCTGGGTCACCGGCCACAGCTACATTCTCTACGGTCCGCTGGCCAACGGCGCCACCACGCTGATGTTCGAGGGCGTGCCGAACTACCCCACCGCGTCGCGCTTCTGGCACGTTGTCGACAAGTGGGACGTCAACATTTTCTACACCGCGCCGACCGCGATCCGTGCACTGATGGGTGCGGGCGACGATTTCGTGAAGCGCACGGACCGCTCATCGCTGCGCCTGCTCGGCAGTGTCGGCGAGCCGATCAATCCGGAAGCCTGGGAATGGTATCACCGTGTGGTTGGCGATGGCCGCTGCCCGGTCGTCGATACGTGGTGGCAGACAGAAACTGGCGGCATTCTGATCACGCCGTTGCCGGGTGCGACGCGTTTAAAGCCAGGATCGGCGACGCTGCCGTTCTTCGGTATCCAGCCAGCACTCGTGGATGAAAAGGGCGAAATGCTGGAAGGCGCGACGAGCGGAAATCTCGTGATCCTGGATAGCTGGCCCGGCCAGATGCGCACCGTGTACGGCGATCACGAGCGTTTCGTGCAGACCTACTTTTCCGCCTACAAGGGTATGTACTTCACCGGCGACGGCTGCCGCCGCGAC
>JAEZBZ010000260.1 GCA_023412745.1 Pseudomonadota bacterium | reverse complement strand
GGATTCCACAGAGATCTATCAGGAAGGCCTGCGCCTTCCGACGTTGAAGCTCTACGACAAAGGCAAGTTGAATGAGACGCTTGAAACGCTGATCAAGATCAACGTCCGCGTACCCGATCGCGTATGGGGCGATCTGTCGGCGCAGTTCGCCGCCGCCCAGGTCGGCAAGCGTGGTCTGACCAAGCTGTTCCAGCGCTACGGCGCGGACGACGTCGAAGCCTACATGCAGGAGCTGCTCGATTACGCAGAGCGGCTGACCAAGGCCGAGATCAAGCAGTGGCCGAAGGGCACGTACCGCTTCACCGACTTCATCGATAGCGACGGATTCTCAGATACGCCGATCCCGATCAACGTCGCGATCACGGTGCGCGATGACGGCACGCTGTTTGTCGACTACACGGGCTCCTCGCCGCAGGTAAAAGGCGCGCTGAACTCGACACTCAGCTTCACGCATTCGCTGACTTATCTGAGCGTGCGCTGCGTTCTGGGCCGCGACGTGCCGAACAACGTCGGCGTATTCCGCTGCATCGACGTGAAGGCGCCGGAAGCCTCTGTGCTCAATCCCGTCATGCCAGGGCCGTGCGCGGCCCGGGCGCTGACCGGTTATCGCGTATTCGATACTATGCTTGGCGCGCTGTCACAGATCGTACCGGATCGCGTTCCGGCGGCGGGAGAAGGCGGCAACAGCGTCATCTGCATCAGCGGCCTGCGCCCGAACCGCAAGCCGTTCATCATCGTCGACATGATCTGTGGTGCCTGGGGCGGACGCCCGGACAAGGACGGCCTCGAGGCCGTGACCAACGCCTCGCAGAACCTGTCCAACATGCCGGTCGAGGTGATGGAAGCCGAGCATCCGGTCCGCGTCGAGGAATACGCGTTCGTGCCGGATAGCTGCGGCGCCGGCCATTGGCGCGGCGGCATCGGCGTCCGTCGTTCCTATCGCCTGCTGGCGAAGGAAGCGCTGCTGCAGATGCGCACCGACCGCGTCGCGTTCCGCCCCTATGGTCTGGCCGGTGGTGAACCGGGCGGCCCATCGCGCAACTCCATGATCATCAACGGCGAAACGCGCGAGTTGCCGGGCAAGATTACCATGACCATCCCGAATGACGTGGTCGTCATTCATGATCAGGCCGGCGCCGGCGGCTTCGGAAATCCGCTGACGCGCGATACAGCGCTGGTTCTGGAAGACGTTATCGATGGCAAGATAACGGCCGACTTCGCCCGCGACCGGCATGGTATCGTGATTGCCGGAAAGAAGGTGGATAAGGCCGCAACCGAAAAGCTGCGGAGTGAAAAATCCCGGTTGGCGAACGGAAACGCCTGACATGGAAACTGGAACCGGCACGCAAAACAAGACAGGACGCAAGCCGGTTCGCAATTCCGAAGCGAGCCGCGCCAAGATCCTGGATGCGGCGCGAGTCGAGTTTGTCACGCTTGGATTGAATGGCGCCCGCGTCGATCGCATTGCCGAACAGGCGGGCGTCAATAAAAACCTGATCTACCATTATTTCAGCAACAAGGAGGATCTCTACCTCCAGGTGCTGGAGATCATTTACAGCGGGCTGCGCGAAAACCAGCGTGATTTTGAAGTTCGCGACCTGCCGCCCGTCGAGGGCATGCGCAGCCTCGTCGCCCACACCTTCGACCATTTCGTCGATACGCCGGACCTGATCCGGCTAATGAGCATCGAGAACATCCATTACGGCCGCTATCTCAAGCAGTCGAAGCTGGTCAAGCCGCTGTATGTCCCGCTACTGGAAACGCTTGAAGACCTGCTGGCGCGGGGACAGGCTAAAGGATCGTTCCGCAAGAACGTCGATGCGGTCGATCTCTATCTCTCGATCTCAGCGCTCGCCTATTTCTATCTGTCCAACCGCTATACACTGTCGTGGATCTTCGACCAGCAATTCGATAGCCCGAAAAGGCTCGCGAAACGCCGGGCCCATGTGGTGGAGATGGTGCTCGGCTATCTGCAGCATGATCCCGCCGAAAGCGACGACAAAAGTCCGGAACAAAAAGCGAAACCGGCAAAACGCAAATCACCGAAACCGTGACTATCCGTCAGTTCTAAACAAGGGGAGTTTGACTATGAAACGACGCACACTTCTTGCTCTGACACTGGCCGGTGCACTCGCCGCGCCATTTGCCGGTCCGGCGAGCGCCCAGGACAAGCTTTCCGTACGCCTCGACTTCTCGCCCTGGGGCGTGCAGGCGGCGATGCATCTGGCGCAGGACAAGGGTTGGTTCAAGGCTGAAGGCCTCGACGTCGATATTCAGGACGGCCGCGGCTCAGGCAACACCATCCAGCTTGTCAACGCCGGACAGGTGGACATCGGACAGGTTCAGGTTGGACTGATCGGCGGCGCACGCACGCAGGGCGCGACGGTCAAGTCCATCATGAATTTCCAGCGCAAAACCGATCTTTGCATCCTGGTCGACAAGGACTCACCCGTCAGCAAGGTCGCCGACCTGCAGGGCAAGACCGTCGTCGTGTTCGCGGCAAGCCCGTGGGCGCCGTTCATCGACCTGTATCTCAAGTCTGGCGGCATGGACCGCGAAAAGGTCAAGGTCGAGTTCGCCGATCCGGCCGCGCTGTGGGGCACCTACACTGCCAAGCGCGCCGACGGCCTGATGTCGACGGTCGGCTCGGCCCTGCCCGTTGCAGAGAAGCCGCGTCCGTCTAAGTGCCTGCTGGCATCGGATGCCGGCATTACCTTCCCGGCCTACGGCCTGGTCGCGCGCGAAGACACCATCAAGTCGAAGGCTGCCGCGATCAAGAAGCTGATCAAGGTGCAGCAGCGCGCCTGGGATCACCTGCGCACCAACGTCGACGACGGCGTCAAGGCGATGATCGCCCAGCGCCCCGACGCGAAGCTGAACCCGGAGGTTCTGGCCGGCCAGATCAAGCTCACCATCGACTATTTCGACACGCCGGCCACCGCCGGCAAGCCGATCGGCTGGCAGGCAAAATCCGATTGGGAAGCTGCGTTGAAATCGATGGAGCAGGCTGGCGTCGTCAAGGCGGGTTGGAACGCCGATGACTTCTTCACCAACGATCTCATCGAGTAGCTTTGCGATGCTCGCTGGATCCATTGCTGAGCCCTATGTGACTTTCTCTGGGGGGGGGATGGTGAACCCTCCCCAACGCGGAGATGTTACAGCCCTCTCCGATATCAACCTCGACATCCGCAGTGGCGAGTTCGTCAGCGTCGTCGGGCCGTCGGGCTGCGGAAAAAGCACGCTGTTGAAGTGCGTCGCGGGACTTGAAACGGTCAGCAGCGGCAGCATGAGTGTTCAAGGCGCGCCGATCAAAGGTCCGCCCGACCGGCTCGGCGTCGTGTTCCAGCGCGACGTGCTGCTCGACTGGCGTACCATCCTCGACAACGTGCTGCTGTCGGCTGAATTCCTCGGCCAGAAGCGCAGCCAAGTGGAGGCGCGCGCCATCGAGCTGCTGCAGCGGTTCGGGCTCGGCGGCTTCGAGAACCGTCATCCTTGGGAGCTTTCCGGCGGTATGCGCCAGCTCGCCTCGATCTGCCGCGCGCTGCTGTGCGAGCCGGAACTGCTGCTGATGGACGAGCCGTTCGGCGCGCTCGATGCCATGACGCGCGACGACCTCAACGTCGAGCTGACTCGCATCTGGCAGGACAGCCGCAAGACCGTGCTGTTCATCACGCACAGCATCGTCGAGGCAGTCTATCTGTCCGATCGCGTCGTGATGATGTCGCGCGCGCCCGGCCGGATCGTCGACGTCATCGATATCGACCTGCCGCGACCACGCCCGCTGTCGATCCGCGAAACGCCGCGGTTCGGCGAACTGACTGCCAAGATTCGCCACCACTTCGCCGAACTGGGGATCCTGAAGGAATGACGCGCGGGATTACAAAGCGCCTGTTCGCTGAAAGCCGTACGCGGGATGCGCTGCTGATCGTTGTCGGTGTGCTGGCTTTGTGGGAGGTATCCGTCCTCCTGTTCCAGCCCTCGCCGCTCATCCTGCCGGCGCCGTCGACGGTGATCGCGGAGTTCCTGACGACGCCATGGGTGTTCATCCGGCACTCGGGCTATACGCTGGCCATCACGGCAGCCGGCTTCGCCATCGCGGTTGTTCTTGGCGTGATGCTGGCGGTCGGGATCGTCTATTCGCGATTTCTGGAACGCACGGTCTATACGCTCCTGGTGGCGCTCAACAGCATTCCCAAGGTGGCGCTGGCGCCGCTGTTCGTGATCTGGCTCGGCACCGGCACCGAACCGAAACTGGCGGTCGCGATCATGCTTGCGATCTTCCCGATCGTCATCGACACCGTGCTGGGTCTGCGCTCGGTCGATCCCGACATGCTGAGCCTGGCGCGCGTCTCCAAGGCCTCGCCCTGGCAGGTGCTGTTCAAGATCCGCTTTCCCTGTGCGCTGCCGAGCTTGTTCGCGGGTATGAAAGTCGCCATCTCGTTCGCGCTCGTCGGTGCCATCGTCGGCGAGTTCGTGGCGGGCGGCTCCGGTCTCGGCTTTCAGATTCTCGTCGCGCAGGGGCAGTTCGATACACCGCGCGTGTTCGTTTCGCTGCTGCTGCTCGGGCTGATGGGCACAGTGCTGTTCTATCTCGTCGATTTCGCCGAGCGTCTGTTCCTGCCGTGGCACGTTTCGCAAAGACCCCAGGGCGGCGTGCAGACGGGGCACTAGACGACACACCGTTTTCCGCTCCGCGCGCTGTCAGGTCGCGGAGCGGTGGGAGTTCCGGCCCATTAGAAGGCTGCGCGGCCTAGTCAAAACCCGCCGCGATCGCAGGACACCACCACGATGACACCCGCCCACGTCGCGCTCGGATTTGCAGCTTTGCTGCTGACGTCGATCCTATGGGGCAGCAACCACGTTGTTGCGCGCGCCGCTCATGAGATCGTGCCATTGCCCGCAATGGTGTTCTGGCGTTGGGCGCTGGCCCTGCTCGTCCTGACGCCGATCGCGCTGCCGCTCGTCATGCGCAGCCGCGAGCCTCTGCTTCGTCAAAGCCGGCAGATCGCGATCGGCGGCATCATCGGCGTCGGACTATTCTCGTTCCTGCTGATCGGCGGCGCCTACCAGAGCCTGGCCATCGAGGTCGGCATCATCAACGGCACCACGCCGGCCTGGGTGGCATTGATCGCCTGGTTCAGCGGACAGAGCCTTGTCGGCACCAAGGGCTGGAGCGGCCTGGCACTCGCGTTCCTCGGCACCGTCATCATCGTCACGCAGGGCAGCCTGGAAGTGCTGAGCGCATTCGACATCCGCATCGGCAATCTGTGGACGCTGCTCGGCGCCATGGCGTTTGCCTGGTTCTCGCTGCGCATCAAGGCCTGGAGCCGCGAGATCGGATCGCTGTCGCTGACGACCGTTACCGCATGGGCCGGATGCCTGTGCGTGATGCTGCCGGTGTACCTGATCTGGCTGGCGACTGGCGGTCCCGCCTTCTCCTTCGACGACGCGCAGCTTCCGCAGGCAATCTCGGCCATCGCCTACATCGGACTGGGTCCAACACTGCTCGGCAATGTCTGCTACCTGTTCGGCGTCACCGTGGTCGGCCCCCAGCGCGCGGCCGCGTTCATCTACCTGAGCCCTGTATTCTCGGCGCTGTTCTCAGTCATCTGGCTGGGAGAGACGCTACACCTGTTCCATCTGGTCGGCTTCGCGCTGATCGTGGTCGGGCTCATCGTGGTCAATCTCGACCGCACCGATGCACAACCGCAAAAGGCACCAACGCCAAGCACTCCATAACGCCAACCGCCCCCTTCCGACTTCGGAAGAGAGCGGCGCGATACTTGCGACAACGACCGCGATCAGGCGGTGCGGTCGATCTTCTCCAACTCGTCGATCATGCCGGCTATGACGTTGAGGCCCTTGTGCCAGAACTCCGGTTTCGACGCGTCGAGCCCGAACGGCGCCAGCAGCTCGGAATGATGCTTGGAGCCACCGGCCTTCAGCAGATCGAAGTATTTGTCGACGAAGCCTGGATGTGCCTCTTGGTACAGCGCGTATAGCGAGTTCACGAGGCAATCGCCGAACGCGTAGGCGTAGACGTAGAACGGCGAATGGATAAAGTGCGGGATATAGGCCCAGAACACTTCGTAACCCGGCTTAAACTCGATCGCCGGTCCGAGGCTCTCCACCTGTACGTCCATCCAGATGGCGTTGAGCTGCTCCGGCGTCAGTTCTCCGCTGCGACGCGCCTCATGCACCTTGCGCTCGAAATTGTAGAAGGCGATCTGGCGGACCACCGTGTTCAGCATGTCCTCGACCTTACCGGCGATCAGCGCCTTGCGCTCGCGCTGATCCTTGGCTTCGGAAAGCAGTGACTGGAAGGTCAGCATCTCGCCGAACACCGAGGCCGTTTCCGCCAGCGTCAGCGGCGTCTGCGCCAGCAGCGGACCCTGCGGCGCGGCCAGCACCTGGTGCACGCCATGGCCGAGCTCATGCGCCAGCGTCATGACATCACGCGACTTGCCCTGATAGTTGAGCAGCACATAAGGATGTGCAGACGGCACGGTCGGATGCGCGAACGCGCCCGGCGCCTTGCCCGGCCGCACCGGCGCATCGATCCAGCCCTTATCGAAGAACTGACCGGCGATCCCCGCCATTTCCGGCGCGAAGCCGCTGTAGGACTTCAGCACCAGATCGCGCGCCTCGTTCCAGACGATCACCCGCTCTGGCTTGTCCGGCAGCGGTGCGTTGCGATCCCAATGCGCCAGCCGATCCTTGCCGAGCCAGCGAGCTTTCATCGCGTAATAGCGATGCGACAGCTTCGGGTAGCTTTCGCGCACGGCTTCCACTAGCGCGTTGACGACCGGCGCCTCGACGCGGTTGGCCAGATGGCGCGAGTCCGCGACATCCTTGAAGCCACGCCAGCGGTCGGAGATTTCCTTGTCCTTGGCCAGCGTATTGGTGATCAGCGTGAACAGGCGCAGGTTGTCCTTAAACACGACCGCGAGCGCCTCAGCACCGGCGCGCCGCTTGGCTTCATCGGGGCTCGACAGCATGTTCAGCGTCGGCTCAAGGGCCAGCGGCTCGGGCGCACCATCCACCGGGAAGCGCAGCGCCGTCATGGTCTCGTTAAACAGACGGTTCCACGATCCCCGCGCCGTCTGCGATTTCTCATGGAAGAGTTGTTCGATGCGCTCGTCGAGCTGATAGGGCTTTTCCTTCCGCAGATCGTCGAACCAAGGCTTGTAGCGCGCCAGCGCTGCATGCTTCAGCGCATCTGCCAGGACCGTCTCGTCGATCTTGTTCAGCTCGAGCTCGAAGAACAGCAGATCAGTAGAGATGTTGGTCAACTTCTCGCTGGTGTCGCCGTAGAACTTGGCGCGGGCCGGATCGGACTGATCGGCGGCGTAAAGCAAACCCGCATAGGCGCCGATCCGCCCCATCAGGTCGCCGAGCTGCTCGTAGGCCTTCACCGCCTCGGCGAGCTGCTCCGGCTTGCGGGCGGCAGCGTCCAGCTTGCCTTGGTAGGTATCCTTCAGATGCCTCGCGTCAGCGGCAGCCTTGGCGAAATCGCGTTCCAGCTCAGGCGCATCCGGCGCCGCATACAAATCCGCTAGGTTCCATTCCGGCATAACGCCGAGATCCACCGCAGCACTGGCCGATGCCTTGTCCGGCGCGGTCGCCGTGACGGGCATGAAGGACATCCTTGGCTGCTGGACCATATTTGAAGCTCCGTTGTGATGCTGATGCGTCAGACCGCGTGGATCTGCCGCCCTAATGTGCGGGCCCCGGCGGATATGTTCAAGCAAAGCATCCGCCCCGCGACCCGATATCAACCAGCGGCTTGCGTGCCGCTTCGGTGACACTGTTAGGCCTCTGTTCAGACGAGATAATTGCCGGAGATTCACGATTTGCGGCTGCCCAAGTAACAATCAGCATCAGCTTGGAGCCGATGGAAACAGCTTGTTTACCGCTCTCGTGCACTCTCTGGCTCGTTGAGTACGTCGGAAGACGGATGCCGTGCATGTCGCACGCCCGCACCGCCGACGGTGTTACAGTTCGAGTGAGTTTTCGAGTTCATCCATGGCAAAGCGCGTATTGATCGTTGATGACGATCCGGTCCAGCGGCGTATCCTGGAGGAATGCATCAAGCGGTTCGGCCACGAGACCAAGTCCGCTTCTTCTGCTGAGCAAGCCCTCCAGATCCTCAACAGCAGCGACAAGAGCGACATCGCTCTCATCCTGCTCGACATGGTCATGCCGGGTGCTGGTGGCATTGCGGTCCTCAACGAGTTGCACGGCAAGCCTGACGCGCCGCCGATCATCGTCCAGACGGCTCACGGCTCCATCGACAGCGCCATCAACGCGATGCGTGCCGGCGCGGTGGATTTCGTGGTCAAGCCGGCGAGCCCCGAGCGCCTGGAAGTTTCCATCAACAGCGCGCTGAAAATCGAAGCGCTGGCTGGTGAAATCACCCGCATCAAGAAGAAGGTCGAGGGCACCCTCTCCTTCAACGACCTGATCAACAGCAGCGAAGGCATGCAGCGTGTCGTGGCGCTTGGCCGCCGCGCGGCCGGCTCGCAGATCCCGGTGCTGATCGAAGGTGAATCCGGCGTCGGCAAGGAGTTGATCGCCCGCGCCATTCAGGGCGAGAGCGAACGCGCCGGCAAACCGATCGTTACCGTCAACTGCGGCGCGATCCCGGAAAATCTGGTCGAAAGCATCCTGTTCGGGCACGAGAAGGGCTCGTTCACTGGTGCGGTAGATAAGCGCATCGGCAAGTTCCAGGAAGCCGACGGCGGCACGCTATTCCTGGACGAGGTCGGCGAGCTACCGCTTGAGGCCCAGGTCAAGCTGCTGCGTGCCTTGCAGGAAGGCGAAATCGATCCGGTCGGCTCCAAGCGCCCGGTGAAGGTCAATATTCGCCTCATTTCGGCAACCAACCGCGACATGATCGAGCTGGTGAAAGCCGGCCGGTTCCGCGAAGACCTCTACTACCGTTTGAACGTGTTTCCGATCCGCGTGCCACCTCTGCGCGAGCGCCTTGGAGACGTGCCTGAACTGGCTCGCCACTTCCTGGCCCGCTTCGCGGCCGAGGAAGGCAAACGCGTGACCAGCATCAGCGAACAGGCAATGCAGTTGCTGACCAGCTATCCCTGGCCGGGCAACGTGCGTCAGCTCGAAAACGCCGTGTTCCGTGCGGTGGTGCTCGCAGACGGTAATGAACTGACTGTGGCGGAATTCCCCCAGATCGCCATGCATGTTCAGGGCTTTGCGGCACCGATCCCGCCGGCTCCCACGCCAGAAGCGCCCCCGGTCTATACCGGCCCGGCGCTTCTCGGCGCGGACGACACCGTGCCGCGTACGGTGGAGGTCAAGCGCAACGAGGGCGGCGGTTCGCTCGGCATCCCGGCCGTGACCGAGGCTGGCGAGATGCGCTCGCTGGTCGATATCGAGGCCGACATGATCCGGCTGGCTCTTGGCCGCTATCGTGGTCACATGACGGAAGTCGCCAAACGCCTCGGCATCGGGCGGTCCACGTTGTATCGCAAAATGCAGGAATATGGCCTGGAGCTTCGCCCCAACTGAGCCCAAAAATCAGGCAATAGTACGGATATGGAACGGCCCGCAAGACGGGCCGTTTGCTTTTGGCCACAGTTCCGACAAATCCCTACTGCGTGGAAAGTGGAGATTCGATCGCACTGGCCGCGACGCAGTTCGTGAGTTAGCGTGCGCGCGACAGAAGGAGGAGTACTGATGCGATCTGCTGCGACTGCGCTTGCTGGTCTTCTGCTCTCTGCCTCACTGGCAGGGCCGACACTGGCGACCACCGAGCCGTCTCAGGCCGCGGGTCCTGCAAATACAGCGACGTCATCCCCGGCGAGCCCGGTTGAGACGCCTGTCGCGGACACGACCAAGCCGGGGGACGTCAGCGCGGACCAGCCCGCCCAATTGCCCGCGCCTCCAGCGGCGGCTGAAAGTGCCGCTCCCTCACAGCCTGAACTCGCGCCTGCGGAAATGGCGTCGCCGGCCCAGCCCGCTGCGCCGGCAGCCGACGCGGCCGTCAGCACGCCGGTAGCACCTGCCACGGAGCCACCGGCAGCCACCGCCCAACAACCTGCTCCGGAGCAGCCTGCTCAGCCGCAAGTTGCTGAAGAAAGCAATCTGAGCAAGGAACTGCTGCAGAAGATCGCCGACGCCAAGGGGATCTCCAAGGACGATCGCGAGGCACTGACTGCGTTCTACCAGGAGCGTGGCGAGAACCTATTGTGGCTGCAAGGCGCGAATTTTACCGCACGCGCCCAGGCCGCAATGGCGGAAATCCGCCAAGCTGACGATTGGGGGCTCGAAGCTTCCGCTTTTGAGCTGCCTGCCGCTCCCACCGATAGCGAACCGGCCAACGTCGCCGAGGCCGAACTGGCGTTGTCGCTGGCCGTCATCAAATATGCCAATCACGCCCGCGGCGGCCGCATGGATCCAAGGCGGCTGTCCAACTACATCGATCGCGACCTCAACCTGGTGCCGACCACGGATCTTCTGGCCGAGGTTTCCGCCCGCGATGATGTGAACATCTATCTGCGCAAGCTGCATCCACAGCATCCCCAGTTCGAGAAGCTGCGTCAGGCCTACCTGGCTTTGAAGGCGGGAACTGCACCACCCGAACCGGAGCCGGAGCAGGCACCGGCCAAGGGCTCGAAAGCCAAGCGCGCCGCCGCGCCCGAGAAGGTCACCGAGCGCAAGCTGCTGGTGAACATGGAGCAGTGGCGCTGGATGCCGGAGGATTGGGGCCAGTTCCACGTCTGGGCCAACATCCCCGAGTACACCCTGCGGGTCTCCAATAACGGCCATCATATCTTCACCGAGCGCATCATCGTCGGCAAAGCCGATACGCAAACCCCTATATTCTCAGACGAAATGGCGTTCCTGGTGTTCCAGCCGTTCTGGGGCGTGCCGGACAGCATCAAGATGAAGGAAATCCTGCCGAGCTTGGCGCGCGGCAGCTCGGCGGCGCTCGACAAGAACAACCTTCGTATCCGCTATCGCGGTCGTGACATCGACCCCGGCAGCGTGGATTGGTCACGCACCGACATCCGCAATTTCCACGTCTACCAGCCGCCGGGCGGCGGCAACGTGCTCGGACAGGTGAAGTTCATGTTCCCGAACAAGCACCAAGTCTACATGCACGACACGCCGACGAAGCATCTCTTCAACTCGTCGCAGCGTACGTTCAGCCATGGCTGCATGCGCGTGCGCAATCCGATGCGGTTCGCAGAAGTGCTGCTGTCGCAGGACAAGGGTTGGGACAAGGGCCGCGTCGCCGCGCAGGTCAGCGGCGCCAAACCTGACAATAACGTCTCGCTCGCCACCAAGATCCCGGTGCACATGACCTACTTCACGGCCTGGGTCGAGGACGACGGCAAGCTGACGACCTACCGTGACATATACGGCCATGAATCCCGCATCCAGATGGGCATCGAGGGCAAGGCGCATCTCATCGTGAAGCGGAAGGATGAGCTCGGCCCGGTTCGAGCAGAGGCCATAGGCCGGCTCGCCGAAACCCGCACGGGCGGTGGCGGCGGCTCATTCTCATCCAAGAACACGCCGGATTGGGCCCGCAGAGTGTTCGGCAACTGACCGAACCGCGCGCACGCGAAACCGTGGCTCCGGCAGACCTTCGACAAGGTTTGCCGGAGCCACTGTCGTATTTGAAACCGATTCTGATGGCCGCGGGGCATTGAAAGTCCGCCTCTTTCTCGCCCGACTGATCGTCTACTGACGTCTCAAGCTTGTCAGCGGACAGCGCTGCCTCTTTGGAACGCGCGCACTGGAAGCCTACAGAGAAAGTTACGGGGCATTAACATTCGGGCGTTAACGATAAGCACCGCCTGAATGTCTGTTCCGCACCGGCACGCAAATGGGGAGTTGGGCCGGAGCGCGAACCTGGATCTTGGGGGATAAGCATTGCGTGCGCGTAGACTGGGTTTCCTGGTCGGAGCTATTGCCCTGGTGGCAGTGAGCAGCATGCTGGCGCCGCGCCTCGTCGCGAACCTGTCGCAGACGCGCACGATCTCCCTTTACAACATCCACAACAAGGAAACGCTGACCGTCGAGTACAAGCGCAATGGCAAGTACATCCAGAGCGCGATGGAGCAGATCAACTGGATGCTGCGCGACTGGCGGCGGAACGAAAAGACCAACATGGATCCCGAGCTGATCGACCTGCTCTGGGAGGTCCACACCGAGCTCGGCTCGCGCGAACCGATCCACATCATCTCTGCTTACCGCTCGCGCAATACCAACAATATGCTGCGCTCGACCCGCGGCGGACAGGCCAGCCAAAGCCGGCACATCCTAGGCAAGGCAGCCGACGTGCACTTCCCGGACGTACCCGTGCGCCGCATCCGCTACTCGGCACTGATCCGCGAGCGCGGCGGTGTCGGCTACTATCCGACCTCGGCCATTCCGTTCGTGCATCTGGATACGGACCGCGTGCGCGCCTGGCCGCGCCTGCCGCGTCAGGAGCTTGCCCTGCTGTTCCCGGACGGCCGCACGAAGCATGTGCCCGCCGATGGACGGGCCCTTTCGCCGGGCGACGCACAAGCCGCACGGGCGCAAAATCGCGAACTGGCAATCGAGGTCGCGCAGGTGCACCAGCTTCGCCTCAACGCGATGAATCCGAATGCCACTCGCGTTGCCGCTGCTTCACCTCCGCGTCCTACTGCAGCCCGTCCGCAACAGCGCGTGTCGGCAGCAGCATCGACCGCCGGCACTCCACGCCAATCCGCCTGGCCTGCCGCCGAGATTGCTCGCGCCCCAGCCCCTCCGCCACCGAAGCTGGTAGCGGAACCAAAGATGGCCGACCGGCCCATGCGTCTCGCAGCCAGCCGCACCACCGACAGCGATCGCCAGCAGATGACGCAACTCGCGGCTTTGGCGAGCATGTCGAGCTTCCCCGGCCCGTCACGCGCGCAGGTGGCCACGCCCGTCGCGCTTGAACGTGAGCTTCCAGCCGAAACTCTCGAAAGCCTGAGCGGCCCGGCACCGACTGCCGGACAACAGCGCATGGCGGCGCTCGATCCACAAAGCACAGGCGGAAAACAGCCTGCCGGTCAAGGACGATTTGGCTGGGGAACTGGGTGGAGCAGCCCATCTCCGACGCCGACAGTGGAACCCACATGGGCGGTCGCACCGGAATATGATGAGGAGCATCCGGAGGAACTTTCCTACCGGCCATTCCCTATCGCGCCCTACATGACCGAAACGGCATCGCCCGACGA
This sequence comes from Pseudomonadota bacterium, assembly GCA_023412745.1. Taxonomy (GTDB): domain Bacteria; phylum Pseudomonadota; class Alphaproteobacteria; order Rhizobiales; family Hyphomicrobiaceae; genus ZC4RG25. The sequence continues at coordinate 10,377 of JAEZBZ010000260.1, read as the reverse complement.
TCCCGCGCTGGCGCACATGGAGCACCCGGACGTCGCCAAAACGCTGGAGCTTCTGGATCAGGCCGGCGAACTTCCGCCGATGCGGCTGCGTCCGGGACAACAGGTAGCGCGCGTCCTGTGGGCCCAGGAGTTTACCGGCGAAGCGGTGCCGCTGGCGTCCGTCTTCGAGCAACGTCCGCAGGGGTCAAGCGTGTTGGCGGAACGTACCGTCCAGCTCAGCTCACGCTGACTTTCGCACGCCAACACCGCGGGCACAGATCACCCGCGGAAGCTTCGATTTCCTAAGAAAGCCGCAATGCGACGCGCAGCACAAACCGGCTGCGCCAGGCGGCTTATTCAGCCGCCATCATCGGGCTTTCAACGTCCCCATCCAGCATACCGAGCGCGTGCAGGTAAACCTCGAGGATCGCTTCCTCCTCCTGCCGATCGGTCTTGCTCTTCTTGCGCAGACGCAGAACCTGGCGCAGCGCCTTCACATCGAATCCGACGGCCTTGGCTTCCGCGAACTTGTCCCTGATGTCGTCCGAGAGGGCCTTCTTTTCCTCTTCGAGCCGCTCGATCTGCTCGATGAACTGGCGCAATTGGTTCTGCGCCGCGCCCTGAAGCGTGGTCATCACTTATACCCCGTCATTTGATCCGCAAACTCGAACGCCGGCATCCCTCACGCCGCCAGCATTCGCTCGCGCCGCGCTGACTTGCCGGCACACCTGGAGATAACGCTATCCGCCCGACATGGCCTCAGCAAGGCGATGGCAACAGGCCGGACGAGTTATCCCCGCAACCCACCGCCGCGCACCTAAGCGCTTGATCTGAGACTTCACGGCAACGCCCTCACCCGCCGTCACATCGCAATGGGGTTCGCATCGCCAATCAGTGCCGAGGCGGATTGGCCTTGTCGAACGCCGCCTTCTGTTCCGGCGTCGCCTCTTTCTGGTGCTTGGTCTGCCACTCCTTGTAGGGCATGCCGTAGATGGTCTCGCGCGCCTCGTCCTTGCTGATCGCGTGGCCGGACGCGCTCGCCGCCTCCTGATACCAATTGGACAGGCAGTTGCGGCAGAACCCGGCAAGGTTCATCAGGTCGATGTTCTGCACATCGCTGCGCGTACGCAAATGCGCGACGAGCCTGCGGAAAGCCGCGGCTTCCAACTCGGTCCGTGTCTTGTCGTCGATATCCGCCATGGCACATTGCTCCGAAGGCTCTGCTGACCCTCCGTTTACATAGGGATGCTTGACGGTGCTGTCAGCCGGCGACAGCGGCAGGTTGAGATGCAAATCCGGGCGCCCAGCGAGGCTTTGCATCAGCTTGGTCAGCCGCTCGGCCCAGGCCGTCTGCCCCTCCAGATCGCGGATAAGATCCTGGCGGACTTCGATGATCGCGTGCGGCAGGCCACGGCTCGTACCATGTTGCCACATCGTGTCCCCCTTGAGACGGCCTGTGTAGGGCTCGTTGTCGCCGACGATGAGATCGTTCTGCGCGTACATGGCTTCCAGCAACGGCATGGCAAATCGCGGATCCTGGTCCCACAGCACACCCGCATGCCACGGCCGCGACACACCCTTCCAGCTTTCGGTAAAGCTGTGGATCGACAGGATCGTCGGTGTCGTTCCAGTGGCGAGGCAGGCGTCGATCACGCTGCTCACCGCCCGATGATAGGGCCGATGATAGAGTTGCAGCCGCTTCTCGCGCTCCTCCACCGTCAGAACGCGGTTGCCCGGCACGATGGCGCCGTCCGACAGCCGCATGATCAGCGTTGGGTCGTCCTCGCCGCGGTTGATATCGATCAGCAGTCGCGAATAGTGGGACATGACCGCCGGAACGCCCAGCGCACGCGCCATCTGGCGGGTTATCTCAGCGGCACCGATATCGTAGGCGATGTGGCGCTTGAGCTGGCTTTCATCGAGACCGAGCGTGCCATAGCCGGGTGGAAATGCGTTGTCGGCATGATCGCAAAGAATGATCAGCCCGGCATCGGCGCGACCGGCCAGCACGGTGTAGGTTTCAGTCCGAACCGAATCGATTGTCGGCCCCGCTAAGTCCCGCATGTGTTCGCATCGTCCCTTGGCTGCCACCGGCCCATCATCCAGCCTTGACGAGACAAAGCCAATCCCGGCAGATGAACGCACCCCCTGCAACGACAACGCACTAGCCTCAAAAGGATCTCCGGTGACCACATCCAGCCCGCCCATCGCCCCCGGCGACCAGCGCGCTACACTGCTCAAGATGTACGAGGCGGCGGTCGGGCGCGCGCATCCCGCGCGGTGCCTGCCGCAGCATCTGCCGCCGGTGCCGGACAACGGCCGTATTGTGATCGTCGGAGCCGGCAAGGCCGCCGCGGCCATGGCTGTCGCCGCCGAGGAATTCTACCGCCAGCAAGGGACGTCTGATCGCGTCGCGGGGTTCGTAACGACGCGGCACGGCTATGCGCTACCCACGCAGCACATCGAGATCGTAGAGGCCGGGCATCCGGTGCCGGATGCCAACAGCGCGGCGTCGGCCGAACGCGCTCTGAAGCTGGCGGCCAGCGCGGGGCCGAATGACATCGTGCTGGTGCTGCTATCGGGCGGCGCGTCGGCGCTGTGGACCGCGCCCGTTGCCGGAGTCAGCTTCGATGCCAAGCAGGCACTCACCAAACAGCTTCTGAGATCCGGCGCACGCATCAATGAGATGAATTGCGTGCGCAAGCACCTGTCACGCATCAAGGGTGGCAAGCTGGCTGCGGCCGTGCATCCGGCGAAAATGCTGACGCTGGCGATTTCCGACGTGCCGGGCGACGAGCCCGCAACCATCGGCTCCGGCCCGACGGTCGGCGACCCGACTACGCTGGCGGATGCGCGCGAAGTGCTGGCCCGCTTCTCGGTGACGCCGCCCTCCGAGATTGCTGCGGCACTGAACGACCCTGCAAATGAAACGCTGAAACCCGGCGCCAATGCGCTCGCCAGCGCCAGCTACCAGTTGATCGCCGCGCCGCATATGTCGCTGGAAGCTGGCGCAGAGATCGCTCGTGCTGCGGGTTATCGCGTCGAGATCCTCGGCGACGCCCTGGAGGGCGAGGCACGCGATATCGGGACGACACACGCCGAGCTGGCACGAAAGGCGCGTGCAGCCGGAGAGCGGCTCGCGATCCTCTCCGGCGGAGAACTGACGGTAACGGTGCGCGGCGACGGCGCCGGTGGCCCCAATCAAGAATATGCGCTCGGCCTCGCCATAGCACTCGATGGTGCACCGGGCATCGCGGCGCTAGCGGCCGACACGGATGGCGCGGACGGGGGCGCTGGCCACCCCGACGATCCGGCAGGTGCCATGGTATTTTCCGACAGCTTGTCGCGCGCTGCCGCGCTCGATCTCAAAGCCGCCACGTTCATGGCCAACAACGACTCGTCCAACTTCTTCCGTCGACTGCAGGATCTGGTGGAATGCGGACCTACGCAAACCAACGTCAATGACTTTCGCGCCATCCTGGTCGATCCCTGACCTAAAACACCAGTATCATCCCACCTCGTCGATAGGATCGGTAACGCTTCGGCATGGCTCAAGGCATTGCGAACGTGCAGTTTCCTGTGAACACGATGAACCGCCAGATTTCTTGTGTTTTTTTGCCATCAAAGGCCGCCCGCGGAATTCTGTGCACCCTAGCTATTGCGGTGATGCTTCTGTCAGGAGTGACGGACGCGCGGGCTGACCTCAAGATGTGCAACGCCTCGTCCAGCCGGGTCGGCGTGGCCATAGGTTACCAGGATCCTAAGGGCTGGGCGACGGAGGGCTGGTGGAACATCGCCGCGCAGTCCTGCGAAACACTACTCAAAGGCGCTGTACCCAGCCGTTTCATCTATGTCTATGCTCTCGACTACGATCGCGGGGGCGAATGGGCCGGCACAAATTTCATGTGCACCCAGGACAAGTCGTTTGCGATTAGGGATGTTAGGGATTGCCAGCGTCGGGGCTATCGGCGTACGGGCTTCTTCGAAGTCGATACGGGCGATGCCAAGGACTGGACCATTCGCCTCACCGATCTCGAGGAAGTCGCTGGAGCAAAGGCAGCCAAATGAGGCGCAAGCGTAGGGTCAAGATTGTCGCGACGCTGGGACCGGCGTCGTCGGATCCGGATATGCTCGAACGTCTGTTCGAGGCCGGCGTCGACGTTTTCCGCATCAACATGAGCCACACGTCGCACGAAACGGCGCGCAAGCTGCACGCCACCGTGCGCAATGCCGAGGTCCGTTTCAAGCGGCCGATCGGTATTCTGTGCGACCTGCAGGGCCCGAAATTTCGCGTCGGCGAGATCGAAGGTGGGCGCGCCTTCATCCCGGAAGGCTCGATATTCCGCTTCGACCGCGAAGAGGTTGCCGGATCGGCCGAACGCGTATTCCTGCCGCACGCGCAGATTTTCGAGGCCGTCGAGCCGGGCCATAACCTGCTGCTCGACGACGGCAAGATGCGCATGCGCGTGGTCGATCGCAGCGTGCGCGAGATCACGGCAGAGGTCATCGTCGGCGGTGCGTTGGCCAGCCGCAAGGGCATCGCCATGCCCGACAGCATCCTGCCGATCAATCCGATCACCGAGAAGGACCGCGCCGACCTCGACTACGCGCTGCGCCTCGGCGTCGACTGGATCGCGCTGTCATTCGTGCAGCGTGGCGAAGACCTCGTGCTCGCCCGTCGCCTGATCGGCCAGGGTGCATCGATCATGGCCAAGATCGAGAAGCCATCCGCCATCGCGGACCTCGACGCCATCATCGCCGCCGGTGACGGCGTGATGGTTGCGCGCGGCGACCTCGGCGTCGAAATGCCGGTTGAGCGTGTGCCCGGCCTCCAGAAAGAAATCACCCGCAAGGCGCGCGATGCCGGTAAGCCGGTCGTCGTCGCCACGCAGATGCTGGAGAGCATGATCTCCTCGCCGGTGCCGACACGTGCCGAGGTATCGGACGTAGCAACCGCCGTGTTCGACGGTGCCGACGCCATCATGCTTTCGGCGGAATCCGCCGCCGGCCAGTTTCCCATCGAAGCGGTCAGCATGATGGACCGCATCGCCATCGAAGTGGAAAAAGACCCCAGCTACGACGCGCTGGTGCACGCCACCCAGACCAGCCCGCAAGCCACCGGCGCGGACGCCGTCGCAGCTGCAGTCCACAAGATCGCCGACACGATGCATCTGTCAGCGATCATCTGCTACACCGCCACGGGCTCGACAGCCCTGCGCGTTGCCCGCGAACGCCCCGGCCTGCCGGTGATCGGGTTGACGCCTGTTCTCTCGACAGGACGCAAGCTGGCAATTGTTTGGGGTATCCATGCCGTGCTGACGAGCGATCCAGAAAACCTCGCGGACATGGTGCACAAGGCCTGCCAGATCGCGTTCGAGGAGCAGTACGCGGCTGCGGGTGAAGGCGTGATCATCACGGCAGGTGTGCCGCTCGGCTCGCCCGGCGCCACCAACATGGTCCGCATGGCGTTCCTCGACGATAACGGTGCGCCTATCGCGGAAGGGGGCTAGGCTTCGTCTCGCGGTGTTCATGGAGACAGCTTGCAGGACGCTTCGGTGCCCTTGCTTGTTCTTGATGGGAAACACCGACAGCGCCATCAGCGTCGCGCAGCTATCATCGCAACCTTAGTGGTATCCCGAGCTTTGTCGGCTGAGCCGATTGCCGGGTGCCGGCGCCCGCCGTTGCCTTCGGCGGCGGGCTACAGCTTTTCCGGCCGAACTCGATCCGAAAGCCGCTAGATTCCCTGTCCGCCGATCTCGCGCTCAAGATCTTCGACGGCCTGTTTGGCGCCCTCTGCAAAGGGATGCACTTCGAGCAAACGCTGATAGGCCGTCAGCGCGCCCTTCTTCTCTCCGATCTCGCGCAGGATGTGGCCCAGAGCTCCAAGCGCGCGGTAGTGATTGGGATCGAGCGCCAGCGACCGGCGCAAATCGCCCACGGCCCGCTCGACGTCGCCCTCCAGGTAGAGCACGTGCGCCCGCTGGCTCCAGCCTTCCGCATAGTCGGGGGCCTGCTCGACGATCGCATCGAACATCTGCAAGGCCAGCGCCGGGTTCTTATCCTCTACCGCTTTCAGCGCGCGGGCCATCAGCACGGTGACCGTATCGCTGCCCGACACGGCCCACAGCCGGACGATCGCGAGGCTGGTCTTCTGGGACGCCTGCTCGTCCTCTGCCGTCGCCAGCAGGGCATACAGGTTGTCGAGCATCTTGGCGCGCTCAGTGGCGCTATCGGGGATCGTCTCAGCGATCTGCGGCGGTTTGGCCTCCGCCTCATCGCCATCGGGCACGGCGCCCGGAGCCTCGGCCGCCGGCGGCGTCTGCTGCGGTTCAGCCGTCTGCGCCAACGCTGGCCAGGCCGCCCATACGAACAACACCACGAGCGCCCCGCCCATGGTGTTAACCAATCGTGAAGTTTGGGATCTACGCATGCGCGCACCATAAGGTGCCCTGACCTAGTGGTCAAAGCTCCAATGCGGCATAACCGATTTGTCGCCGTGCGTCAGAGGCCTGAGCACGTGATGCGCGCACTCAGCCCGACAGCCGATCAGCCCTGGCGGGCCTTGAAGCGGCGCTGCGTCTTATTGATGATGTACACGCGACCCTTGCGGCGGACAACGCGGTTATCACGATGGCGCGAGCGCAGCGACTTGAGTGAGTTCTTGACTTTCATGGCACGTCCGTAGCCCTCGGGCCGAAGGCCACGCAGGTCCTCTAGTCAACTGGAATAGCCCAAGAGGGCAGGAAAACCCGCCCGGAAACTTCCGGGCCTCAAGGACCACAAAACAGGCGCCTCCGTCAAGCATGGATTGCCATTTTCAGACAGAAGCCGGCATATCCGCGCCACTTTAGTCCACTGTCAACGTCTCGAAGCTTGCGCGTGCGACGTTGCGTCCGCATAAGGTCATATCGGCCATGTGGGAGAGACACAATGCGCCTGCACGACTTCAAAGTCCTGACCTTCGACTGCTATGGCACCCTGATCGACTGGGAAACCGGCATGACGAAGGCGCTGCAGCCTCTCGTCGCGCGCGCAGGCCGCAACCTCACCCGCGACCAGATCCTGGAAGCACACGCGCGGCACGAATCCCAGCAACAGCTCATCACTCCGGCCAAGCGGTACCGGGATCTGCTGGCTGTCGTCTACAAGCGGTTGGCCGAGGAATGGGGCGTGCCCGCGGCCTGGTCGGAATGCGTGGCCTACGGCCAATCAATCGGCGACTGGCCAGCTTTCCCCGACACGGCCGATGCGCTCACCTACCTGAAGCAGCACTACAAGCTGGTCATCCTGTCCAACGTCGACAACGAAAGCTTCGCGCTCAGCAATCTGAAGCTGAAGGTGGAATTCGACGCAATCTATACGGCCGAGGACATCGGGTCCTACAAACCCGCAGCCGGCAACTTTGCCTACATGCTGGACAAGCTGGCGACCCTCGGCGTGCAGAAAAATGAAATCCTGCACACGGCAGAAAGCCTGTTCCATGACCACGCCCCGGCCAACGCGATCGGCCTGGCGTCCTGCTGGATTCATCGTCGGCATGCGGAAGGCGGGTTCGGCGCGACGATGACCCCGGCACTGATGCCGCGCCATGATTTCCGCTTTACCAGCATGGGTGAGATGGCGAACGCGTACCGCGCCGAAGCCCACTAGCAGCAACGCTTCTCAATGGGATTGCGCTGATGGAAACCCTGCTATCCTTGGCAGAAGCGGTCGCGAGCCGCCTTCGCGCTCGCGGCGAGACAATCGCGGTGTCGGAATCCTCGGCTGGCGGCCTGATCAGTGCTGCCCTGCTGTCCCAGCCCGGCGCCTCGGCCTACTTTCTTGGCGGCGGCGTGGTGTACACGATGCAAGCCCGCACCGCACTGCTGGGCATAACCGAAGCCGACATGATCGGGATGCGTTCTGCCAGCGAGCCCTATGCAGCCCTGCTGGCGCGGACGGTGCGCAGCCGTCATGGCGCGACGTGGGGCCTTGCCGAAACCGGCGCCACCGGCCCGACCGGCAACCGCTACGGTGATCCGGCCGGCCATACCTGCATGGCAATCAGCGGCCCGATCGAGCGTGTGCTGACGTTGCGGACCGGTATTACCGATCGCCAGCAGAACATGCGCACGTTCGCCGCAAAGGCATTGGAAACGCTAGCCGAAGCCCTAGGCTGAGGCCCAGCCTGTCGCCTCGTGATCAGCGCGCCAGCATGGCCCGACGCAACCCGACTCCGTCGAGATCGGGCAACCGCGCAGCTTCCTCGGCCGCACGGGCGGCAATGCGCGCCGCAGCCGCCAACGCGGGCGCAACCTGCACCACCTCACCGTCAAAACCCGGCGCTTCCGTGCGACCCTCATCCGCTGGCACTGCCAGCACGTTAGGTAAACCCAGCGCAGATGGAAAACTCGGCTGATCGGTCGAACCGCCCGCAGCAGGGACGACGATGAGGAGCCGAGCAAAGTGCTCCGCTGCCTGCCGGAAGATCTCCCAGTGCTCGCGCGCGGGGCCGTTGATCGTCAGCAGAACGACGCGCGCCGGGGTCTGGCCGGCGAACGCAAGCCCCCGCGCCAGGCTCATCTGATTTGCCGGGTCGACGCGCACCGGCGCCAGCCGGACTTGGGGCCCGGACGCCAGTAGCAGATGCGCGAGTGCCGTGGCATCGCCACCGTGCTCTGCGGGCGCAGTCCCCTTGCCGACGTCGAATGGGCGATTGTCGGAATCAGTGAAATCCCAGCCAATGATGTCGCCTTCGCCGTCGCGGGCCAGGCGTTCCGCGATACCGGGCTGCGTGTAGTTGACGCCGATGGACACCAGCACGACCGGAACTCCGCCCGCCATCCGCCCGACCGGCACGGCCGGATCCTTGCTCTGCGCCACTACAGGCGCGGCCAGGGGCCCCATCAGCCCGATAGCAAGAAAAAAAAGCCGGCCCATCATCACTGGATCAAAGCCCCTTGCGATCCACCGCCACGCTGTTCAGCTTGAGGATCCGCGCGATATGCTCCGCTATCGCCGCAATTTCGTCCAACCCGAACACCGGCACCGATGCCTGTGGCACAGCATGATCCGCCGCAATGGCGATGATATGCGGGTCGGTATCGGCCAGCGGTTCGCGCGTTACCGCCTGCAATCGGCGCACCTCGACCTTCGGGATGGCCGCTGACTTGTAGCCCTCGACGATGACCAGATCGCATGGGCCGAGCATCGCCAGTACGTCGGCGAGATCCGGCTCGCGATCCGCGCCAAGCTCGGCCACCACAATCGTTCGCCTTGGCGAAATCAGCGCGGTTTGCGTGGCGCCCGCTTGCCTGTGCCTGGCGCTATCGGTTCCGCTGTCACCTAGGTCGACGGCGTGGTGCGCATGCTTAACGGCCGCAACTCTCAGACCGCGGCGCGCGAATGCCTCAACCAGCCGCACGACCAGCGTCGTCTTGCCGGAGTTCTTCCAGCCGGTAATCCCGATGACAGGCGGCCGCTCGGATCGCGACATTCAAGCCTCACCCCGGTTCTCGGTCAGAGCGCGCGCTTCATCCAGCTCAAGCGGTGTATTGGCGTTGAAGAAGGGATCGATCATCCGCCCATGGAAGCGCAGCAACGGGAAATCCACTACCACGTTATCGTGGGCCAGTACCCAGTCGAGCACTTTGCGGCCACCTGATTTCAAGGTGGTTTCCAGATTGTCGGCAAGCGCCACCGGCCATAGACCAATCACCGGATGGGTGCGCCCCTGCGATGCCGCGACAGCGATCCTGCCCGGCGCCGCATCCGCGCTGGCGAGAAGCCGGCTTGCCAGATCCAGCGGCAGGAATGGCGCATCCGTCGAGGTTGTCACGATCCAGCGGGCTTCGGGCGTCGCCGATCGCGCCCACATCATGCCGGCATGAATACCCGCAAGCGGCCCGGCGAAACCGCCAATCCTGTCTTCAACGACGGGCAAGCCGAAAGCGGCAAATCGTGCCGGATCGCCATTGGCATTGATTGCCAGAGCGCCGACCTGCGGCTGCAGACGTTCGATGACGTGCATCAGCAAAGGACGTCCGGCGAGATCGCGCAGGCACTTGTCGCCGCCTCCCATCCTACGCGACCGGCCGCCGGCGAGCAGAACGCCGGTTAGCATACGGGATGGATCGGAAACGGCCATTGGCTGGGCTTTCAATCGCGACGCCGGATGGCAACGGATGTAATCCGGGCGGCAGAGGGTCGCAAGCGCCGCAATTGGACGGATACGGCCGCTATCGCCCGTGACTTCCGCAACCTGCCCTGCCAGAATGCGCCGCAAAATGCCGGGCTGCCTGGGCACGATGCTCACAAGCCCGATGCACGGATTTCCTGGGAGATCGCTGATGGCGGTGACGAAGACGCAGGTTCTTGATGAACTGCGCCGGGTGAAAGGCCCGAACCTCGAAGGCAATA
>JAEZBZ010000246.1 GCA_023412745.1 Pseudomonadota bacterium | reverse complement strand
CATCTCGACACCGACACCCCGATCGACGAGATCGCGACCAAGCTGTCCGCGATCGGGCTGGAGGTCGAGGACATCGACAATCCCGCGGAGAAGCTGGCGCCGTTTACCATCGCGCGCGTGCTGGACGCCAAGCAGCATCCCAACGCCGACCGCCTGCGCGTATGCCAGGTCGAGATCGCGCCCGGCCAGCCGCCGGTTGAGTTAGTCTGCGGCGCGCCCAACGCCAAGACCGGACTCGTCGGCGTGTTCGCACCGCTCGGCAGCTACGTTCCCGGCACCGGCATCACGCTGGACAAGCGCCCGGTGCGTGGCATCGTCTCCAACGGTATGCTGCTGTCGGAGCGCGAACTGGAGCTATCGGAAGATCACAACGGCATCATCGAGCTCGACGCCTCCTTCGCCGACAAGATCGGCACCCGATACATCGACGCGCTTGGCCTCGACGATCCCGTCATCGAAGTGAAGCTGACGCCCAACCGTCCGGACTGCACGGGCGTGCGTGGCATCGCCCGCGATCTCGCGGCGGCTGGCCTCGGCACACTAAAGCCGGAGCCAAAGCTCGCCCAGGTCGAAGGCAGCTTCGATTGCCCGATCGAGATTCGCGTCGACTTCACGCCGGAAACGCTGAGCGCATGCCCCGTTTTTGCCGGACGCTATGTGCGCGGCGTCAAGAACGGTCCCTCACCGGCCTGGATGCAGGCGCGGCTCAAAGCGGTCGGCCTCCGCCCGATCAGCGCACTGGTGGACGTCACCAACTACATCTCGCTCGATCGCGGCCGCCCCCTCCACGTGTACGACGCCGACAAGCTAAAGGGCGCGATCCGCGCGCGGCTCGGCAAGACCGGCGAGTCGTTTCTGGCTCTCGATGGCCGCACCTATACCGTTGACGACACCATGTGCGTGATCGCCGACGACAAATCCGTGCTCGGCCTCGGTGGCATCATGGGCGGCGAGGAGTCCTCGTGCACCGAAACCACCACCAACGTTCTGATCGAAAGCGCTTATTTCGATCCGCTGCGCACCGCCGCGACTGGCCGTAAAGCCGGCCTGCAGACCGACGCGCGCTATCGTTTCGAGCGCGGCGTGGATCCCGCGTTCGTCGGTCCGGGCCTTGATCTGGCGACCGACCTGATCATGCAGGTGGCGGGCGGCACGCCATCGAAGGCCCGCGTGGCGGGCGAGGCGCCGGAAGGCCGCAAGGTCATCGCGCTCGATTTCCGCCGCGTGCCGAAATTGACTGGCCTCGCCGTCAAAGACAGCGACAGCCGCAAAATCCTGGTCGACCTCGGCTTCGAGGTCGAGGGCAAGGGGCCGGAGGTGAAGGTCACACGCCCGAGCTGGCGCCCGGACGTGCACGGCTCCGCCGATCTGGTCGAAGAGATCGTGCGCATCATCGGGCTGGATCAGGTGCCGTCCACGCCGCTGCCGCGAGTGCATGGCGTGACGCAGGCCGTGCTGACTGAGGGCCAGCGCCGCACCCGACGCGCCCGACGCGTCCTGGCAGGCCGTGGCATGGTTGAAGCGGTCACGTGGTCGTTCATTCCGCGCGCGCAGTCGGAACTGTTTGGCGGCGGTGCGGAAACTCTGGAACTGGCCAACCCGATCTCTGTCGAGATGTCGTCGATGCGGCCAAGCATGCTCCCCGGCCTGCTGACGGCAGCCCAGCGCAACCGCAATCGCGGCTTCGCCAACATCGCCCTGTTCGAGATGGGCCAAGCCTACGCAGGTGATCAGCCGAAGGATCAGCGGCTCATCGCGGCGGGCGTACGCTCCGGCGCGGCGCAACTGGCCGGCAGCGGGCGGCATTGGAGCGCGCCTGCCGCGGACGCCGGCGTATTCGACGTGAAGGCCGATGTGTTCGCCGTTCTGGCGGCTCTCGGCGTCGATGCCAGCCGCGCCCAAATCGTGCGCGAAGCGCCCGCATGGTATCATCCCGGCCGATCGGGCGTGCTGCGCCTCGGCCCCAAGAACGTGCTCGCGAACTTCGGTGAGTTGCATCCCAAGATGCTGGCCGCGCTCGACGTGGCGGCGCCTGCCGCAGCCTTCGAGATCTTCCTGGATAGCCTGCCGCCTGAGAAGAAGCGGTCGCGGGCACGTCCGGCGATGACGTCGGCGGATCTGCTGCCGGTGCGGCGCGACTTCGCGTTCATCCTCGATGAAGCGGTTTCCGCTGGCGAAGTGATGAAGGCCGCATCCGGTGCCGACAAGGCGCTGATTGCGGAGGTCACCGTGTTCGACGTGTTCGTCGGCAAGAGCCTGGGCGACGGCAAGAAGTCCGTCGGCGTGGAGGTGACGCTGCAGCCGAAGGAGCGCACGCTGACCGACGCGGATATCGAGGCTGTCGCCAAGAAGGTGATTGCCGAGGTGAAGCGCGCGACCGGCGGCGAAATCCGCAGCTAATCCGATCGTTCGTTGCGGAACCGCCGTCCTCTGCAATCTGTCACGGCGCAGGCCGGCATCGCCGGAGCAGTGGTCGCGACGGGCGTGGGTCCCGACCTTCGTCGGGATAACGGTATATCATCAGGGCAGGTGCGTCACTCCGGCTGGCGGGTCAGCGTGCGGCGTACCGCGTCGCGCCATCCGGCGAGCTTGGCCGCGCGGGTCGCTGCCGGCATCGCGGGCTCGAACCGGCGCTGCAGCCGCCAGTCTTTCGCAAAGCCTTCCTCGGAAGGCCACACGCCTGCTTGGCGCGCCGCGAGCCACGCCGCGCCCAGTGCTGTCGTCTCCATCACCTCGGGACGATCGACCGGCACATCGAGCAGATCGGCCAGCCACTGCATGGTGACGTCGCTGGCGGTCATGCCGCCGTCCACGCGCAACACGGTGTCGCTGGCGCCCGGCCAGTCGCGCCGCATGGCGTCCAGCAGGTCGCAGGTCTGATAGCAAACCGCCTCCAGCGCCGCCCGCGCCAGCTCGTTCGGTCCGGTGTTACGCGTGAGACCGTACAGTGCGCCGCGCGCTTCCGAATCCCAGTACGGCGCGCCGAGGCCGGTGAACGCGGGGACCAGATAGACGCTCTGATTCGGGTCAGACTGCTGCGCCATGTCGGCCGTCGCTCCGGCTGACTGGATGATCTTCAAGCCATCGCGCAGCCACTGCACCGCCGCGCCGGCGACGAAGATCGAACCTTCCAGCGCGTAGGTGGTGCGGCCGTCCAGGCGATAGGCGATGGTGGTCAGCAGCCGGTTCTGCGAGGCCACGCGCTCCACACCCGTATTCAGCACCGCGAAGCAACCCGTGCCGTAGGTCGATTTCATCATGCCCGGCGTGAAGCAGGCCTGCCCGACGGTTGCCGCCTGCTGATCACCGGCCACGCCGCGAATGGGAATCTCGGCGCCAAACAGATCGACGCGGATGCGGCCATAGTCATCGCCGCAATCCTTGACCTCTGGCAGCAGCGCCGCCGGTATGCGCAGCATTCGCAGCAGATCGTCGTCCCATGCGCCGCGCGCTATGTTGTAGAGCAGCGTGCGCGAGGCGTTGGTGGCATCGGTGGCGTGCACCTTGCCACCGGTCAGATTCCAGATGAGCCAACTATCGACCGTGCCGAACGCCAGCTCTCCGCGTTCAGCCTTCGCCCGCGCGCCCTCGATGGTGTCGAGCATCCATGCCAGCTTGGTGCCGGAAAAGTAGGGATCGAGCAGCAAGCCCGTGCGCGCGGTGACGTCCGGTTCGAGGCCATCGGCTTTCAGCTCGGCACACCGATCAGCCGTCCGCCGGTCCTGCCACACAATAGCGCGCCCCACCGGCGCGCCCGTGGCGCGATCCCACAGCAGGGTCGTCTCGCGCTGGTTGGTGATGCCCGCCGCAGCGATCCGGGTGGCCTCAACGCCCGCCTCCGCCAGCGCAGTACGGATGGTCTCGACCGTCGTGCGCCACAGATCGTGCGGCTCATGCTCGACCCAGCCCGAACGCGGGAAGTACTGCGTGAACTCCTGCTGACCGACGCCACGCACGCGGTAGGCGGCATCGAACACGATGGCGCGCGACGAGGTGGTTCCCTGGTCGATGGCGAGGACGAATCCGGTCACGTGGCCTCCTTGTCTCACCCTTCGGCACCAGGTGATGTGCCGTCTATCGCGGACGTGCCACAGTAACGAAGTGCATCGTGTCGGTCATCCCGTCCGAACGCGGGACGTCCGTGGTCGATGCTCGGTCTTCTCCCAGCGGTAAGGGGCTGTCATGAGCTGGAACAGCGCGCGATAGGCGGCCAGCGAGATCAGCAGCCAGTATACCGGCATCACAAAAGCGCCCAGCGCCAGGCGCGCGCGACCCATGCGCCATGCCGCGATCCAAGCCGCCACCACCGAGCCCACATAAGCCGCCGCCAGATTGAACACTGCGATCGCCCAAACGACCCGCTCCACCGGTGTGGAGAAGCTGGACAGCCAGTAACCGCGCCACAGATCGACGGCCGCCAGCGCGCAGAAGATCGGAAACACAAGCGCCGACAGGATCAGGCCGCCCGAATACAGATGAAAACCGATGAAAGCGGCCGGGCCGAGATCGCGCCAGAGCTGGATCGGCTGGCGATTGTGCACGAGGTAAGTTTGCATCCAGCCCTTCAGCCAACGCGTGCGCTGCCGCAACCAGACGCCGAACCTTTCCGGCGCTTCCTCCCAGGTCACCGAATCCAGCATACCGATGCGGCCGCCAGTACGCCGCAGCCGGATGCCGAGGTCGGCGTCCTCGGTCACGTTGAACGGATCCCAGCCGCTCCAGCGCTCCAGCACATGCCGGGGAAAGTGATTGGAGGTGCCGCCGAGCGGGACTGGTAGATTCAGGCGCACCAGCCCCGGCAATGTCAGGCCGAACAGCACCGCATATTCAAGCGCGAATTGCCGGACCAGCCAGCCATCGTGCGTGTTGTGAATGGCGAGCCGGCCCTGCAGGCAATAGGTGTTGGCGCTGCTGGCGCGGAATGTCGCCAGCGCGCTGCGCAACTGATCCGGCCGCGGCATGTCCTCCGCGTCGAACACCACCACGTAATCGCCGCGCGCGAACTTCAGCGCATAGTTCAGTGCCTTAGGTTTGGTGCGCGGTTGGCGATCCGGCACCACGATCACGCGGATGAAGCCTGGAAGATCAAGCGCCGCCGCGGCCGCGCGCGTTTCCACATCGACGCTTTCCAGTACCAGCAGCACGTCGAGCTTCGCTGGCGGGTAGTCGAGCTTAGAAATCGCATCGACGAGTTGGCGCAGCACCGCGCTTTCCCGGAACATCGGCACCAGCAGCGTATAGACGGGCAGCTCGTCATCCGGAATGTGGGCATCGCGCGGAATTGCGGGCACCGGCCATATCCCGGCGATAAGAATCGCGAGACGCAGCACCACCATCGGCAGGAAGGCCGCCGTCAGCAGCATCAACACCGCGTGGTAGACGACATCCGGCGCGGTCGCGATGCCGCCAATGGTCAGGCCCAGCGCGATGGTGGCCGCAAACACCTGCCAGCGCCATGTCGGCGCGCCGGCCGACATCACCGGGCGCCAGCGCAGCAGGCCGGCAACCGCGTTGGTGAGCCGGTCGGCGCGAAGATGCGACGGCTCGACATCGTGCAGCCGGTAAGTCGGACTGAGGATAACCAGCGCGCCCGCGGCTTCATGAGCGGCAACGCGCGACGCGATCTCCCATGGTCGCGCGATGATGCCGTCCAGCATCACGATCCGCTGGCCATCGGCCGCTGTACGATCCTCACCGATGGGTATGACACCGAGATAGAGGGCAAGCGCCTCGATGTAATCGTCCGGCGGAATCCAGCCGCGCGCCAGCAGCACCTCATGCGGCGCCACACCCCAGCGCTGCGCAAGCGCAATGGCATGATCGAGCGTCTCGCGGTCAACAGCGGTGCCGACCAGAAAGGCGTACTCCGACGCGGCGTCTTCGGACGATCCGGCCTTGGGTGACGGGCGAGACAATCTCTCTTCGCCTTATGTCGGGTGCGCGCGCCGCGTCGCGTGCGTGATCCGCCGAACGGATTGTCCGAGCCGGTGTCTCAGGATATGTCTTTCGTGCGAGTCGCCGGCACCTAGGTAGCGGCCTAGGATCACGCTACAGGTCGACTTGCCAGCCTCTAGGCAACGACTGAAGCATGTGGAGCCGAGTGCGACGATGGGGCGACTTATCCACCTTCTGCTGGCGGCGCTGATCATGACGGGCTGGATATTCCAGCCTGCTGTCGCGCAAACGCCTGCGCAGTCGGAAGCCCAGGGGCAGACTGGAGACGACAGCACCCGCCGCCTCGTACTGCGCTTTCTCACCGATGGCGATTTTCCGCCGTTCAACTACTACGATGAGGAAGGGGTCATTTCCGGCTTCAACGTCGATCTGGCGCGCGCGATCTGCCTGGAAGCTAGCGTCGCCTGCGACGTCCAGGTGCGGCCCTGGGATGAACTTATGATCGCGCTCAATCGCGGCGACGCCGACGCAGTGATCGCGGGCCATTCCATTTCCAGCCGGCTGCTGCGCTCGGTCGATTTCACCGACCGCTATTTCCACACGCCCGCGCGGTTTGCCGGGCGCCGAGACGCAGAGCAGTACGAGATCACGCCTGAGGGCCTCGACGGCCGCCGCATTGCAGTCGCCAAGGGCACGGCGCACGAGGCGTATCTGCGCGCCTTCTTCCGCTACAGCTCGATCCAGGTGTTCGAGACGCCGGAAGCAGCGCGCGAGGCGCTCGCCAACAGCAAAGTCGATGTGGTGTTCGACGATGGCATCGGGCTGGGCTTCTGGGTCGGCGGCACCGCATCGCGCGAGTGCTGCGCGCTGAAAGGTGGCGCCTTCCATGAGGCGAAGTTCTTCGGCGATGGATTGGCGATCGCCGTTTCGAAGCGCGATCCGGCGCTGAAGGCCTTGCTCAACCGCTCGCTGCAACGGGTTCGTGCCAGCGGACGTTTCGAGGAACTGGTGCTGCGCTATTTCCCCAACCGGGTCTATTGAGCGGGCAACCGGACCGCGTTGGCGCGTCCCGCCTGATTAAGCACGCGCACCGCGCCCTGTCACATTCCTGAAAACTGAATCCGCTCTATCTCGTGCCAGGAACCTGACGCACAAGTCATTGCGCGCGTCAGCATGGTCGCGGAGTTGCCCGCGCCGGCCGCGGAATGGAGCCGCGCATGACACGCATACTTATCGCCTCGGATGCCTGGCGACCTCAGGTCAACGGCGTCGTGCGCACCTAGGAGAACCTCGCCGCGCATATCCCGGCGCTCGGCGTGGAACTGATGTTCCTGACGCCGGACGAGTTCCGGAGCGTCCCGTGCCCGACCTACCCAGAAATTCGGTTGGCGCTGCCCGGTTTCGCCCATGTCGCGGACCGCATAGCGGAGTCGCGCTGCGATTTCATCCACATCGCAACCGAAGGCCCGATCGGCTGGATGACGCGCGCCCACTGCATGAAGCGCGGACGGCCGTTCACCACGTCGTTCCACACCCGTTATGCGGAATACGTCACGGCGCGTTTCGGCGTGCCGGAAAGCTGGACCTATGCCATACAGCGCGGGTTTCACAACAGCGCGGCGGGCGTGCTGATTTCCAGCGACAGCATCGCTAAGGATCTGACACAACGCGGATTCGAGCGTCTTCTGCCGTGGACCCGTGGCGTCGATACCGAGCTGTTCCGTCCGCGCACCGAGCGGCTGTTCGGTTCAGAACTGGTGTTCCTCTATGTCGGCCGTGTCGCGGTCGAAAAGAACATCGAGAGCTTCCTGCGGCTCGACCTGTCGGGCCGCAAAGTAGTGGTCGGCGACGGCCCGCTGCTGCCATTCCTGCGGGCTCAATATCCCGACGTGCTGTTCACCGGCGCGCGGTTCGGCGAGGACCTCGCCCGCTGTTATGCCTCGGCTGACGTCTTCGTATTCCCGAGCCGCACCGATACGTTCGGCGTGGTGCTGCTGGAGGCCATGGCATCCGGTGTGCCGGTCGCGGCCTATCCGGTTTCCGGGCCTATCGACAATGTGCCGTCGGGCATCGCGGGTGTGCTGGACGATGATCTGCACCAGGCCTGTCTTGCGGCGTTGCAGCTCGATCGGGCTGCCGTGCGCCGCCATGCGCTATCGTTCAGTTGGAAAACCACGGCGCGGATGTTCGTGCACGCAATCGAATATGCCGTGCCGGGACGCACGACGGCCTCTGAGCGGACCAAGCGGACAATGTCGCGCTATATCCAAAGCCGGAAGCTCGGCTCAAAAACCGCGTGAACCCGCGCCGCTCTCTTTGTTCCCGGCACGCGGCTTAACCAGAAATTTACGTATCGTCTCCGCTGAACAACTGCGGCGCGCTATGTCTTGGCTCCCAGTCCGCGCCCGGTTCGCGGTTGTGTAGCGGGAGGCCTAAAGGATGTATCGCGTACTGGCGGGAGCATTGCTGTTGGCGGCCATGATTGGCGCCTTTTCGATGAGCAGCCGGGCGGCACGCGACACCACCACGCCCTTGCCGGCCGGTGCACGCGAACTGGTAGTTTTTGAAACCGACAACTGCATTTACTGCGGACTGATGCGCCGCGACGTGCTGCCCGACTACCTGAAATCCCAGCGCGCCACCGAAGTGCCGATCCGGTTCGTCAACGTCTCCCACGCGACGGCGCCGGAAGCGAGCCTCGCCGAACCGCTCACCGTCGTGCCCACCATCGTTCTGATGGATGACGGCCGCGAGGTCAGCCGCATCACCGGTTATGCCGGCCCTGAGAACTTCTTCCACATGGTCAACCATATGCTGTCGCGGAATTGATCCGCGGCGTCACCGCTGAGCCATTGTCAGCGCTGTTCTGTTGGTCTTTGATGCGGCCGTGGGGGGGGCGGGGGGACGCGGGGGGGGGGGGCGGGCGGCGAAACATCGATGCCGCAAACGTCGGAGGCGCGCGGCGTGTGCGTACGCCGATAAGAGGGGTAAGGAAACACCCTTATCGGTTGTATCGGTTGTATGGGGATTGGATG
>JAEZBZ010000215.1 GCA_023412745.1 Pseudomonadota bacterium | reverse complement strand
CCTTTTCCGTGAGATAGTTCATCACCGCCGGAACGTTCATCGACGAGTTCCAGCTCATGTTGGCCATGTACATGAACAGCAGGTCGACCGGGTACGGATCACCCTTGGCGGCGTTGGTGATCACCATATGCATCAGGCCGTGCGCGGCGACCGGCGCATCCCACGAATAGGCCTTGTCGATGCGCACGGGCGCGCCTTCGGCGTCCACCAGCAGATCTTCCGGCCCCTGCGGAAATCCGAGCGGCGCGCCGGGCAGCGGCGTACCCGGCTTGATGCTGGCAAGTTTGCCGGCCGGCCGGTTCGGCGGCGGCGTCGGGCGTGGGAACGGCGGCTTGTAGCGGAATCCGCCCGGGCAATCGATCGAGCCGAGCAGGATCTGCAGCACATGGATCAGCCGGCAGGTGTGAAAACCGTTGGAATGCGCCGAGATCCCACGCATCGCGTGCATGGCGACGGGACGCCCAGTCATTGTCTCGTGGCGGCGGCCGGCCCAATCGGTCCACGGAACGTTGAGTGTGATCTGCTTCTCGAAGGCCGCATGCGCGAGCTCAGCAGCAAGCCTGCGGATTGTTTCTGCAGGCACGCCGGTCGCCGCCGCAGCCTTTTCCGGGCTGTATTCGTTCGAAAGGTATCGTTCGGCGATCAGCGTGAAGGCCGGAACCGCCTCGCGGCCGTCAGCCAGTTTAAAACGCCCTACCATGGCGGGGCTGATATCGACGCGGCTGGCATCAACCAGCGTATCCGACGCCTTATCGAACGCCAGCGGCTTGCCGTTCTCGCCGCGCGCGATGAGGCCGTCATCGGCGGCACCTGGATCGCAGATCACCAGCCACGGCGCGTTGGTGTATCGGACGAGATAATCGAGATCGATTTTCTGAGTCGTCAGCAACTCATGAATCAGCGCCGCCACCAGCATGCCGTCCGTGCCTGGACGAATGCCGACCCATTCGTCAGCGATGGCGTTGTATCCCGTGCGCACCGGATTGATGGCGACGATCTTGACGCCGCGCGCCTTCAACTTGCCCAGCGCCGTCTTGATCGGGTTGGAGGCGTGATCCTCGGCCACGCCGAACAGCATGAAGTATTCGGTGCGGTCCCAGTCCGGCTCGCCGAATTCCCAGAACGAGCCGCCGAACGTGTAGAGCCCGGCTGCCGCCATGTTGACCGAGCAGAAGCCGCCGTGCGCGGCGAAATTGGGCGTGCCATACTGCTGCGCAAACCAGCCCGTCAGCGCCTGTGACTGGTCACGGCCGGTGAAAAGAGCGAACTTGCGCGGGTCGTCCTTGCGCACATCGCCAAGCCATCCTGTGGTGATCTCGAGCGCCTCATTCCAGGAGATCTCGACGAACTCCCCGGAACCGCGCGGCCCGACCCGTTTCATGGGCGCTTGCAGCCTCGCCGGCGAATAGTGCTGCATGATGCCGGCGGAGCCCTTGCCGCACAGCACGCCCTTGTTCACCGGATGATCGCGATTTCCCTCAATGTAGCGGACCTTGCCGTTCTTCAGATGCACCTTGATGCCGCAACGGCAGGCGCACATGTAGCAGGTCGTCGTCTTGATCTCGTCGGCAGACGGCGCGGACAGGGCAATCTTGGGTTCGCCAGTCGGCATGAGCCTATATCTTCCCCTCCTGCGGCCAGCCTCTCAACGGGCCGATGCGCTAACCACGTATCGTGGATCAACACGACGTTTTCCGGCGGGCGAGACTGCCATTTCAGGCCGCAGGGCTCAACAGCTTTTCATTAAAATGAATATAGATGTTCCGGAAAATGGAATACATCCCGCCGCAGCGGCACACGCACGCCGGATGTGCAAGTCCGGCGTAGCATTTCCAGGTGCGCGCCAAGTCGGGCAGATGCGGAACGTCAGTCAGCGCTGCGTGCCGCGCTTGCAGCCTGCTCGGCATAACCCAGCGGCAGCGCCGTCGTGTTCTTGATCTGCTCCATCGCGAAGGAAGAGGACACGTTGGAGATCTCGATCCGGCTGATGAGCTTCTTGTAGAAGGTGTCATAGGCGGCGATATCCGGCACGACGACACGCAGCAGATAATCGACCTGCCCGCTCATGCGATAGAACTCGACCACCTCAGGAAATTCCACGATGACCTGATGGAATTTCTCGAGCCATACCAGCGAATGCTGACTGGCTGTAATCGACACGAACACAGTGACGCTCGCCTCGACCTTGCGCGGGTCGAGCACGACGACGCGACGCTGGATAATGCCCGCCTCTTCCATCTTCTGGATGCGCCGCCAGCAGGGCGTGGTGGACAGGCCCACCTCCTTGCCGACCTCAGCCACGGGGCGTGTGCAGTCCTGCTGCAGGATACGCAGGATCTTGATGTCTATCCGGTCGAGCATCGGCACCATCTCTAGAATGCTATTTCCACATTCCAATATTTCATAACTATGCTCGCCAATCTACGGGCGATCCATCAGCAATGATGGAATATTATTCCCTTCACCTCAATACGACGGGGCGCCCATCGGCGCAACCGGGATTGGAGTGATTTCTGGCAAAATCGCCCAGCGCCTGCCGCACCCGCACGCGCAGATCCGGCAGCAAATTCTGCTCGAACCACGGGTTGGCCTTCAGCCAGGCATTGTTGCGCCAGGAGGGATGCGGCAGCGGCACCATGACAGGCCCCTGGCTCTCAGCCACGATGGCGCGCCAATCCCGCACCGTGTCCGTCAGATTGCCCTGCGCGCGCTTGCCCAGATGCCAGCGCTGGGCGTACTGGCCGACAAGCAGCACAAGCTGGACCGAGCGCAGCCGGGTAAACACATCATCGCGCCACGCTGGTGCGCACTCCCGCCGCGGCGGCAGATCCCCGCCCTTGGCGTCTAGCCCGGGAAAGCAGAACCCCATCGGCACCACCGCCACGCGCGTAACGTCGTAGAACTCGTCCTGCGTGACGCCCATCCATGCCCGCAGCCGCTCGCCGGAGGGATCGGTGAACGGCATCCCGGACGCATGCACGCGCGTGCCGGGCGCCTGCCCGAAAACCGCGATCCGGGCCGTCGTACTGACGCGCAGCACCGGGCGCGGCTCATGCGGCAGCGGCCTGCCAATCGGCGCGTCGCGGCACAGGCGGCAGCGCTTGATCCGCTGCAGCAGACGCTGCAAGCCCGCTTCATCGCTTGACCGGCAGGATGGCTGCGCGCTCCGAGGTTCAGGCATTGGCTTTCAAGCCGTTCCTATGACGCAAACATTATCGCCAGCCTGCCCCATGCAGGCAGCAGCCGGCATCAGGAAAAACCGGCCTTGGCACTGGGCCGTCCCACCATTTCGCGATACCAGCGGTCCAGATGTCCGAGTTCGGCCGGTCGATCGATCCTGGCTGGCTTCATAAACTCGACGGCGACGAACGCCGTGATATCAGCAATCGAATAGTCGCCCCCTGCGACGTAACGGTGCTCCCCGAGTTGTCCGTCGAGCAGGTTCAGCATGGCGAGCGCGCGGCCACGATTGATCTGCGCCCATTCCCCGATCTGCGGCTGCTCCATCGCCACCATAGCGGGATGGGTGTGCCGAAAGCACTGCCCGACCGGATACAGCAGGCCCTGCTCCATCCGTCGCTGCCACATTTCGACCAGGGTGCGCTGCAGCGGCGTGCGGCCAAACAGGGCGGGCTCCGGTTGCATCTCCTCAAAATAGCGGCAGATGGCGACGCTCTCCGAGATCGCCATGCCGTCGTCCAGAACCAGCACCGGCACCTGCTGCAGCGGGTTCCGGGCGGTGAAGGCCGGGGCGCGATGCTCCTGCTTGTTGAGATCGATGGCCTCAAAAGGTACGTCGATCCCCTTCTCGGCCAAAAAGATCCGTACCCTGCGCGGATTTGGCGCGCGTGGCTGCTCGATGATTTTCATTCTTCCCCTCCGTTGAGCCTCGCCTGCGCCGGCAAACGCGACGTCTTGGATCCACCAAATCGCCCGCCAAATGAGCGGTTTGGAGCAAACTCCAATCCAGACGCGGCGCTTACGGAATGTTTCACCAAATTCTTTCCAGTAAACGGGAAATTAGCAACTTGGGAGAAGACTTGCGCCAATCAATTCTGGATAGCGGTCATTGCGCTCGCCCAGGCACCGGGTGTCCGGAGCCAAGGCAAAGCGTTTTTCATGGCGAGCTCGATGTCGGTCAAGTCAATCGTCCAGCCGGGCCAGGCACAGCCAACACCTCGTTCGGGGGATGCGCGCATGCGCGAGAACCGCGAACGCCTGACAGCGGCGCCCGAGAAGCCTGATTTTCAGCACGAACTGCTGACGATGTTCGCGCGCAATGAATTGTCTGCGCAGCCGACGATCCTGATCCTGGCCGGGCTGTTCTCCCTGGCGTCGATGTTCTGGGCGCCGTGGACCCAAGCCATCCTGTGGCTGGTCCTGGTGATCGCCGCGAAAGTCGTTCTGCTCGAGTGCTGCCGCCGCTTCCTGCATACGCCGGAATCCGACAGCGCGTCGCAACTCTGGCGCCGCCGCCTAGTCATCGCGGAAGCCATCAATGGCTTGGCCTGGGCGGGCTTTGCCGTGGTCGGCATCAACGCCGAAGACACGATTTCGCAGGGCTACCTGTTCTCATCGCACGTCTTCATCTTCGCATCGCTGATCGTGGTTCTGGCGATCCGCATGACCTTCGCATCGAACGTGATGCCGATCTTCTATGTCGGCACCATTCCGATGACAGTCGTCGTCGTCGGCCGCCTGCTGCTGCTCGATGATTTCTTCTACGTGGCGCTCGCCATGATGGCCGTCGGCGTACATGTCTATTTTATGCTTCTGGCCAAGGGCTTGCAGTCCACCACGGTGGCAATGCTGGAGTACCGGGCACAAAAGGACTCGCTGATCGCAGAGCTGGAAGAAGCCAAGGCGATTTCCGATGAAGCGCGCCGCCGCGCGGAGTCCGCCAATCTGGCGAAGTCGCGCTTCCTTGCCACCATGAGTCACGAACTGCGCACGCCGCTCAACGCCATCCTCGGCTTCTCGGAGGTGATGAAGGCCGAGATCATGGGGCCGCTCAACAATCCGACCTACAAAGACTACGCCGAGAACATTCACGAGAGCGGTGCCCATCTGCTCAAGCTGATCAACGAAATTCTCGATCTGTCGCGTATCGAAGCCGGCCGCTACGACCTGCACGAAGAGGCGATCCAGCTTTCCGACGTCGTCGAGGATTGCCACCGGCTGCTGAAACTGCGTGCCGAGAACAAGAGCCAGCACATCGTGGAACGCTTCGAACCGGGGCTGCCCGAGGTCTGGGCCGACGAGCGCGCCATCCGCCAGATCTGTCTCAACCTGCTTTCCAACGCGCTGAAATTCACCCCACGCAGCGGCAACATCATCCTGACAATCGGCTCCACGTCGGAAGGCGGTCAGTTCATCAGCGTGCGCGATACCGGTCCGGGAATCCCCAAGGAAGAAATCCCCAAGGTGCTGCAGGCATTCGGACAGGGATCACTTGCGCAACACACGGCGGAAGGCGGCACCGGCCTGGGATTGCCTATCGTACAAAGCCTGATCGATCTGCACGGCGGGGCATTCGAGCTGCGTTCGGAATTGCGCAAAGGCACCGAGGCGATCATCCGCCTGCCGCGTAAACGCGTGCTGCAACCCGCGCATCAGTTCGGCCGTGAACGCGCCGCGCGGCTTCCCGGCCCGATCCCGCCCCGCATGGGCCGTCCAGCACGCCTGAAAGCCACGCCGCCGCCCATCCCCCAGGCTGCTGCCGTCCAGTAGCGTGAACTAGGCGACACCTCCCCTGCCCAGACCGATTGGCCTCATTGTGCGCTGGGCCTCCGGCGCCTAAATTTGCAGGCAATTGCTAAATAGAGACTGGGGGCGAGGAGCGCTTGGAAAGCCCGTGCATCAACGTCTGCGTGATTGATCCCGATAGCGGCCTGTGCGCGGGGTGCCATCGCACGCTCGCTGAAATCGGCCAGTGGGCGAGCCTCACCGACGAGGAACGCAGGCGGATCATGAGCAAGCTGCCGGTCCGCCGGCAACGTCAGAAGGCGGGGTAGCCCATGCTTTGGTTCCTGCTTCTGCTACTGGCGATCGGCGGCGGTTTGCTGATGCTGCTCGGCGACCAGGGGATGATCGCCGGCCTAGATGCTGGCACGCTCGCCGCGATCATCGTCGGCGGCTCGCTGTTGATCTACTTCGCAGCCTCCCTCACCGGCGATTATCGCGGGCGCGGCAGGCAGGCACTGAAGGACATCGCCATCTGGCTGATGATCGGTTTCGCGCTGATCGCCGCCTATAGCTTTCGCGACGAGGTGACCTATGTTGCCCGCCGGGTCGCCGGCGAACTGCTGCCTCCGGGTGAAAGCGTCACGGTGGAAAGCAACCAGCGTGGCGAGCAGTCCGTGCGCGTGCGGCGGCGCCCCGATGGACATTTCTCGGTGCGCACGCAAGTCAACGGCGCCAGCGTCGCCATGCTGGTTGATACCGGCGCCTCAACGGTGGTTCTTAGGCCGGCCGATGCCCGCTTCGCCGGCATCGACCTCGACAAGCTGAACTATACCGTGCCGGTGCAAACCGCGAACGGGCAGGCCTTCACCGCGCCCGTCCGGCTGCGGGAAATCAGCATTGGACCCATCCGCCTGGAGGCCGTTGATGCGCTGGTCGCCCAGCCCGGCGTACTCAACGAGAGCCTGCTTGGTATGAATTTCTTAAGGCGACTGCGCTCATATGAGTTCTCGGGGGAATTTCTGACATTTCGCAGCTAGGCCGAGCGCCCGTCCTCCGAACGCGCTCCTCCGCCCTTCTCGGGAACGACCGTGTGATGCGTCTGTCGTCCGGCTTGAGGCACGCGCTGAGAGAGGCAGCGAACTGGCTCGGACTGGCTTGCATAGCCATCGGCGGCATCATCTGGTTCGACGACCTGAAAGCCGGCATCGCCTACGCGCTCGGTCATTCCACGGAAGAGACGGTCGCCCTCGCCGACCACGTATCAGCCCAAACAACGGACGCCGGTGCCGCATCCGGCACGGTCACGCTGAAAGCTGGACCGCGCGGACATTTCGTCGCTAACGCGCGCATCAACAACCGCCCGATTTCAGTGCTGGTCGACACCGGCGCCTCCATGGTCGCGCTGAGCTACGAGGACGCCGAGCGCGCAGGCATCTTCGTCCGGCCCAGCGACTTCACGGCGCGCGTGCGCACCGCCAACGGCCTCGCCAAGTTCGCGCCGGTCCAGCTCGACAGTGTCAGCATCGGCGATATCACGCTGCATGACGTCGAAGCCGCCGTCAGTGAACCCGGCCGCATGGGAACCACCCTGCTCGGTATGACGTTCATCGGAAGGCTTGGTCGCGCCGAGATGAGCAATGGCGTGCTCGTGCTACAGGAATAGCGCTTCGTCACGCGGTTGCCCATAATGCAGGCTTAAACAGAGGCATGCGCGATTCGACGCTGGCGACAGAGCGTTCCGCTTTTCCTTATCATCTCAATTGAAGTGCGACTTTAGAGGGTCAACTCATGCTGCCTACTCCGCGTGCCGATCTGAAGCCGAACACGGCGGATTTCGAGCGCCTGCCGCTGGTCAAGCCGACCGGCTTCCGCGAATACGACGCGCGCTGGCTATTTCCCAACGAAATCAACCTGATGGGCCTGAATACGATCGGCTTGGGACTGGCCACCCTGTTCGCCGAGCGTGGCGTCCCCAAGCGGTTCGTTGTCGGCCATGATTACCGCTGGTATTCGGCATCCGTGAAGCAGGCCCTCATCGCCGGGCTGCTGGCCGGTGGCGCTGAAGTGCATGATATCGGCCTGGCGCTGTCACCAATGGCCTACTTCGCCCAGTTCGAGCTGGAAGTGGAAGGCGTGGCCATGGTCACTGCCAGCCACAACGACAACGGCTGGACCGGCATCAAGATGGGCATGAACCGCCCACTGACCTTCGGTCCCGACGAGATGACCCAGCTCAAGGAAATCGTACTCGGCGGCAAGTTCGAATCGCGCGTCGGCGGCCGTTACATTTTCGTACCCGACATCGCCGAGCGCTATATGCGCGATTTGACCGATCGGCCAAAGCTGCAGCGCAAGCTGCGCGTAGTTGCAGCATGCGGCAACGGTACCGCGGGCGCTTTCGCGCCGCAGGTTCTGGAAGCGTGCGGGCTGGAGGTGATTCCACTCGACGTCACGCTCGACTACACCTTCCCGCGCTATAATCCGAACCCGGAAGACATGAAGATGCTGCACGCCATCGCCGACGCGGTGCGCGAGCATGGCGCCGACGTCGGCTTCGGCTTCGATGGCGACGGCGACCGGTGCGGTGTCGTCGATAACACCGGCGACGAGATCTTCGCCGACAAGGTCGGCGTGATGCTGGCGCGCGATATCTCGGCCCTACATCCGGAGGCGCGTTTCGTCGCCGACGTGAAATCGACCGGCCTGTTCATGACCGATCCAGTCCTGCGCGCCAATGGCGCCAGCACGACCTATTGGAAGACCGGCCACTCCTACATGAAGCGCTTCAGCTTCGAGACCAAAGCGCTGGTCGGCTTCGAGAAATCGGGCCACTTCTTCTTCAATCCGCCGCTCGGCCGCGGCTATGACGACGGTCTCGTCGCGGCACTCGCTGTCTGCGATATGCTGGATCGCGCGCCGGACAAGACGCTGGCGGACCTCAAGAACGCGCTGCCCAAGACTTGGCAGTCGCCGACCATGTCCCCTCACTGCGCCGACGAAACCAAGTACGGGATCGTCGATCGCGTCGTCGCCCACTTCCAGGATCGGCAGGCGTCGGGCACGCCGGTGGCAGGCCAGCGCATCGCCGACCTGATCACCGTCAACGGCGTCCGTGTGGTGCTGGAAGATGGGACCTGGGGCCTGCTGCGCGCGTCCTCCAACAAGCCGGAGCTGGTCGTCGTAGTCGAAAGCCCGACGTCGGAAGCCAATATGCGCGCCATCTTCGCCGACATCGACGCCGTTCTGGCAGAGATGCCCGAAGTCGGCGAATACAATCAGAAGATCTGAGCCGCATTCGCTCGATCGCTCGGCTGTCGATCCACCGCGATCGTCATCCCGACGCCTGTCGCCGGGATCCACTCATCGGCTTGGAGAGGAACGTGCGGAACATCCCGGGCATCACTCCCGGGATGACGTCACAACGGCACAGCAAACGAAGACTTGGCGGCTACAGCGCCTTCTGCATCTCGCGCACGAAGGCGCTGAGCCCCAGCAGGCGCTCACGGCGCAGGCGTTCCGCCGATAGTATGGCACGCAGGCCTGCTACGCTGGTCTCCAGGTCGGCATTGATAAGCACGTAGTCGTATTCCGCCCAGTGGCTGATCTCCGCGCTGGCATCAGCCATGCGGCGCTTGACCGTATCCGGATGGTCCTGCGCGCGCGACTTCAGTCGCGACTCGAGGATCTCGCCCGACGGCGGCAGGATGAACACCCGCACAAGATCCTGCGCGGCCTTTTCGGTGAGTTGCTGCGCGCCCTGCCAGTCGATGTCGAACAGCACGTCGCGGCCAGAGGAGAGCGCCTTCTCGACCGCCGCGCGCGGGGTGCCGTAATAGTTGTCGAACACCTTCGCCCATTCCAGCAACTCGCCGGATTCGCTCAAGCGCTTGAACTCGCTCTCGCTGATGAACCAGTAGTCCTTGCCGGCAACCTCACCGTTACGCGGCTGGCGGGTCGTGACAGATACGGAAAGCTCTATGTCCTTCT
This sequence comes from Pseudomonadota bacterium, assembly GCA_023412745.1. Taxonomy (GTDB): domain Bacteria; phylum Pseudomonadota; class Alphaproteobacteria; order Rhizobiales; family Hyphomicrobiaceae; genus ZC4RG25. The sequence goes on along the minus strand of JAEZBZ010000215.1, from coordinate 2,631 downwards.
CCGCAGCCAGCAGCCGCCGCGACAGCGTGGTCTTGCCGGCGCCCGATGGCGAGGACAGTACCAGCATGATGCCGCGGCGATCGATTGTGGGCGTTTCAACGGTCACGAGCGCTACTCGATGTTCTGGACCTGCTCACGCATCTGCTCGATCAGCGCCTTGATCTGGAGACCAAGGCGGGTGATTTCAGTGTCATTCGACTTCGAGCACAGCGTGTTGGCCTCGCGGTTGAATTCCTGGGTCAGGAAGTCGAGCTTGCGCCCGACCGGTTCGACCATATCAAGCAATTCGCGGGCGGCGGCAATATGCGCGCCCAACCGCTGCAGCTCTTCCTCGATATCGGCGCGGGTGGCGAGCAGCACCGCTTCCTGATGCAAACGCTGCTCGTCAAAATTAGGACCGTCCAGCAGCCGCGCAACCTGCTCGCGCAAGCGGGCACGGACAGCCTCTGGGCTGCGGGCGGGCGACTGGCCGATCGCCTGCGCCAGCCGTTCGATTTCAGACAGTAGGTCGAGCAGGATCGTCCGCAGCCGCTGCCCCTCGGCGGACCGACCCGCAATCAGGCTGTCCAACGCGGTCGTCAGGCTTGCCATCATGGCTTTGGCGCGGGCGTCGGCCTCTTCCTCGCTTTCGGCAACCTCAACGATCTCTAGCACGCCCTTGATGCCGAGCAGCGTATCGACGCTCGGGCCAACACCGCCAATAGTCGCGCGCACCTGCTCGGCGGCGGCGCGCACCTGATGCAGGACGTCGGTGTTGAGGCGAATCTGGGACACACCCTCCTCGCGACGAACCGTCAGAGTAATGCCGACGTTGCCGCGCGCAAGCCGCTTGCCAGCGGTGTCGCGGACGCGCGGTTCCAGGCTTTCCAGGCCGGGCGGCAGCTTCAGGCGCAGGTCGAGGCCGCGCCCGTTGACGCTGCGCACTTCCCAGTGCCAGCGCGTCGTGCCAATGGCGTCGTCGGCACGGCCAAAACCCGTCATACTTTTGAGAGACATTACAAAATCCAAATAGCCGGCCCGGTTGGGCAGGCGACTGCAGAATGGCCGGACACTAGAGCGCTTCCAGCCAACTGCGAAGTCTTTTCAGGCGGCAAGCCGGGCGGATCCAGCGACCGTCTGTCCAACCCGGGCAGCGGGCGATCGCCGGAGCTCGTCGCTCAGCTCAGCCTTCACCCCCTCCCGGGGTAAAGGGAATTGGGAGCGAGCCCGGGTGCCTGAGCCGCTAGCCGCTATGACCCTAGCGGCTGGGCTTGCGCACCGGCAACGGTACGTTGGCCACCGCTGCAGCCGGAGCTGCGGCGGCAGGCGGTGCCGCGGCTTCCGGAGCCGCCGCCGGAGTTGCGTTGGCTGGCGCCGCCTCCGCTGCCGCCGGCTGTTCGGCTGCCCCCTCGCCCTTCGCCTTGGCGGCTTCGGCCTGGCGGGCGCGGATATCGCGCTCGACCTTGCGCCAGTTGGCAACGGCGACGTTGTGCTCGTCCAAGGTCTGGGAAAACACGCTCGACCCATTCCCGCTGGCCACGAAGTAGAGGTAGTTGCTTTGCGACGGGTTCAGCACCGCCTCGATCGCTTCACGGCCCGGATTGCAGATCGGCGTCGGCGGCAGGCCTCTGATCTGATATGTGTTGTGCGCCGTCTTCTGCTGGATCTCGCTGCGGTAGATCGGCCGGCCCCAATCAACCTGCCCCCCGAACATCCCGTACAGGATCGTCGGATCCGATTGCATCGGCATGCCGCGCCGCATCCGGTTGACGAACACCGATGCGATGTCGGCGTGCTCGTCGTTGCGGCCAGTTTCGCGCTGCACGATGGAGGCCAGGATCAGCGCTTCCTCGACATTGCCAAACGGCAGATTTTGCTGGCGCGCGGCCCATGCCGTCTGCAGGAACTTGGTCTGCGCGGCCGCCATCGTGTCCAGCACCGACTGGCGTGTGGCGCCGCGCGAGATGTGGTAAGTATCCGGCAGCAGCGAGCCTTCGGGTGGCACCGCCGTGATATCGCCGGTCAACGACGAATCGGCACGCAGCCGTTCCACGATCTGATAGCTGGTAAACCCTTCCGGAATCGTCAGTCGGAAGATCGAAACTTTGCCCTCGCCGATGATCTCGGCGACATCGCGCATACTGACGCCAGGCTTCATTTCATAGTCGCCGGCCTTGAGTTGCAGCGCCTTTCCGCCAAACCAGGTCGACAATTGCCGCGTCACGTAATACGCGACGAACATATGCTGGCTACCAATGACGCCTTCCTGCTCGAGCCGCTGTGCGATGTCGCGCGAGCCTTCGCCCTTGCGGATCACGACGCCACGGGTCTCTGTCAGCGGGCCGGCCTTGTCCAGCTCGGACGACATCCACAGGATAGATGTTGCGGACACGGCCAGCACGAGAAAGCTGAATGTCAGCAAGCCGTTGATGAACCGGAGTGTTGGTCCCAACCTCTTCACCTCACGACGTGTTCTGGATCCCTTCGGCCTTGACGGCGCGCGTGTGGGCTCCAGGGCCTCTGCCGGACTGCGGGGCATGACCCCCGGGGGTCGCGTATAGTTATCGCCTCCCGGCCGAACACTCAGCATCTTTACGCAAACCTCCGTCGATCCCGGTCATGGCAAACGGCGGCCGGCTGTTTCGGTACCAA
>JAEZBZ010000185.1 GCA_023412745.1 Pseudomonadota bacterium | reverse complement strand
TGCGCCTGTTCCTCCACCACGGAGATCAGGCGGTTCCACATGATCTGAAGTTCGATATCGCTTGGATTCTTCTTTGCCATGCCGGTCACTCCACGTTCTTTGCCGTCAGCACGAGGGCGCGGCCGCCATCGATCGTGGCATCAAAGCTTGCTGAAATGTATGTCGAGGTGCCGTCTTCGACGATCACGGCGGGACCCGAGATCGGTGTTCCCGGCTTCAGGTCGGTGCGTTCATAGACCGATACCTCGATGGTCTTGGCGAGCTTGGCATCGAAGATCGTGCGCGTGCCCGATGGCTTGATCGCCGGCTGAGCGTCCGCAGAAGCGATACGCTCCGGCTTGTTCTCTTCGCTGGAAACCAGCACCACCCAACTCATGACCTCGATCGCGGCGCCCGGGATGTGGCGGGCGAACAGACGATCATACTCCGTCTCGAACGCGCGGCGGAGGTCGGCCGTATCCTTATCGCGCAACGGACGATCCGGCAGGTCGACGGAGATTTCGTGACCTTGGCCGGCGTAGCGCATGAAGGCGCGGCGCTGTTCGCTGAGCTTGGCTCCGCCAGCGGCTTCGCGCGCCAGTTCTGATGCCTCATTGCTCATCGCGCCGAGTAGGCGATTGGCCAACTCCACATCAAAACGATCGAGCCGCATATAAAGGGAGCGGACGAGCTCGAACGCGGCCGGCGCTTCCAGGAAGCCGACAGCCGAACCGACGCCGGCATCCGCTGGGATGATGACCCGCTTGACGCCGAGCTTTTCAGCGAGACGCGAGGCATGCAGGGGTGCCGCACCGCCGAACGCGATGAGCGTGCGCGCCGCGACCTCCGCGCCGCGCTCGACAGCGTGCACGCGTGCGGCGTTGGCCATGTTCTCGTCGACGATCTCGGCGACGCCATAGGCCGCGGCCTCCGCTGTCATGCCGAGCGGTTTGCCGATGTTGGCATCTAGGGCCGCCTTGGACTTGGCCGGATCGACGGAGATCTTGCCGCCTGCGAAACGCGACGGATCAATCTTGCCAAGGGCCACGTCGGCGTCGGTGACTGCCGGTTCCGTGCCGCCGCGTCCGTAGCATGCGGGGCCGGGTTCGGAGCCGGCGCTTTCCGGGCCGACCATGATGCGCTTCATCGCGTCGATGCGGGCGAGCGAGCCGCCACCGGCGCCGATCTCGACCATCTCGATGACCGGAATGCGGAGCGGGAAACCGCTGCCCTTCATGAAGCGCGACGAGCGGTCGACTTCAAACGCGCGCGCCTTGAACGGCTTGCCGTTGTCGATGAGGCAGATCTTGGCGGTCGTGCCGCCCTTGTCGAACGACAGGATCGTGTCTTCACCACGTTCGGCGGCCGTCCGCGCCGCGAGAATAGCGCCTCCGGCCGGACCGGACTCGATCAGGCGCACAGGGAAGGCGCGGGCGGTCTTGAGGCTGGCGAGGCTGCCGCCCGACGTCATCAGATGGATCGGCGCGGTGCAGCCATGCTCGCGGAAGGCCTCCTCGAGCCGCTTCAGATAGCCGGCCATCAGCGGCTGCACGTAGGCATTCGCAACAGCGGTGGTCGTGCGTTCGTACTCGCGCGCCTCGGGGCACACTTCCGACGACAGCGTGACGCTGATCTCGGGGCACTCTTTGGCCAGGATCTCGCGAATGCGCTCTTCGTGCACCGGATTGACGTAGGCGTGGATCAGCGCAACGGCGACGGCCTGGATGTTCTCATCGCGCAAGCGCTTGGCAACGGCAACGACAGCGGCTTCGTCGAGCGCCAGCTTGACCTTGCCATGAACGTCGAGGCGTTCCGGCACCGTGAAGCGCAGGCGGCGCGGCACCAGCGGATGCGGCTTTTCGATGAACACGTCGTACTGGTCGAAGCGGCCTTCGTCGGCGATCTCGATGACGTCGCGGAAGCCTTCCGTGGCTATCAGTGCGGTGCGCGCGCCTTTGCGCTCGATGACAGCGTTGGTGGCCAACGTCGTGCCGTGAACGAACAGACCGATGTCCGCAAAGGTCTTCTTGGCGCTGCCGAGTATGTCTGTCGTGCCCTCGACGACAGCGCGCTCGGGCGCAGTCGGTGTAGTCAGGACTTTGCTGGTGAACCGTTCACGACCGACGTCGAGGACGATGTCAGTGAATGTGCCGCCGATATCAACGGCCAACCGCACGCTGGCTTTCAATTGCCCCATGATTCCCGTCTGATGTGTTGGAAGCTTCGTCTGGCAGGACTATGCCACCAAACAACCGATGGTTTCCATAGGGCTTCTGTAGACTGCGGCGGTGCGCTGCGGGGAGGGCTTAACGCGCCGGAAAGAGCAGACAGCAGCGGCGGCTGTTCTTTGAACAATCAGCCGCCGAACAACGGCGCCACGGCTGACATGGCGATCACGGCGACGACCAGCGCCTGACTGCCAAGAACAACGGCTAGAATTTGCATGATAGCTCCAATACGCTGAGCAAATGCAATGATGGCAACGAGAAGCAGCTAGTGCAGAGCGTGGGTACTGCGGGTAAAGAAACGGCCCATTTTGGCATTCAGCCGCTGCGCATTTCTGACGTCTTTGGCGATTGACTCATGGCGAGCCATTATCCGCTCGATCATGGCAGCATCACGCGCATCCAGCCTGCCGGCGACATAGTCGCTTATCAGGTCGGGGGTGATGCGGGACACGTCGGACATAACACTCCTCCAGCTATCGATGTGACGAGCATGCGCTCGTTTGCTGAGGAGGAAACTCGCAGATCGCAGGTTGGTTCGCTGTTCCACGCGGAACAGCTCCAAAACGGCTAAGGTCTGTGGCTGAAATGCTTGTCCCCCTTAGGTATTACCCCGCGAGGGACAAGCACTATTGCTGGTTTTATTGGTCATCACGCAAGGGCGCGACAAATGATCACTCGGGGCAGGGGATGACCTTCTGCTCCTGCTCGCCCAGCCCTTGGATGTGCAACTTCATCACGTCGCCCGTCTTGAGGAACTGCGGCGGCTTCATGCCGAGGCCCACGCCCGGAGGCGTGCCGGTGGTGACGACGTCGCCCGGATCGAGTACCATGAACTGAGAGATGTAGTGCACGAGATACTGGATCGTGAAGATCATGGTCTTCGTGCTGCCGTTCTGGACGCGCTTGCCGTTCAGGTCGAGCCACATGTTGAGGTTCTGGACGTCGGCGATCTCGTCCGGCGTCACCAGCCAGGGCCCAAGCGGTCCGGAGGTCTCGAAGCACTTGCCCTTCATCCACTGGCCGCCACGTTCGATCTGGAAGTGGCGCTCGGACACGTCGTTGCAGATGGCATAGCCGGCGACGTGCTTCAGAGCGTCTTGTTCGGAGACGTAGCGGGCGCGGGTGCCGATGACGAACGCGATCTCGACTTCCCAGTCGAGCTTGATGGCGTTGCGCGGCATGATCACGTCGTCGTTCGGGCCGACGATGCAGTTGGCGAGCTTGTTGAAGAGGATCGGCTCCTCCGGGATCGGCGAACCGGTTTCCGGCGGGGGG
>JAEZBZ010000163.1 GCA_023412745.1 Pseudomonadota bacterium | reverse complement strand
TTGCTGGCGCGTGCTGGAGTCGTAGATGGACAGATGCTGCGGGAAAAACGGCGCTGGGCCATTCTCGGCGTGTTCATCGTGGCGGCCATTCTGACGCCGCCCGATCCGATCAGCCAAATCTCGATGGCGGTGCCGACGCTGCTGCTTTACGAGGTCGCGATTCTGGCTGTCGACCGGGTGGTCAAGGCGCGCAAGTCCTCCGATGATGCCGCGTCGACCTGACGACACGCCTTAGGCGCCGTAGCAGGCACGTTCCCCACAGTTTGGGCATGGCGCCGCGGCAGCTTTGACGGCGCAGGCTGGACCGTGTCTGCCGGAGGTCCTATACGACCGCATCGGCTGAACGCCGACGCAACCAAGGGCCACGACCGTGTTCGACATCAAATGGATCCGTGACAATCCCCAGGCATTCGATGCCGGCCTCGCCAAGCGTGGGCTTGCACCCCAGTCGGCGACGCTTATCGCGCTGGACGAGACGCGCCGCGCCAACCTGACCCGCCTGCAGGATGCGCAGGCCCGGCGCAATGCGGCGTCGAAGGAGATCGGCAAGGCCAAGGCCGCCAAGGACGAGGCCAAGGCGCAGGCGCTGATGCAGGAGGTCGCCGAACTCAAGGAGACAATCCAGTCGGGCGAGGTCGAGGAAAAGGCGATCGACGCTAGGCTGACGGCGGCGCTCGCCGAAATTCCGAACCTGCCGCGCGATGACGTGCCGGAGGGATCGGACGAAACCGGCAACGTCGAGATCCGCCGTGTTGGTACGCCGCCGACGTTTTCGTTCGCGCCGAAGCAGCATTTCGAACTCGGCGAGGCGCTGGGCCTGATGGATTTCGAGACGGCTGCCAAGCTGTCGGGATCGCGGTTCGTCGTGCTGAAAGGCCAGATGGCGCGGTTGGAACGCGCGCTGGCCGCCTTCATGCTCGATCTGCACACGGGCGAGTTCGGCTATACCGAGGTCGCGCCGCCGATCCTGGTGCGCGATGAAGCCATGTTTGGCACGGCGCAGCTTCCAAAGTTCGAGGAAGATCAATTCGAGGCTCTGGATGGTGCGGCCGCCAAGGCACTCAAAGGCGGCGAAGCCGTTGCCAATCGCCGCTGGCTTATCCCGACCGCCGAAGTGCCGCTGACCAATCTCGTGCGCGAAAGCATCGTGGATGAGGCGCAGCTTCCGATCCGCGTGACGGCGCACACGCCCTGCTTCCGCGCCGAAGCAGGCGCGGCCGGTCGGGACACGCGCGGCATGATCCGCCAGCATCAGTTTGCCAAGGTCGAGATGGTGTCGGTGACCACGCCGGACCAGAGCGGCGAGGAACACGAGCGGATGACCGCGTGCGCGGAGGAAGTGCTGAAGCGGCTCGGTCTCGCCTACCGCACCATGTTGCTGTGCACCGGCGACATGGGCTTCGCCTCGCGCAAGACCTATGACATCGAGGTCTGGCTGCCGGGGCAGAATGCCTATCGCGAGATTTCGAGCTGCTCGGTGTGTGGTGATTTCCAGGCCCGCCGCATGAACGCGCGCTATCGCCCGAAGGACGGCAAGCCGGAATTTGTGCATACGCTGAACGGTTCGGGATTGGCCGTCGGCCGTACGCTGATTGCGGTGCTGGAGAACTATCAGCAGGAAGACGGCAGCGTCATCATTCCGCAGGCTTTGCTGCCATACATGGGCGGGGTCGAGAAGATCGCGAAGGCAGGCTGAACGGCCCGCGCGTTTCGCGTGGGCGAGCGGTCGGCAGGGAGTGAACATGCGTATCCTGATCACCAACGACGACGGCATCAACGCGCCGGGGTTGGAAGTGTTGGGCGACATCGCCCGGGCGCTGTCGGATGACGTGTGGACGGTGGCGCCAGAACTCGACCAGAGCGGTGCCTCGCATTCGCTGACGCTGCGCGAGCCGATCCGCATGCGCAAACTGGCCGAGAAGACGTTCGCAGTGCGTGGTACGCCCGCCGATTGCGTGATCATGGCGATCCGCTTCCTGCTGCGCGAGGAATTGCCGACACTGGTGCTGTCCGGCGTCAATCGCGGCGCCAACATGGCCGACGATGTCACCTATTCGGGAACCATCGCCGGCGCCATCGAGGGCACGTTGCTCGGCGTGCGCTCGATCGCCATGAGCCTGGCGACCGGCATGAAGGCGCCGACCAGCGTGCAGTGGGATACGCCGCGCGCGCACGGGCCTGAGATCGTGCGCCGGCTGCTGGCGGCCTCTTGGGACGACAACGTGCTGATGAACGTCAACTTCCCCGACTGCGCGCCAAGCGAGGTCGCGGGCATAACGGTGACGGAGCAGGGGCGCCGCGATCATGACCTGATGCGGATCGAGCAGCGGCTCGATACCTGGGGCACGCCGTATTACTGGCTCGGCTATGAGCGCAAGAAGTCCAACCCGCGCGGCGGCACGGACCTGTGGGCGGTCTATACCGATCGCGTCTCGATCACGCCGCTGACCATCAATCTCACCGACAGGTCAATGGCGGAAAGTCTGTCCCGGCAACTCGCGGATCGTCCGGAAGGCGAGAGCTGAGCGCCGTTCAACCCGCGCAATACATCGCGCGTTAACACCTGATTCACCCTTTATTTAAAGTTCATCTGCGGAACACACCGCCGGCAAAATCACGCCCCGATGCTCTCACATTCAGTCTGTATCCAGACGAGTGGCGGTCGGATGAGGTGATTGACCAAGAGTTTCAGGAAGTACGGCGCTGTTTATGTATTTCCGTCGGCATGGCGGAGAATGGGTTTTTGCGTGCGCCAGCCTGGAACGATCTAATGTCGGACGACCTCGCCGTTAAGTTCTTCTTAACACTGTTAGGGTTAAGAAGGAGTGGGTTTAGGAGGTTTGTCCATGTCGCGTACCCAGTCCTCTCCCAGGCCATTTGGCCTGACCGCGTTCGTCTCGCCGCAGGTCATCGCGATCGGCATGGCCGTTGTTACGGCCGGGTGCAGCTCGGACATCACCCGTTTTGACACACCCTTTGGCTTGACCGAAACCCGCAGCCGCCATGCTTCGGGGCCGACGCCGCGCGTCGGCATGAACGGTGGCATGGCGCTCGGCGATGCCGGGCAGTCATACGGCGACACCTACACGCCGCCGTCGCCCACCTACAGCAACCACGGCAGCAATTCCTACGGCGGGAATACCTATCGCGGCAATTCCTACGCGGGCTCCAATAGCGTGACCGTCGCATCGCTGCCCGATCCGGAGCCGCGCCCTAGCTATTCCTCGCACGGCAGCGTCACCGGACATCAGGGCTCGCAGCAGTATCAGC
>JAEZBZ010000162.1 GCA_023412745.1 Pseudomonadota bacterium | reverse complement strand
ATCCTGAGCTGCGCCGTGACCGGCACCTTCCCGACCCGCGCGCAAAACCCGAACCTACCCGTTACGCCTGAGGAAATCGCCGACCAGTGCATCGGCGCGGTAAAGGCCGGAGCTGCGATCTGCCATATCCACGTCCGCGATCCTGAAACCGGACGGCCAAGCATGAAGCTCGAATACTACCGCGAGGTGGTGCAGCGGCTGCGCGCCAGCGGCACCGACATGATCATCAACCTGACCACCGGCCCCGGCGGCCGCTATATGCCAAGCGACGACGATCCATCCAAGGCCGGCCCAGGCACGATGTTGACCACGCCGGAAATCCGCACCGAGCATATCGTCGAGCTGAAGCCCGAGCTGTGCAGCCTCGATCTCAACACCATGTGGTTTGGCGGCGGCGCGGTGATCAATTCGCCGCGCAACATCCGCATCATGGCCGAACGGATGTATGCGGCGGGTGTGAAGCCGGAGCTGGAAGTGTTCGACACCGGCGATTTCATGCTCGCCAACGACCTGTTCGCTGACGGCACGCTGAAAACACCGGCGCTGTTCCAGATCGTGACTGGCGTGAAGTACGGCATGGCAGCCACGACCGAGGCCATGAGCTACGCCAGGGGGCTTCTGCCGAAGGGGTGCGAATGGGCAGCGTTCGGGGCGGGGCGGATGGCGTTCCCGATGCTGGCGCAGGCGTTCATTCTCGGCGGCCACTGCCGCATCGGCATGGAAGACACGCTGCGTCTGTCCAAGGACAAACTGGCCCCCGACAACGCGGCGCTGGTGGCGCGGGCCGTGCGCATCATCGAAGCCCTCGGCGGCAAACTGGCCAGCGTCGCCGAGGCACGGCAGATCCTGAGCCTTCCACCACGCGGCTGACAGGCCCGGCCAACGGGAGGCACGAGGCCTCCCGTCATTTAGCCGCCGATCTAGGCCGAGGCGAGCTGCAGAAACTCCACTGTGATGCCCTCCGCATCGCGGACGTAGCAGACACGGCGGCCACGGTTCGGGCCGGCGTCGATGTTGATGATCTCGCCCGCGAGTTCGAAGCCGTAGCGGCGTGCAATGGCGACGGCCGCATCCGCGTCATCGACGTCGAAGCCAACGTGCGCCGAGCCTGAATCGCACAGACGGCTGCGCACCACCGTGCGATCCGGCGGACCGAAATAGCTGATCAGCTCGATGCGCTGACCGGCCGCCTCAACGAAGGCGATCTCCAGCGATGCGCCAGCAATGCCGGTCATCCGTGCGATCAGCGCATCATCGCGCGGCCCGCGCGACAGCAGCCTGAAGCCGAGCCCGTCGACGAAGAACGCGATCATCCTGTCCAGATCACCGACAGTGAAGCTCGTGTGATTGAAACCGCGGATCTGGATCGCCGCGGGCTGCCCGGATGTACTCACGCCGGCTGATCGAAGAACTTGTTGGGCTTAAGGAAGAACGACAGCACCACCGCGCCATCCTTGGACCCCGCCACGTGGCGGCTGCCGGCCGGACGCCAGACATAATTGCCAGCCGTCGCCGTGCCTTCGCTGTCACCGAAGCTGCCTTCGACGACATAGCTCTGCTCGATTTCGACGTGCTCATGATCGGGCAGCGTGGAGCCGGGCGCGAACCGCGTCAGCGCGGTCAGCAGTCCGGTCTCCTTGTCCTCCATCAGCACCTTGATATCGATGCCGGGGAAGCGTGTCGGCACCCACGGCAGGTCCTCGACATTGACATAGCGCGAAGCGCGGGCGCCTAGCCCGTCATGGTTCGGCGCATTGGGCGTCACCGTCGTCATGGGGTTTGGTCCTGGTTTTGTGTTTTGTTTATTTGAGCAGGCCGCGACCGGCGAGATTGCGCATCAGGTCCGCGGTGCCGAACGTCCACTGCGGCGCCTGATCGGCCGTCGTCATCCGGTTGGTCAGGCAGCCGAGTTCCGCCGCCTGGATGGTAACGATATCACCGACCTTGTGCGTGAAGCCGGCACCCTTCTCACCGCGATCTTCCGTCGGCGCGAACATGGTGCCGAGGTAGAGCACCGCGCCGTCGGGATACTGGTGGGTCTTGCCGATCAGCTCCGACACCAGATCCGCAGGATCACGCGCAATCTCTGACATGCTGGACTTGCCGCTGAGCTTAAAGCCATCGTCGCCTTCGACGGTCAGGTTTACGTCCATGCGGCGCACGGTATCGAGATTGAACGTGTCGTCAAAGAACCGGATGAAAGGCCCGACCGTGGCGCTGGCGTTGTTGTCCTTTGCCTTCGACAGAAGCAGCGCCGAGCGACCCTCGAAATCGCGCAGGTTAACGTCGTTGCCGAGCGTCGCGCCGACGATGTGCCCCTTGGACGTGACGATCAGGACAACTTCCGGCTCCGGATTGTTCCAGGTCGAACGAGGATGCAGACCGGCGTCCATGCCGTGACCAACCGACGACATCGGCTGTGCCTTGGTGAAGATCTCCGCGTCCTCGCCGATGCCGACTTCGAGATACTGCGACCACGCGCCCTGCTCGATCAGCGTCTGCTTGAGCGCCAGGGCTTGCGGCGAACCGGGCTTCAGGCGTTTGAGGTCGCCGCCGAGCTGGCTCTGCACCTGGGCGCGAATGGCCTCTGCTTTTTCCGGCGCCCCCTTGGCCTGCTCCTCGATCACACGCTCCAGCATAGAGCGCGCGAACGTGACACCCGCCGCCTTGACCGCCTGCAGGTCGATCGGCGACAGCAACCACGGCTTGCTCGTATCGCGAACGGCCTCCGGCGTATTGGCCAGAATGTCGGCCAGAACGCCGATCCGCTCACCGCCCGTGCGCACAACATCTGCAGGCGATTCCATTTCGGCCAGATCGCGCATCGTCGGCGCGGCGGCCGAGATATCGACCACGCCATCCGCCCGGATCGCCACCACCGAGGGACCGATTCCGGGACGCCATACACGCCCCGCGAGAGCGCCGCGCGTGCCGTCGTGCGGCAGTGTCGCTTCCTCCGACATGTTACCTTGCATAAGCGACATTTCCTTCCTTGTCTTTGAGCTCTTCATGCGGCGCAGCCCGCACCGTCACAAAGCTATAGCGCGCCTTTGATTTTTCGCTATTATTACGTATACATTATTTGCAATGCTACCAGTTGCGCCGAACCTAGGACGTTTGGCCGTCGGCGCAAAGCTGGAAGACGACGAAAAACAGGGAATGCCAACAGATGCAGTCGAATGCACTCCAGATCGCCGTTTATGCGGGCGACGGGATCGGTCCTGAGGTCATCACGCCCACGGTCGAGATTCTCAAGCAGCTCGAATCCCTGGTCGGCGGCTTCAGTCTCGCGTTCACGGACTACCCAGTCGGCGCGGTGTGCTATCAGAAGACTGGCGAGGACATTTCGGCTGCCTCGTTCGAAGCCGCCCGCAAGGCCGACGCAATCCTGCTCGGCGCGATTGGGCTGCCCGATGTCCGCTTCCCTGACGGCACCGAAATCCGCCCGCATCTGCGCATGCGCGATGAGTTCGGCCTGTACGCCGGCGTTCGCCCTGTGAAGGCGTATGCCAACACCCCGCGCCGCCTGCTCGACGAACGCGCCGCCAACATCGACCTGATCATCCTGCGCGAATCCACCGAAGGCCTGTTCTTCTCGCAGGGCAAAGGCGAGGTCAGCCACACCGAGGCCCGCGAAACACTGCGCATCACGCGCGCGACGACGGAACGGCTGTGCGACGCCGCCTTCAAGATCGCCCGTCAGCGCAAGGCGCGCGGCGGCAAGGGCAAGGTCACCTGCGTCGACAAATCGAACGTATTCCGCGCCTTCGCCTTCTTTCGGGAGATCTTCCGCGAGCGTGCCGCGCTGAACCCCGACATCGAGGCGACCTATGCGTATGTCGATGCCATGGCGCTCGATCTCATCCGCAAGCCGTGGGACTATGACGTCCTGGTGATGGAGAACATGTTCGGTGACATCCTGTCGGACCTCGGCGGCGGCCTCGTCGGCGGCATGGGCATGGCTTCGTGCGCCGAGCTCGGTGACGAGCACGGCCTGTTCCAGCCCGCGCACGGTTCGGCCCCGGACATCGCCGGCCAGGGCAAGGCCAACCCGCTCGCGACCATCCTGTCCGGCGCGCTGATGCTGAACTGGCTCGGGGAACGCCACGGCAATCCGAGCATGAACAAAGCCGCCGATATCCTCGACAGCGCTATCGAGACGGCGTTCGCCAAGGGACGCCTCCGGCCGATGGAATTTGGCGGCGATCAGGGCTCGAAGGCCGTGACCGAGCAAGTCATGAAAACCATAGAGGAACTTGCCGCGACACGCTGAGGGCCTGTTTACCTCGCGCCGGCGATTGGTCACAATATGACGCGAACGTCTCATTCCTCGTAACAGTCGGGGAGAGCCATGATGCAGCGAGACCGTCACGATACTGCCACGGCAGGCATGACCGCCGAGGACGATGCCGCCGATCTTGAGCGCATGCCTCAGACGTTGCGCGCCTATCGCGAAATCCGGCGGCGTATCCTCGACAACGATATGCCGCCGAACGCCCAGTATCTCGAACAGGAACTGGCCGACGCTCTCGGCATGAGCCGCACGCCGGTTCGCGAGGCGCTGATCCGGCTCAGCGATGAACGTTTGGTCGAGGTGCGGCCGCGCCATGGCGCGCGCGTGCTGCCGGTCTCGGTCGACGATATGCGCGAGATCTACGAGCTGCTCACCGAGCTGGAGGCACTTGCGGCCCGCAACGTCGCGGATCGCGGCCTCAATCGCGATGAAATCCGCCTGCTGGAGGATGCCGTCGCGGATATGGATGCCGCGCTGGCACGCGCCGACCTGATGGCCTGGGCGCAGACCGACGAGATTTTCCACACGCGACTGGTCAATCTGGCCAACAACTCGCGCATGACCCAGATCGTCACGACCTTCCGCGATCAGGCCTATCGGGCGCGCATGCAAACGCTGAAACTGCGGCCCAAGCCGGTAGATTCCAACCGCGACCATGCCAATGTCGTGGAAGCCATCCGCAAGCGCGACGGCGAGACGGCCGCCTCCATCCATCGCCGACATCGCCAGCGGGCAGGAGCGCTTCTGCTGCGGCTGCTGGCGCGCTGCGGCAGCGAGGGGCTTTAGGATCTTTCCCTAACCAAAATCGAGACGCGCGTCCCTTCCCCAGGGGAGAGGTCGGCGCGAAGCCCCGGCCGCGGATCAGTCTGCGGCTTCCAGCTCCGCCAGCCGCACACGATGTTCGGCCGCGAATGCAGCAAAGCGCCCTTCGGCGATCGCCGTCCGCATGGCCGCCATCAGCTCCTGATAGAACCAGATGTTCGCCCAGCTCAGAATCATCGAACCGAGCAATTCCCCGGATTTGACCAGATGATGCAGGTAGGCGCGTGAATAGTCGCGCGCGGCCGGACAGGCGCTGTTTTCATCCAGCGGGCGCATATCCTCCGCATGCCGCGCATTACGCAGGTTGACCCGGCCAGCCCATGTGAATGCCTGTCCGTGACGCCCCGAACGAGTCGGCATCACGCAGTCGAACATATCGATACCGCGCGCCACCGCTTCGATCAGATCCGACGGCGTGCCGACCCCCATCAGATAGCGCGGCTTGGTGATCGGCAGATGCGGCAGGGTCTGCTCCAGCGTCGACAGCATGATCTCCTGGCCTTCGCCGACCGCCAGCCCGCCGACGGCATAGCCCGGCAGATCCATCGCGGTCAGCGCATCCGCCGACTTGCGGCGCAGATCGGCATACACGCCACCCTGCACGATGCCGAACAACGCCTGGCCGGGCTTCGCCATATCGGCGAACGCCCGCTTGCAACGCTCAGCCCAGCGCAGCGACATCTCCATGGCGCGCTGTGCCTCGTCCTTTTCGGCCGGATAGGCGATGCATTCGTCGAGCTGCATCTGGATATCGCTGCCGAGCAGGCATTGGATCTCAACCGCGCGTTCCGGCGTCAGCATGTGCCGCGACCCATCCAGGTGCGACTGGAAGCTGGCGCCCTCCTCGGTGATCCTGCGCAGGTTAGCCAGCGACATGATCTGGAAGCCGCCCGAGTCGGTCAGGATCGGCCTGTCCCAGCGCATGAAACTGTGCAGGCCGCCGAGACGCGCGACACGCTCCGCCCCCGGCCGCAGCATCAGGTGATAGGTGTTGCCGAGCAGGATGTCGGCACCGGCCTCTTTCACCTGCGCCGGATAGAGCCCCTTAACCGTCGCCACCGTACCGACCGGCATGAATGCCGGAGTACGGATGATGCCACGCGGCGTTACGATTTCGCCCAGTCGCGCGCCCGCATCCTCGGCAATCGGCCGGTAGTAAAACTGATTTGTCATGGATGGTCCTGAGCGGGAAACAGCAGCGACGCGTCGCCGTACGAATAGAAGCGATAGCCGGCGGCGATGGCGTGCGCGTAGGCGGCCTGCATGGTCGGCAGGCCAGAAAACGCCGACACCAGCATGAACAGCGTCGAGCGGGGCAGGTGGAAGTTGGTCATCAATACATCGACGGCGCGGAACCGATAACCGGGCGTGATGAAGATGTCGGTATCACCCGCGAACGGATGGATGCGGCCCTGTGCGTCCGCTGCACTTTCGAGCAGCCGCAGCGCCGTCGTGCCGACCGCAACGATGCGCCCGCCAGCAGTGCGCGCGGCGTTCAGAGCGTCCGCCGCTTCCGGCGTGATCTCCCCCCACTCCGCATGCATGCGATGCTCGCTGGTATCATCTGCCTTGACCGGCAGGAACGTGCCCGCACCGACGTGCAGCGTCAGGAACTGGCGCGAAATGCCTTGCGCTTCCAGCCTGGCCAGCAGGCGATCGGTGAAATGCAGTCCAGCAGTCGGCGCCGCGACCGCACCTTCGCGTTGCGCGAACACCGTCTGGTACGACGCGAGGTCATCGTCGGTCGGCGGGCGCTTGGCCGCGATATACGGCGGCAGCGGCGGATCGCCGAGCGCCTCGATGGCTTCATCGAGATAGGCGCTGTGCATGCTGAAGGCGAGTTCAACCTCGCCGGCCTCGCCCTTGGCAGCGACTGTCGCGTCGAGCGTGCCGAGAAAACACACGCGCCCTTCATGACCGAAGCGGACCACGTCGCCGACCTCCAGCCGCTTGGCCGGACGCGCGAACGCACGCCAACGGCTTTCGTCGACGCGCTTGTGCAGGTTGAACGAAACCTTCGCGGTATTGCCAGCGCGCGTCCGCGTGCCGGTCAGCGCGGCGCGGATCACGCGGGTGTTGTTGCAGACCAGCACGTCGCCGGCTTTGAGATACGACGGCAGATCGCCGACGTTCCTGTCCGCAAGCTCCGGCTGCCCACCCGGCCGCACCACCAGCATGCGCGCGGTATCCCGCTCGGGCAGCGGATGCAGCGCGATGCGGTCCTCCGGCAGGTCGAAATCGAACAGGTCAGTACGCACGTCAGGTGTACCTTATCGGGTGCTGTCGTCGCGGGGCATGCAGCGCAGCGTCACGCGCGCCGCCCATGTCTATCGCGAGACGCTATCAGGCGAGTTGAGCCCCGTCCTTGAACAGCTTGTAGTTGATCGAGTCGACCAGCGCCTCGAAACTCGCATCGACGATGTTCGGCGACCCGCCGCCCGTGAACCAGCGATCCCCGGTGGTCTTGTCCTGGCTTTCGATCAGAACGCGTGTCAACGCTTCCGTACCGCCAGTCAGGATGCGCACCTTATAGTCGACCAACTCGACGTTGTTGATGTGCTTCTGGTAGCGGCCAAGATCCTTGCGCAGCGCCTGATCCAGCGCATTGACCGGGCCATTGCCTTCCGCGACCGACCACAGCGGCTCCGCATCACCGGCGATGAACACCTTGACCGTCGCTTCCGAGACCGTGACCAGATGGCCGACCGCGTTGTGCCGCTTTTCGACCATCACGCGGAAGCTGTCGACGGTGAAATACTGCGGCACTTCGCCGAGCAGCCGCCGTGCCAGCAGCTCGAACGACGCTTCGGCCGCCTCGTAGGCGTAACCGACGGCCTCGCGTTCCTTGACCTCGTCGAGCAGCCGGCTGACACGCGCATCGTCGCGGCGAATCGCGATGCCGATGCGTTCCAGCTCGGCCATGATATTCGACTTGCCGGCCTGATCCGACACCAGCACGCGGCGACGGTTGCCGACGCTTTCCGGTTTCACGTGCTCGTAGGTTTCCGGCTCTTTCAGGATGGCGGACGCATGAATGCCGGCCTTGGTGGCGAACGCCGCCTCGCCGACATAGGGCGCCTGCCGGTTCGGCGCGCGGTTCAGGATTTCATCCAGCACGCGGCTCGCCTGGGTCAGCCGCATCAGCCGCTCGGGCGTGACGGCCGTTTCAAAGTAATCCGCAAACTCGGACTTCAGCAGCAGTGTCGGAATGATCGAGGTGAGATTGGCGTTGCCGCAGCGCTCGCCGAGGCCATTCAGCGTGCCCTGGATCTGGCGCACGCCAGCCCGCACCGCCGCCAGCGTATTGGCGACCGCGTTTTCCGTATCGTTGTGCGTATGGATGCCCAGATGCGTGCCCGGCACGAACTTGCACACGTCGGCGACGATGCGCTCGACCTCATGGGGAAGCGTGCCGCCATTGGTATCGCACAACACCACCCAGCGCGCACCGGCATCATAGGCGGCCTTGGCCACCGCAAGCGCGTACGCGCGATTGCCCTTGTAGCCGTCGAAGAAATGCTCGCAGTCGATCATCGCCTCGCGGCCGGCCTCGCACAGCGCTGCGACGGATTGCGTCACGCCGTCGAGGTTCTCCTCGTTGGTAATACCGAGCGCAACGCGCACGTGATAATCCCAGCTCTTGGCGACGAGGCAGGTCGCCGGCACGTCCGTCTGCAGCGTTGCCTGGAAACCGGGATCATTGGCAACGGAACGCCCCGCGCGCTTGGTCATGCCGAATGCCGTCAGCCGCGCATGGTTCAGCACGGGCGGTGCGCCGAAGAACGCCGTATCCGTCGCATTGGCTCCCGGATATCCGCCCTCGATGTAGTCAATGCCGATGCTATCCAGCACATCGCAAATGCGCCGCTTGTCCTCGACGGAAAAATCGACGCCGGTGGTCTGCGCGCCGTCTCTGAGGGTCGTGTCGAACAAATACAAACGATCGCGGGTCACAAGTCGGCCTTAGATGATTTCGGCATAACGCAGGGCGATCGCGACGGCAGCGGCCACGACAGCGATTTTCAGGATCATGTAGTAGAGCCAGTGACGCTGGAACGGCGGCTGGGTTTCGGGATCAGGGTTGGTCATCGCTCACTACTCGGATGAATGGCAGACAGCCTCCACGTTGTGGCCGTCCGGATCAAGCACAAATGCACCGTAGTAAGTCGCATGATAGTGCGGTCGCAACCCCGGCGCGCCGTTATCCTTGCCGCCTGCCGCCAATGCCGCGGCATGGAACGCATCAACCTCGTCCCTGGTTGCGGCGCCGAAGGCGATGTGTAGCGGGCTCGTCGCGGCGCCTCCTGATATCCAGAAGTACGGCTTGCCACGCCCGAAGCCCGCGCCTTCAAATCCGCCGGTCGTGGCGCGATCGAGTTCCATGGCCAGCGAAATGCCGAGCGGCAGCAGAGCGGCGGTATAGAACGCTTTCGAGCGCGCATAGTCACTGACGACGATACCGACATGATCGAGGACGGGCGCTTTCGTCACCGCTTCACCTCTTGTGTTGTTTTGCCGCGCAAAGTGGTCTCCGACTGCGTGTCCTGCCGCGAGACGTACCCCCGCGCCAGGCGCAAGAATCGGCGCGAAGAGTTAAGACATCGCGTACCGCGCGACACATGACGCCGCCGCTTGCTCTCCCTCAGTTCGATTGTGACGAGACGCGCGCGCAATCTGGGCGGCACATGGGCCACGCGCAAAGATGCCGGGCGCACGCACGCTCACCGCTTGACCTCCCAGGTCGTGACGATCTCCCCGGTCGCATCCTTGGCGTCCTTGAGCTGGATGCCCATGGCGGCCAGTTCATCGCGAATACGATCGGATTCTTTGAAGTCTTTCGTCTTGCGCGCCGCCAGACGAGCCGCGACCATCGCTTCCACCTGCGCGGTATCGACGGCCAGCGGCTCGACGCCAACGTTCAGCTCTTCGCGCGTCTCGCCACCATACAGGCCCATGAATTCGAGCGTACTGCGCAGTTCCGCCGCCATATCCGCGTTGCGCCGCGCCGACTTCGCCAGCCCGTGCACGATCGACAGCGCGCTCGGCGTGTTGAGATCATCGCTCAGCGCCGCCACCACTTCGCTATTCGGCGCGCCGGATGCCGCGACGCCACCGACCAGCTCCGCCAGGTCGAGCAGCGTTGCGCGCGACTGCACCAGCCGCTCGGCCGTCCAGTCGATCGGCTGGCGATAGTGTGTGCCCAGCATCGCGAGCCTGATGACCCGGCCATGCCACGGACTGGCGCCGAACTGCCGGGTGCGTAGCAGCTCGTGAATGGTGATGAAGTTGCCGAGGCTCTTCGACATCTTCTCGCCTTCCACCTGCAGGAAACCGTTGTGCATCCACACTTGCGCCATGAGCGGCGTGCCGTGTGCGCAGCGCGATTGCGCCAGTTCGTTCTCGTGATGCGGAAACACCAGGTCGATGCCGCCGCCGTGAATGTCGAACACGGGCCCGAGGTGCTTTTCCGACATCGCCGAGCACTCGATGTGCCAGCCTGGCCGGCCGGGCGTCGCAATTCCGCACGGGCTCTGCCATGACGGCTCGCCCGGCTTCGACGGCTTCCACAGCACGAAGTCCATCGCGCCCTTCTTGTACGGCGCGACATCGACCCGGGCGCCGGCTTCCATCTCGTCCAGGCTGCGATTGGCAAGCTTGCCGTAGTCCGGCATGGCGGCAACGTCGAACAGCACGTGGCCATCGGCGACATAAGCGTTGCCGTTGGCCACCAGCATCTCGATCAGCCGCTTCATGTCCGCGATGTGCTCGGTCGCGCGCGGCTCCACCGTCGGCGGCAGCACGCCGAGCGCCGCAATGTCTTCGTGGAACTGCCGCTCGGTCATCTCGGTGACCTTGCGGATCGCCTCGTTCAGCGGACTATCGGGGTAGTCCCGCGCCGCCCGCGCGTTGATCTTGTCATCAACGTCGGTGATGTTGCGGGCGTAGGTGACATGATCCGGCCCGTAGACATGCCGCAGCAGGCGGAACAGCACGTCGAAGACGATTACCGGCCGCGCGTTACCGATATGGGCGTAATCATAGACGGTCGGGCCGCAGACATACATCCGAACGTTGTTCGGATCGAGTGGCTTGAACGGCTCCTTACGGCGCGTCAGCGTATTGTAGAGCGTGAGCGTCACGTTTAGTCCCCTGACCTTTCTGGCGGGGCGTGGCTCTGATGTCCGGGCAAGATGAGCGGCCGCGCGCCAGCGAAGAGCTAGCTCGGAATGATACCAGTGATATTGCCGCAACAGGTGCTGACGGCGAATGTCGGCCTGCGCTGTTCCATGGCGACCTTATGCGGGAGCGCACCTGCCAGCGTCAAGCCGGAGACTTCTGGAAAACCGGCTTGATCCGTCCATCGCCAAATTTGCGCTGCATTGACCCGATAGCCGATGTCTCGATAATTGCGGCTTGAGGTTTGGCGGGCATCGATTCGATGTCCCACGCACCCAAGGGGAAAACGTTCAACATGCGCCTCGTTCCCAGCGGGCCATCACGGAACCGCGGGCTACGCTTCATCGGCGTGGCAGCGCTGGTATGCATGGCCGCTGCTGCTCCCGCCCTTGCCCAAGGTTGGCCCTGGAATAGCTGGGGTGGCAGCAGCCAGCAGCAACAGCAGCGCCCGCCCGAGCCTCGCGATCCGGTCTATCGCGGGCCGCCGCAAGGCGCGCCGCAGCAGGGCCAGCAATACCAGTATGGCCAACAAGGCGGCCGTTCCGCGATCTGCCTGCAGCTTGAACAGCGCCTGGCTCAGGAAGCCAATCGCGGTTCGCAGTCCCGCGACCTGCTGCCGAGGATCGAACAGGATATCCGGCTGACAGATCGCCAGTATCAGCTCGGTCAGCAGCAGCTGGAGCGCAACGGCTGCTACGAATATTTCCTGTTCTCCAAGAGCCTGCGACGCACCAAGCAGTGTGTCGACCTCAACACCCAGGTCGAGAATGCCAACCGCCGGCTGGCCGAACTTAGCGCCCAGCGCCAGCAGCTCATGTCGTCGGGTGGACGCTCCTACCAGGAAGACATCGTGCGCGAGCTGGCGCAGAACGGTTGCGGCCAGACCTACCAGCAGCAGGCCCGGCAGTATAATTCAAATCCGTTCTCGTCCATCTGGCAGGATGATGACAGCGGCGATTCTTCGGGCGGCCAATTCGGCAACCTGCCGTTCGCGACCTTCCGCACGGTCTGTGTACGGCTGTGTGACGGCTACTATTTCCCGGTCAGTTTCTCGACGCTACCGAACCATTTCGACCGCGACGCGCAGGTCTGTGAATCCAAGTGTGCTGCGCCGGCTGAGCTTTTCTATCACCAGAACCCGGGCGGCGACATGAACCAGGCCGTTTCGCACCGGTCACGCCAGCCCTACAGCTCACTCAAGGCTGCCTTTCGTTATCGCAAGGAATTCGTGCAGGGCTGCTCGTGCAAGCAGGCCGAGTATAACCCGCAAACCGAGCAATTGGATCGCCGCGCAGAAGCTCCGTCCCCGCAGCCGGCACAACCTCGGCGGTAAAGACCTTGACCATATCCCCAGGTTCGTGAGTTAGTGTGTCACGCCAGTGATATGAAAACCGTCGAAGCTGGAACACCTCGCCGTGACGGACGAGATTGCTCAAGGAGCTGAGATTGCACCGATCGGCCCCGACGATCTGGCTGACGTGCGCTCGCTCCATGCCACGTCATTCCGCGTCCTGGCAGGCCACAGCTTCACCGATGGTGAGATTTTAGCCTTCACCACGCTCGTCTACGGCACCAGCTATACGGCCGTGCTGTCGGAAGCGATGCAGCGCGGGCAACTGTTTGGTGCGCGTCTCGCCGGCGAACTGGTCGGCACGTCGGGATGGTCCGCGGGCGACGGTTCGGCCTCCGCGGCGCGTATCCGCTGGGTTTTCGTGAGACCAATGTTTACCGGATTGGGGCTCGGCTCCAAGCTTGTGCAGACCGCCGAAGCCGCGGCACGCAAAGCCGGCTTCGACGTGCTGTCGGTGGAAGCGACGATGAACTCGGTCGGGTTCTTTGCCCGGCTCGGTTACGAGATCACATCGCACGGGGTGCGCGCCCTGACAGCCAGCGAGGGGCTTCCGGTGGCGTTCCTGCGCAAGCAGATAAAGGATGCGGCCGCCTCTCGACAAAGCGGCCGCATGATTTCGTGAGTCTCATCGTTGCGCCACATGGCGCGTCCGCGTTGCGCGGAGTATCAGGCGCGCAGATGGCGGCTGACATCGCGGCTACAGCCGTAAATGATTCCCGGAATCTCTGAACGCTTGACGCCAATGTCCTGCAGCATTCGGTCATCCAGGGCGTTCAGTTCGGCGACCGCCGTACGCCGCTGGGCCGCCATGCGAACCTGCTCCACAACACCCATCATCCAGGCCATGGGCCCCATGGCATCGGCCTGGCCCTGTATCGCGGCATGGTTCGCAGCCGTCATCGATCGCATATTGCTCATTGTCATGATCCATTTTTTGTTAAGCGAGAGGTCTTCAGTCGGCCGCTCACGCTGTTACTTGTCAGCCGGCGGATGGCGCTTCCAGACCGATCGCTCTGCAGGACCAGGTCCTGCGATGACGGTCATGAGGAATTCGATTCCGGCGCCAAACGCGCGGCCGTTCTGATCCTGAATAGTTGCGAACTCGTGACGAAATTTGCGATCCGCAGTGGACATCCTATCGCACCCCCTGCGGCAGGACCGCGCGACTGCAACGGGTGTATCCGCCAAAGGCACTGGCGGGCTCTCAACCTGCCTATTGCGTGATCATTCGGCCGCCATGATTGGAACTTGGGCAGGCACTGGCGCCCGCCAGTTTCCGCCATCCAATCGGGGATAGGCGTCACAAACCGTCACATCGCTCAATTTGGTCTGCTGCATCACCTTGACGGGGCAGCCCTTGTCACGTAAAGGATCGCGCGTGGCAGCGAGCCAATCCGGCTCGCAGACGATTTTAGCGGGAGTAGCTCAGTTGGTTAGAGCGCCGGCCTGTCACGCCGGAGGCCGCGGGTTCAAGTCCCGTCTCTCGCGCCATTGTTTTCAATGGCTTAGTCGCCACCCCATTCCTTCTGAAACGTAGTTCGGATCAGGCGCTGACGCGCTTTGCGGCCGGTTGGGGCTCGGCCTCTGCCGCCGTTCCCAATCCCCCCGTCCAGCGCGCACCCATCGGCGGCCAGCACGACGCCGCCAGCGCAGCCGCTCGATCGCCTACTTTGCCGGATCGCGAACGTGGAAGCGGCCACCTGCCCTTTTCGCCACAAGCCTCGTCCACGCAGGGCGGAACAAATCCACCGCACTCAGGTTGCAGCGCTAAGTCCTTCCACGGCGCGTGTGAGCGAACATGCTGCGAGTTCTCGTCAGTCTCTCGATCATCCTGGGTTGCCTGCTGGCGATGACCACCATCTCCGACGCGCGGCGGGATCGGACCAGAGGCGCGAGCGAGCGCTCGATCGCGCCGCCAGGGGGGCGCTTGCGCCTCTATCAGCCACCGCGCCAGTCCAGCAATGGTGAGATCCCGGCGTTTCCGATTGCGCCGCTCGACCCGACCGCAGCTTGCCCGATCGAGGCCGACATGTCCGGCAACTATGGCGGATATCCGTGCTGGGCGCGCAAGGCCTTCACGCCCAAAGGCGGCGGCAAATAACAGGTCTTAGACGCGTGCGGGCGTCGCGGCAAAATCATCCGCGAAACCAACGGCATCGCACTGGGCGGGTACAACGAGCCAGGGACTTTGCCCCTGGCTTCAAACATCCGTCCGGTCCAAGGGGACCGGCTTATCGGCGTTCGCGATCACGCTGCCAATAGACGAACAGCACGCTCACAACAGCGGTGAGAATGACCGTCGCCTGGATGTCCGATCGCTGAATGAAGCCGAGCCAGGTCGACGTTGCCTGAGCCAGCCCGCCCTTGCCGACCAGCATGCCGTTGGCAACCACGAAGGTGAGCGCGACGAGCGCAGTCAGCATCACAGCCATGGAAATCTGCAGTGTCCGTTTGAACACCTTGGGCACCGACATCTTCTTCCCGGGAACCGCCAGAACCGTCTTGTCGGACATGACCAACCTCGCTCAGGTGACGACGCGTGCGCGTGCTGCGCCAGGAGCGCAAACCAATCAATAAGTTACATGATTCGCGGCGTGGCGTCGGTAGCGCCTCCGCACCATCGAGGTGTTGCAACAGGCAAAGGGCTTACGGCCGGCGCGCACAAGTTCCGCGAACCTTAGGAAAGCCTCGGTGATCCAGAGCTAAGTGATTGATAGAAATGGTGGGCGGTGAGAGGGTCGAACTCCCGACATCCTCGGTGTAAACGAGGCGCTCTACCACTGAGCTAACCGCCCGCCCCATGCGCGCCCGGACCGAGCCGAGCACCACGATCCGCGCCTTCTACATCGACGCGCGGCCAATTGAAAGCCCCGACTGAACGTTTAGCGTCAGCTTGACCGGCGACAGGCGGCGAAGAACTGCATGTTCGGACATAGCTCGCCGGGGTCCAGAGCACCGGGGTCGCGTTTCAGCCAGCGCTCGCACTCCCGCCCAAACGGACAATGCAGGCAATTGGCGTAGGCGTGAAGAATGGCATCTCCCTGATCGCGGCGGGCAGCCATCACGGGATCCACATGGAGACGCTCCATCATGTGATCCATGTGCTCGGCCTGATGCAGAACGCGATGATACATCGGCCATCGGTAGGCGGGCCATTGCATGATGCAATTCCTCCCCTGAATGGTCTGGAGGAAGCATGGTCAGGGTGGACATGCTGAGCTTTGATTAAGATCAACAACCGCATGCGGCAGATCGCCGGCATCTCCTGGGATCATGCAGAGCTTTGCAGAGAAATCGGGATAGCCTATCCCCCATGCGATCCGCTAAGTTTGCCGGAACGCGCATCTCGCTCGCGCTGACAGCCCATTCACCACGCTAGGGAGTTTCCAATGGCAGACAAGCCAGAGAATGGCGCGCCTGGGTTCGCCACACTCGCCATCCACGCCGGCGCGGCGCCCGATCCTTCAACTGGCGCGCGGGCGACGCCGATCTATCAAACCACGTCCTTCGTGTTCAACGATGCGGACCATGCCGCCTCGCTGTTCGGGCTGGAAGCGTTTGGCAATATTTACACCCGTATCACGAACCCGACGCAGGCCGTGCTCGAGTCGCGCGTTGCAGCTCTTGAAGGCGGAACGGCAGCCCTGGCGGTCGCCTCTGGGCACGCAGCGCAGTTCCTCGTGTTTCATACCCTGCTGGAGCCGGGTGACGAATTCGTCGCCGCGCGCCAGCTTTATGGCGGCTCGATCAACCAGTTCAATCACTCGTTCAAGAAGTTCAACTGGAACGTCGTGTGGGCCGATGCCACCGACCCGGAGAGCTTCGCGCGCGCGGTGACGCCGAAGACCAAGGCCATCTTCGTGGAATCGATCGCCAATCCCGGCGGCATCGTGGTCGATCTCCCGGCCATCTCGAAAATCGCCAAGGCGGCCGGCGTGCCACTGATCGTCGACAACACGCTGGCGACGCCCTATCTGATCCGCCCAAAGGAGCACGGGGCCGACATCGTCGTGCACTCTCTTACAAAGTTCCTTGGCGGTCACGGCAATTCAATCGGCGGCGTGCTGGTCGACAGCGGCACGTTCGACTGGCTCGGCGCCAAGCATCGCTACAAGGCGCTGGTCGATCCAAATCCGTCCTACAACGGCATGAAGCTCGCCGAGACGTTCGGCAATTTCGCGTTCGCGATTGCGGCGCGTGTGCTCGGGCTGCGCGATCTCGGTCCAGCGATCTCGCCGTTCAACGCGTTCCTGATCCTGACCGGCATCGAGACGCTGCCGCTGCGCATCGCCCGGCACACGGAAAACGCGCAGGCCGTCGCGGAATATCTCGCCAAGCATCCGAAGGTCGCCTGGGTCAACTACGCGGGCCTCGCCGACAGCAAGAACCACGCGCTGCAGAAGTCCCTCTCACCGTTGGGCGCGGGTGCCGTCTTCACCTTCGGCGTAAAGGGCGGCTACGACGCCGGCGTGAAGCTTGTCTCCAGCTTGAAGCTGTTTTCGCTTCTCGCCAATATCGGTGACACGCGCAGCCTCGTGATCCACCCGGCATCGACCACGCACCGCCAGCTCACCGACGAACAGCGCACGGCAGCGGGCGCCGGCGCAGAAGTGGTGCGACTGTCGATCGGCCTGGAAGACAAAGCCGATATCATCGCGGACCTCGATCAGGCGCTGGCTGGGCTTTGAGGGTAAGCGCGCGCTGGCGCGCTACATCCTCGGTGGTGATCAGAGAGGAAGCGGACTTTGAAGTCCGCTTCCTCTTGCCAACGGATGATCAACATGCACTCGGCGCGGCCGCGCTCTGGGCCAGATGCAGACGTTGTGGCTCAAGTAAGTCATTGCAACGGAAGCGATCGCCGCACTGAACGGTACGGCTAAAACCGCCGCCGTCGCACCAGCCGAAAAACAAACGACCGCACGTCGAGCCATCTTTGCGCAGGGATGGCGAGAGGGAACGAACCGAATGCTTCAGGAAAACTTGGATCCGGTTTTCCGATAAGAAGCACGATCCAATCAAGGAGGGCGGGCTGATGTGTGTCCTTCAGCCAAATCGTTCGACGCCGACGGTCAACGCCAGACACTCGCGAAGCCCAAATGCGACGACGCCGGGTCCTTGGCCATCTTCGGCTCGAAGCCGTCAATTGATCTTGAAGCTTATGGCCGCTCGGATAACGTCAACGTCATCCACGCTGAACCTGTCACCGTTATCCGAATCAGGCAATTCGTCCGACGTGAAGGATTTTGTAAAACCAACGTCGTAGTGGAGGTATTCTATCCGAAAG